>NZ_JBSFHW010000006.1:29636-370358 GCF_053597275.1 Streptomyces sp. NPDC001492 | reverse complement strand
CACGTGGCGCACCGCGACAACCACACGCACCGGGATGTGAACGGCGGCTGGCTGCGGCCCGCGGTTTTCGGCACCCCGTGGCCGGGGTGCGCCCCATCGGCGCGTTCGGGAGGCGGGTCAGCCGAGCGGCAGACCGTTCACGGGCAGCCCGTGCGTGGGCAGGCTCGACTGCACCGGCATACCACCGAGCAGCCCGGCCACCGGCGCGGATCCGTCGGTGAGCGCGCCGGCCGACGGCCGCACGGAGGACAGACCGCGCTCGAGGGTGGGCTTGCCCTGGGCCACCGCCGCCTGGGCACCCGGCAGCGCCTGAGAGACGTTCTGCGCCGGGAGCGCGCTGGTGACGGAGCCCAGCATGCCGGTGGCGTCCGGGACCGCCGGGGCCGCGTTCGCGGCGCCCGCGCCCGTGGCGGCGAAGGCGGCACCGAGAGCGGCGACACCGAGGGTCTTGGCAGCAGACTGCTTCATGAAATGCATCCTCGAAATGGGGTTGCGGAAATGTGAGCGGTGTCTCGACCGTAAACACGGGCACCCACCCGCCGCAAACATCGAAATGCGAACGGGTTGTGAATACCCGTCCGCATTCCACACACCCCGATATCCCCGGTCACCCCTCCGAGGGCACAGAACCGCTGGTGGAAGCCGTTTGCTGGAACAGCCATTCGGACTTCAGCTCGGCATATCCAGGCTTGATCACGTCATTGATCATCGCCAGTCGTTCATCGAAAGGAATGAACGCTGATTTCATCGCATTGACGGAGAACCACTGCATGTCGTCGAGCGAATAACCGAAGGCGTCGACAAGGTGCTCGAATTCCCGGCTCATACTCGTGCCCGACATGAGTCTATTGTCCGTATTCACGGTCGCACGGAAGTGCAGTCGGCGCAGCAGTCCGATCGGGTGTTCGGCATACGACTCCGCCGCCCCGGTCTGGAGGTTGGAGCTGGGGCACAGTTCGAGCGGGATGCGCTTGTCGCGTACGTACGAGGCGAGCCGCCCGAGCTTCACCGAGCCGTCGGCGTGCACCTGGATGTCGTCGATGATGCGCACGCCGTGTCCGAGCCGGTCGGCGCCGCACCACTGCAGGGCCTGCCAGATGGACGGCAGCCCGAAGGCCTCACCGGCATGGATGGTGAAGTGGTTGTTCTCGCGCTTCAGATACTCGAAGGCGTCGAGGTGCCGGGTGGGCGGGTAACCGGCCTCGGCGCCCGCGATGTCGAAGCCCACCACCCCCAAGTCCCGGTACCGGTTGGCGAGTTCGGCGATCTCCAGGGAACGGGCGGCGTGCCGCATGGCGGTCAGCAGGGCACCCACGCGGATCCGGCGACCGCCGAGCCGCGCGAGCCGCTCCCCTTCCCGGAAGCCCTCGTTGACGGCCTCGACGACCTCCTCCAGGGTCAGCCCGCCCTCCAGGTGCTGCTCGGGGGCGTACCGCACCTCGGCGTACACCACACCGTCCTCGGCGAGGTCCTCGGCGCACTCGCGCGCGACCCGCACCAGCGCGTCGCGGGTCTGCATCACGCCGACGGTGTGGGAGAAGGTCTCCAAGTACCGCTCCAGCGAACCGGAGTCGGCGGCCTCCCGGAACCAGACGCCCAGCTTGCCGGCGTCGGTCTCGGGGAGGCGGTCATAGCCCGTGTCGCGGGCGAGTTCGACGATCGTCCCCGGGCGGAGGCCGCCGTCGAGGTGGTCGTGCAGCAGAACCTTCGGCGCCCGGCGGATCTGCTCCGGCGTCGGGGTGTTCGAGATGGTCTGGCTCGTCATTTCCGCACTCTACCTCCTACGCGCGTAGATCGCGGGTTGTACAACTCCGTCGATACGTAACGGTGACCGCATGGACAGGGCACGTACACCCGCGCTTCTGACACTGTTCTGTCATGGCACACCAAGCGACGCCGGTTCGACGGGCCCGGCTGGGGAGGGCACTCGGCCCGGAGCCGACGGCGGTGAGCGGAGTGGTTCTGCTGCTCCCCGGCGGCGACGAGGAGTCGGCCCGCAGACCGTCCCCCGTGCTGGCGACCGCCTCCGTACGCGCACTGGGCCGCCGTCTGGCCCGCGCGGGGCGGGAGGAGGGCCTCGCCGCACATGTCGTCCACTACCGCTACCGCGGCTGGAACGGCAGCGAGGCCCATCTGGCAGCAGACGCCTCCTGGGCCGCGGACGAAGCCGTACGGCGCTACGGCGACGTCCCCGTCTGCCTCGCCGGCCTCGGCATGGGCGGCCGGGCCGCACTGCGTGCGGGCGGGCACGAGGCGGTCAACTCCGTCCTGGCGATGGCGCCTTGGCTGCCGGGGGAGGACGTCGCGGCTTCGCCTGAACCGGTGAAGCAGTTGGCGGGGCGGCGGGTGCTGATCGTTCACGGCACGAGGGACGAGGTCTGCGACCCCGAGCTGTCCTTCCGGCTGGCGGCGCGGGCGAAGAAGGCGAACCGGGACGTGTGCCGGTTCGAAGTGCACTCCGACGGTCATGGGTTGCATCAGTACCGGAGTGAAGTGCACGCGCTGGCCGAGGACTTCGTGATGGGGGTGTTGTTCGGGCGGTCGTTTTCGCGGCCGGTGGAGGATGCGCTGGCGGCTCCGCCGCCGTTGGGACTGCGGATGCCCCTGGCTGCGGGGTTCGGTAAATCTCTGCGCCGGTGAGACCTCGGGGGTCCGGGTTGTTCGCCGCCGCTCAGGCAGGGAGCAAGTTGCCCCTTCTTGAGAGCAGGAACCTCTTGAAGGCGGCCACCGGGGGTGTGTCCGGGTGGCCGTCCAGCCATGCCACGCCGATTTCCCTTGCCGCTCTCGGGGCCGTGACCGTGAGTTCCACGACTCCCGGGCGGGGAAAGGCGGGTGGGGGCAGGAGGGCTACTCCGAGGCCTGCTGCCACCAGGCCTCGTAGGGTCTCCGCTTCTTCCCCTTCGAAGGCGATCCTCGGCCGGAAGCCGGCCTCCTTGCAGAGGTCGTCGGTGATGCGGCGCATGCCGTAGCCGGGTTCGAGGGTGACGAAGGTTTCGTCGGCTGCTTCGGCCAGGCGGATGCGGCGGCGGGACGCCAGCGGGTGGTCGGCGGGGACGACCAGGCGGAGTTTCTGTTCGTCGAGGCGGCGGGCCACCAGGTCGGGGGCGTCGGGGACCGGGGAGGTCAGGCAGAGGTCGAGTTCGCCCGCGCGCAGCTTCTCCAGCATCGCCTCGCCGTAGTTCTGGACCAGGCTGAAGCGGACGCGGGGGTGGTCGGCCCGGAAGGCGTGGATGAGGCCGGGAACCGTCTCCGCGCCCATGGTGTGCAGGAAGCCGAAGGCGACCTTGCCGGTGGCCGGGTCGGCGTCGGCGCGGACCTCCTCGGCGGCGCGCTCGATCTCGGCGAGGGCGCGTTCGACGGAGCCGAGGAAGGTGCGGCCGGCCGAGGTGAGCGAGACGGTGCGGCCGCGACGGGCGAACAGGTCGACGCCCAGATCCTGTTCGAGGCGGACCATGGCCCGGGAGAGGGTGGACTGCGGGACCTGCATCTCCTGGGCGGCGCGCGTGACGTGCTCGGTGCGGGCGACCCCGGCGAAGTGGGCGAGGCGCGGGGCGAGCAGCGAGACGATGTCCTCGGTGTCTTTTGTGTCACTGGACGGTGACAGGCGAGCTTGTGACCTCTGTTGATGCACCATGGGAACGATTATGGCGATTCCATGCATTGGACGGATGAGCCGGGTCGTACGTAGCTTCGAGGCATGTCTCCCGCCAGTACCGGGGCGTCCACCGTCGTGGGCGCCGCATCCGTTGTCCCCGCTGTCCCCGTCGCCTCTGCCGGCCCTGCCGTCGATTCCCGTATGACGCCGGGCGGGCCCGGCTACCGCCGGATGAGCTTCGCGCTCTTCCTCGCGGGGGTCGCGACCTTCGCGCTGCTCTACTCCACGCAGGCCCTGCTGCCGCTGATCTCCGGCGAGTTCGGCGTGGCGGCGAGTGCGGCGAGCTGGACCGTGGCGGCGGCGACCGGTGGCCTCGCGGTGTTCGTCCTTCCGATGAGTGCGCTGTCGGAGCGGTTCGGGCGTCGTACGGTGATGACGGGCTCGCTGGCGGTCGCGGTGACGGTGGGGCTCCTGGTCCCGTTCGCGCCCTCGCTGACCGCGCTGGTGGTGCTGCGGGCGGTGCAGGGTGCCGCGCTGGCCGGGCTTCCGGCGTCGGCGACCGCCTATCTCGCGGAGGAGGTCCGGCCGAAGGCGCTGGTCACGGCGATCGGGCTGTTCGTCGCGGGCAACAGTGTCGGCGGTATGAGCGGCCGGGTCATCACCGGGTGGGTCGCGCAGGAATGGGGCTGGCGCGTCGCGGTCGGTGTCATCGGTGCGATCGCGGTGGTGTGCGCTGTGGCCTTCCGGCTGCTGCTGCCCGCTCCGCGGCACTTCAAGGCGGGCTCGCTGCGGCCGCGGGTGCTGGCCCGGACGGTGCGCGACCACCTGTCGAACCCGCTGCTGTGCCGGCTGTACGCGATCGGCGCGCTCTTCATGACGGTATTCGGCGGGGTGTACACGGTGATCGGTTACCGCCTGACGGAGGCGCCGTTCTCGCTGCCGCAGGGCATCATCGGGTCGATCTTCCTGGTGTACCTGGTGGGTACGGTGTCCGCGTCCACCGCCGGGCGGTTGGTGGGGCGGCTGGGTCGCCGTGGGGCCCTGTACCTGGCGGGCGGCACGACGGCGACGGGCCTGGTCCTGTCCCTCGCGGGTTCCCTGGTCCCGGTTCTGCTGGGGCTGGTGCTGATCACCGCCGGGTTCTTCGCGGGGCATGCGGTCGCGTCGTCGGCGGTGAGCAAGACGGCGACGGCGGGGCGGGCGCAGGCGTCTGCGCTGTACCAGTCCGCGTACTACGTCGGGTCGAGTGCGGGGAGCACGGTGGGGGCGCTGGCGTTCCACGCCGGGGGTTGGGCCGGGACCGTGGGGGTCGGGCTGCTGGCGGTGCTGGGAGTTGTGACGATCACGGTGCTCGGGTCGCGGGCGGCACGGGTCGCCGCGCGGCGGAGCCCGGTGCCGGCGCACTGAGCTTTCTTCGCTCCTCAAACGCCGGAGGGGCTGCTCTCAGCCCGTCCGGCGTTTGAGGACGAGACCGTTCAGGCCGATCGGGGGTCCAGGGGGCGGAGTCCCCTGGGGACGGCAACCCGAGCCCACCTGCACCTTTCCCCGCTCGGCACGCCATTGTCAGTGCCCTGCGCTAGCTTCGGACGTGCTGGGCGCAAAGGCGCGACACAGAACGGCCACAGGGGTGGGTGGACCATGACGACAGACCTCGACGTCAGGCTCGAGAAACACCGCGTCGAGCTGACCGGCTACTGCTACCGCATGCTCGGCTCCTCCTTCGAGGCCGAGGACGCGGTACAGGACACGATGGTCCGCGCCTGGCGCAGTTACGAGAAGTTCGAGGGCCGCTCCAGCCTCCGCTCCTGGCTGTACCGCATCGCGACGAACGTCTGCCTGGACATGCTGACCGCAGGCAACAAGCGCGCCCGCCCGATGGACCTGAGCGAGTCGACGCCCCTCGCCAGGGCCGCCCTCTCCCCCCGCCCGGACAACACCTGGCTCGAGCCGATGCCGGACGCCCGCGTGCTGCCGACCGTCGAGGACCCGGCGGAAGCCGCCGTCGCGAAGGAGTCCGTGCGGCTCGCCTTCATGGCGGCCCTGCAGCAGCTGCCCGCCAAGCAGCGCGCGGTGCTGATCCTGCGCGAGGTGCTGGCCTGGAAGGCGAGCGAGGTCGCCGAGCTGCTCGACACCTCGGTGGCGTCGGTCAACAGCGCCCTGCAGCGGGCCCGGGCCACGCTCGCCGAGCGGGAGGGCGAGAAGGCCGCGGCCGCGGCGGTCTCCGACCCGCTCGACCCGGAGCAGCAGAAGCTGCTCGACCGCTACGTCGCGGCCTTCGAGGGCTACGACATGACCGCGCTGACGGCGTTGCTGCACGAGGACGCCGTGATGACGATGCCGCCGTTCGACCTGTGGCTGACGGGCCACGACGACATCACGGGCTTCATGACGACGCTGGGCTCCGCCTGCGAGGGCTCGCGACTGGTGCCGGTGCAGGTCAACGGGCTGCCGGGGTTCGCCCAGTACAAACCGGACCCGGAGAAGGGCGGCTTCACCCCGTGGGCGGTGCAGGTGCTGGAGATATCAGACGGCCGGCTCACCGGGTTCCACTTCTTCCTCGACACTCAGCGCTGGTTCCCGCTGTTCGGCCTGCCCCTCCACCTCGATGCGGAGCCCGACCAGGTCGAGGAGGGCGTGTAGCGAGGGGGCGGGTTCGCGCAGCCGTATCCGGCCCCCGGCCCGCCGGGCGGCCAGCTCCAGCCGCGCCAGCAGGTCCACGGCACCGAGCCCCGGTGGCCCGATCGCGGCGACGTCCACCACCACGACCGCGGCCCCGGTGGACTCCAGCAGCTCGCGCACGTCCTCGCACAGCCCCGCCACCTCGTCACGGGTGACGGGGCCGGGCAGCACGAGTACGGCGGGTGTCATGGCGTCCACGATCGGTAGACCGGGCCGGCGGGCGGAACTCATCGCGGCACACCCGACTACCGGGCGTGTCCACCGACCGGGATCACATTGACCCGCTCCCACCTTCCCAAGAAGGTTGGGTGTATGCCCCAAGCATCAGCACCGCCCTGGATACCCGACGGTCTCCTCCACTCCGTCAAGGAGGCGCCGTGCAGGGCGTGTTGACGGGTTTCGCGGTCATCGCGGTCGTCATCGGTGTGGGCTATGGCATCGGACGCCAGGGGCGTCTCGGCGAACACGGCCGCGAGGTCCTGACCAAGCTGGCCTTCCACGTGGCCTCCCCCGCGCTCCTCTTCACGACGCTCGCGAAGGCCGACCTGTCGGTGATCTTCTCCAGCCGGCTGCTGGTGACGGCCATGAGCACGGCGGCCGCGGCCGGTGTCTTCGTCGCGGTCGGTGTCGTGCGGGGCTGGAGTGTGGGCCGTACGACGATCGGCGCCCTGTGCTCCAGTTACGTCAACTCCGGCAACCTCGGCATCCCGATCGCGGTGTATGTGCTGGGCGACGCCTCGCTGGTGGCGCCGGTGCTGCTGTTCCAGATCATCGCGGTCACGCCGATCGCCCTGACGGTCCTGGACCTCTCCGGCAAGGGAGAGAAGGGCCCGCTGTGGCTACGGCTGCTCACGCCGCTGCGCAACCCGATCGCGGTCGGGTCGCTGGCCGGGGTGGCGGTGTCGGCGACCGGCTTGAAGGTCCCGGCTCCCGTCATGGACCCGCTGACCCTGATCGGCAACATGTCGGTCCCTGCGGTCCTGCTGGCCTTCGGCATCTCCCTGTGCGGCAGCACGATGCCGGGGCGGGGCGCCGACAGGTTCCCCGTGTTCCTGTCGGTCGCACTGAAGGCGGTGGGCCAGCCGGTGGCCGCCTGGGCGCTGGCGGTGGGGGTGTTCGGGCTGCGTGGTCACCAACTCCTCGACGTGGTGGTGACGTCGGCGCTTCCGGCGGCGCAGAACCTGTACACGTACGCGAGCCGCTATCGGGTGGCGGAGGGGTTGGCGCGGGACTCGATCCTGCTGTCGACGGTGTTGTCGGTGCCGGTGTTGGTCGTTGTGGCGGCGCTGCTCGGGTGACTCAGGTCTCGGGGAACTCGCTGGTGTCGATGACGAGGTCGAAGGGAGCGGGGATGGTGAGGAGTTCGCCGAACTTGGCGACAGCGAGCGGGCGGTACACGTCTCCGTGCGGCTCTCCGTAGAGCGTCGCGGTGGGGCCCTCGGGTGCCCAGCGGTCGACCAGGAGGTAGAGCGGGATGCCTGCGGAGGCGTAGGCGGCCGGCTTGCTCACGCGGTCGTGGCGGGCGTTCTTCCTGGAGGTGACCTCCACGACGAGTTCGGCCACGGCGCCCGGCAGATAGGTGTCCGCCTCGGTGCACTCCTGGACCGGGGCGACCAGGATGTCCGGGATGAACATGCCCAGCCGCGAAGGGACGGCGATGGCCTGTGTCTGGTAGACCCCCCAGTCCTCAGGGATCACGGAGTACAGGCGACGCTGGATGCGTTCCGCGATCACGTTGTGACGGGGTGCGGGAGCAGGTGACACGGTGATGATCCCCTCGATGATCTCCACCTTGCTGCCCTCGGGCCAGTCCATCTCCTCCCAGAACCGGACGAGGTCGTCCCAGCTCTGCTCGGGGTCGTGGCCCACGGTGAGTGCGCTCATGGCGGTCTCCTTCGGTTGCGTCACCGATCCCAGCATGCCGAACGGGACCGGTGGGGGTCCACCGATCCCGTTCACTCGAAAGGGAAACTCCCCTGGTCAGGCGATACGTTCCAGCACGACGGGCGACGCCGAGAACTCCGTCCCCGCCGCCCCGATGTCGTAGGAACCCTCCACCGCCTGCAGCGCGTACTCGAAGCGCTCGGGGGTGTCGGTGTGCAGGGTCAGCAGGGGCTGGCCCTCGGTGACCGTGTCGCCCGGCTTGGCGTGCATCTCGACGCCCGCGCCCGCCTGCACCGGGTCCTCCTTGCGGGCGCGGCCCGCGCCGAGGCGCCAGGCGGCGACACCGATGTCGTAGGCGTCGAGGCGGGTGAGGACGCCCGAGGACGGGGCCTTGATGACGTGCTGCTCGCGGGAGGTGGGCAGGGCCGCGTCCGGGTCGCCGCCCTGGGCCGCGATCATGCGGCGCCAGACGTCCATCGCGGAGCCGTCGGCCAGGGCCTTCGCCGGGTCGGCGTCCTTCACACCGGCCGCGTCCAGCATTTCGCGGGCGAGCGCGATCGTCAGTTCCACGACGTCGGAGGGGCCGCCGCCCGCCAGGACCTCCACCGACTCGCGGACCTCAAGGGCGTTGCCGGCCGTCAGGCCCAGCGGGGTCGACATGTCCGTCAGCAGCGCGACCGTCTTCACGCCGTGGTCGGTGCCCAGGCCCACCATCGTGGACGCCAGTTCCCGGGCGTCCTCGATCGTCTTCATGAAGGCACCGGTTCCCACCTTGACGTCCAGGACCAGGGAGCCGGTGCCCTCCGCGATCTTCTTCGACATGATCGAGGAGGCGATCAGCGGGATCGCCTCGACCGTGCCGGTGACGTCGCGCAGGGCGTACAGCTTCTTGTCGGCGGGGGCCAGGCCGTCGCCCGCCGCGCAGATCACCGCGCCGGTGGTGTCGAGGACGTTCAGCATCTCCTCGTTGGACAGCAGCGCGCGCCAGCCGGGGATCGACTCCAGCTTGTCCAGGGTGCCGCCGGTGTGGCCGAGGCCGCGGCCCGACAGCTGGGGAACGGCCGCTCCGCACGCCGCGACCAGGGGCGCCAGCGGGAGGGTGATCTTGTCGCCGACGCCGCCCGTCGAGTGCTTGTCGGCCGTGGGGCGGGACAGGGACGAGAAGTCCATGCGCTCGCCGGAGGCGATCATCGCGGCGGTCCAGCGGGCGATCTCACGGCGGTTCATGCCGTTGAGGAGGATGGCCATGGCGAGCGCGGACATCTGCTCGTCGGCGACCTCCCCGCGGGTGTACGCGTCGATGACCCAGTCGATCTGCTCGTCGCTGAGTTCACCGCGGTCCCGCTTGGTGCGGATGACGGAGATGGCGTCCATGGCCATGGGGTGCGTTCCTTCCGAGGTTCATGGAAGTGTGCGGCCCCTCCGCTCGAAGGGTTCAAGCCGGAGGGGCCGTACGGGAGTTACGTGGTGAGATGGCCCGGGCCGAAGGCCTGGGGAAGCATCTCCGACAGGGGCAGGATTCCCGCCGGTGTCTCCAACAACAGGTCCGAGCCCCCGAACTCGTACAACAGCTGGCGGCAGCGACCGCACGGGACGAGGATCTCGCCCCGGCCGTCCACGCAGGTGAAGTGCGTCAGACGCCCGCCGCCGGTGCGCTGCAGCTCCGAGACCAGACCGCACTCGGCGCACAGGCCGAGACCGTAGGAGGCGTTCTCGACGTTGCAGCCGGAGACCGTGCGGCCGTCGTCGACCAGGGCGGCGACCCCGACCGGGAAGCCCGAGTAGGGGGCGTACGCATGGGACATGGCCTCGCGCGCCAGCTCCCGCAGCGCCTCCCAGTCGACAGCGGCCGGCGGGGTCACTTGCCCTGGCCCTTCCGGTAGCGCATGCCGTCCGCCTTGGGCATCCGCAGGCGCTGCGCGGACAGCGACAGCACCAGCAGGGTGACGACGTACGGGGTGGCGCCCACGAAGTCGCTCGGGACCTCGTCGGTGACCAGGTACCAGACCAGGACGCCCGCGCCCACCAGGAGGCTGATGCCGCCCTGCCAGTGCGCCTTCTTGTACAGCTTCCAGCCGGCCATCGCCAGGAGCAGCACGAACAGCAGGAGCAGCAGCGCGTGGACGGTCTCGCCGCCGTTGCGCAGCTGGAGCGCGTCGGAGTAGCCGAACAGGCCCGCGCCCATGGCGAGGCCGCCGGGCCGCCAGTTGCCGAAGATCATGGCGGCGAGACCGATATAACCGCGCCCGCCGGTCTGGCCCTCCAGGTAGCTGTGCGAGGTGACCAGCGCGAGGAAGGCGCCACCGAGACCGGCGAGGCCGCCGGAGACGGCGACGGCCGCGTACTTGTACTTGTAGACGTTGACGCCGAGGGACTCCGCGGCGATCGGGTTCTCGCCGCAGGAGCGCAGCCGCAGACCGAACGAAGTGCGCCACAGCAGCCACCAGCTGCCGACGAACAGCAGGATGGCGAAGACCGTCACCACGGACAGGTCGGTGACCAGGCCGCCGAGGATGCCCGCGATGTCGGAGATCAGGAACCAGTGGTGCTTCTCGATGGAGTGCAGCCCGCTGGACAGGCCCGGTACGTCGAAGGTGGGCAGCGAGTCGACCGGCGGGGACTGCTTGGGGTTGCCGCCCGCGTCGGCGGCCTTGCCGTCCACGAAGAACAGCTTGGCGAGGTACTGGGTGGTGCCGAGCGCGAGCAGGTTGATCGCGACACCGGAGACGATGTGGTCGACGCCGAAGGTGACGGTCGCGACCGCGTGCAGCAGGCCGCCGACGACGCCGAAGCCGACACCGCACAGCAGACCGAGCCAGGGGCTGGACTGCCAGCCGATCCAGCCGGCGCCGAAGGTACCGAGGATCATCATGCCCTCGAGACCGATGTTGACCACACCGGACCGTTCGGACCACAGACCGGCGAGACCGGCGAGGCCGATCGGCACGGCGAGGCTGAGCGCGGCGGAGACCTGGCCCTCGGAGGTGAGCTGGTCGGAGCCGGAGATGACACGCACCGCGGCGACGAGCAGCAGCGCACCGGCGACGATCATCAGGATCTGGCCGAGCGAGCGGCCGGAGCGGCCACGTTCGGTGTCCGCCTTGGGGGCCGCGGGGGGCGGCGTGTCGGTCATCGTGGCAGTCATCACGCCACCTCCTGCTTCTGGGTCGTGGCGGCCTGGGCGGCGAGCTCGGCGCCGACCCGCTGCTGCTGGCGCCTGAGGCCGTAGCGGCGTACGAGCTCATAGGCGATGACGACGCACAGGACGATGACGCCCTGGATGACGCCGAGGATCTCCTTGTCGTAGCCCTCGAACTCGAGGTGGTTGGTGGTGCGCTCCAGGAAGCCCCACAGCAGGGCGCCGAGCGCGATACCGACCGGGTTGTTGCGGCCGAGCAGGGCGATGGCGATACCGGTGAAGCCGATGCCCGTCGGGAAGTCGTTGCTGAACTGGTGGCTGTCGTTGAGCAGGGTCGGCATGCCGATCAGGCCGGCGATGGCGCCGGAGATGAGCATGCTGGTGGCGACCATCTTCTTCACCGACACACCGCTCGCCGCGGCGGCGGACTCGGACTGGCCGACGGTGCGCAGGTCGAAGCCGAACCGGGTGCGGCCGAGCACGAACCAGTACGCGATGCCGACGATCACGGCGATGACGATGAAGCCCCACAGCTCGCCCGCCGCGCCGGTGTCGATCTGGAAGAAGTACGACGACTCGGGCAGCGGCTTGGTGGAGACGACCGTGCCACCGGCCTGGAGCTCGGCGAGCTTTCCGGGCTGGAGCAGGTAGGCGATGATCGCGGTGGCGATCGCGTTGAGCATGATCGTCGAGATGACCTCGCTCACGCCGCGGGTCACCTTCAGAACGCCCGCGATGCCCGCCCATACGGCGCCGGTGGCCATGGCGCAGAGGATGATCAGCGGGATGGAGATCCAGCCCGGCGTGGTCAGCGCGCCGCCGAGGACCGCGGCGAAGAACGCGGCGATGCGGTACTGGCCGTCGACGCCGATGTTGAACAGGTTCATCCGGAAGCCGATGGCCACCGAGACGCCCGCCAGGTAGTACGTCGTCGCCTTGTTGAGGATGTAGACCTGGCTGTCGCTCGCGGAGCCGTAGGTCAGCATGTCGCTGAAGGCGGCGCCCGGGTTCTTGCCGGTGGCCAGGATCACCAGGGTGGTGACGACGAGCGCGGCGACGATCGCCAGCAGCGGGGCCGCGATGCCGAGGAGCAGCCGCTCCTTGTCGATGCGTTGGGTCAGCTTGTTCATCGGGCGTCGTCCTCGTGGTCCGCTGCGGAGTCCGCTGCGTGCTCCAGATGGCCGGTGGCCGCACCGGTCATGGCGGAGCCCAGCTCCTCGGGGGTGATGGTGGCGGGGTCGGCGTCGGCGACCAGTCGGCCGCGGTACATCACCCGCAGGGTGTCGGACAGGCCGATGAGCTCGTCCAGGTCGGCGGAGATCAGCAGCACGGCCAGGCCCTCGCGGCGAGCCTCGCGGATGTGGTCCCAGATCGCGGCCTGCGCGCCGACGTCCACACCGCGGGTGGGGTGGGCGGCGATGAGCAGCTTGGGCGCGTGGCTCATCTCGCGGCCGACGATCAGCTTCTGCTGGTTGCCGCCGGACAGCGAGGCGGCGGTGACGTCGATGCCGGGGGTGCGGACGTCGTACGCCTGGATGATGCGCTCGGTGTCGGTGCGGGCCGCCTTGATGTCGAGCAGCTGGCCGCGGGAGTTGGGCTTCTCGGTGACATGGCCGAGAATGCGGTTCTCCCACAGCGGGGCCTCGAGGAGCAGGCCGTGGCGGTGGCGGTCCTCGGGGATGTAGCCGACGCCGGACTCGCGGCGGTGGCGGGTGGGCGCGTGGGAGATGTCGGTGCCGTCGAGGGTGACGGTGCCGGAGTCGGGGTCGCGGATGCCCATGATGGCCTCGACCAGTTCCGACTGGCCGTTGCCCTCCACGCCGGCGATGCCGAGGACCTCGCCCTTGTGGATGGTGAAGGAGATGTCGTCGAGGATGATCCGCTCGACGCCGTCGAGGTCGGTCTGGGCCAGGCGCAGGCCGTCCAGCTTGAGCAGCGCCACGTCGGTGACCGTGGACTCCTCGGTCTCCGGGGTGGGCAGTTCGCTGCCGACCATCAGCTCGGCGAGCTGCTTGGAGGTCGTGCCGGCGGGCTCGACCGTGCCGACGGTGGTGCCGCGCCGGATCACGGTGATCTCGTCGGCCACGGAGAGGACTTCGCCGAGCTTGTGCGAGATGAAGATGACGGTGAGACCCTCGGCCTTGAGCTCGCGCAGGTTGTCGAAGAGGGCGTCGACCTCCTGGGGCACGAGGACGGCGGTGGGCTCGTCGAGGATGAGAGTCTTGGCGCCGCGGTAGAGGACCTTGAGGATCTCCACGCGCTGGCGGTCGGCGACGCCGAGCTCCTCCAGGAGGACGTCGGGGCGGACGTTCAGGCTGTACGCGTCGGAGATCTCCCGGATCTTCGCGCGGGCCTTGCCGCCGATGCCGTAGAGCTTCTCCGCGCCCAGGACGACGTTCTCCAGGACGGTGAGGTTGTCGGCGAGCATGAAGTGCTGGTGGACCATGCCGATGCCGCGGGCGATGGCGTCGGCGGGGGTGTGGAAGGTGACCGTCTCGCCGTTCACCGTGATGGTGCCCTCGTCCGGCTGCTGCATGCCGTAGAGGATCTTCATCAGGGTGGACTTGCCGGCACCGTTCTCACCGCACAGGGCGTGCACGGTGCCCGTGCGGACGGTGATGTCGATGTCCTTGTTGGCGACGACGCCGGGGAATCGCTTGGTGATGCCGCGCAGTTCGACGGCAGCGGGAGGGCTGGACGCGTTGATGGCGCACTCTCCTGGGGGAAAGGGGCTGCGTAGGGGAGGGCAGGCGTCGGCGACGCTAGCGCGGCAACTCCATGCTACACGCGTAGAGTTGACACATTGTTATGGCTCGACGAGGGGGGTGTCGAGGCCCCCTCGTCGAGCCCGGGTTCCGGCGGGAACCGTCAGGTCAGCTGGTCTTGACCGTGATGGTGCCGTCGACGATCTTCTTCTTCGCCTCGTCCAGCTTGGGCTTGATGTCGTCGATGAAGCCACCGCTGGTGGAGAGACCCACACCGCCCTTGGCGAGCGAGTAGAGCTGGTTGCCGGTCAGCGGCTTGCCGGCGTGGACGGACTTGATGAAGTCGTAGACGCCGACGTCGACGTTCTTGACCATCGAGGTCAGGATCGAGTTCTTGAACTTGGCCAGACCCGGGATGTTGTACTGGTCCGAGTCCACGCCGATGGCCCAGGCGCCCTTGACGCCGGAGACGGCCTCGATCGAGCCGTTGCCGGAGGAGCCGGCCGCGGCATAGATCACGTCGGCGCCGTTGTCGAGCATGCCGGACGCGGCTTCCTTGCCCTTGGCGGGGTCGGCGAAACCGGAGAAGTCCGAGCCGTGGGTCAGGTACTGGACGTCGACCTTGACCTTGGGGTTGGTGTCCTTGACGCCCTGGGCGTAGCCCGCCTCGAACTTCTTGATCAGCGGGGTGTCCACGCCGCCGATGAAGCCGACGTGGTCCTTCTTGGTCTTCAGCGCCGCGGCGACACCGGCGAGGTAGGAACCCTGCTCCTCGGTGAAGGTGATGCTGTCGACGTTCTTGGCCTTCGCGACCGCGTCGATGAGACCGAAGTTGACCTTCGGGTACTTGGCGGCGACCTTGTCGACCGAGGTGGCGTAGGAGAAGCCGACGGCCACGATCGGGTTGTAGCCGGCGTCCGCCAGGTCGGTCAGGCGCTGCTCGCGGTCGGCCTCGGTGTCGGAGCTCTTGGCGGTCAGCTCCTTGATGGAGCCGCCGAACTCCTTCTGGGCCTGGTCGGCACCGCGCGCGGCGGAGTCGTTGAAGGAACGGTCACCGCGGCCGCCGACGTCGTAGGCGAGACCGATCTTGATGCCCTTGCTGCTGCCCGAGGGGGAGGACGAGCTGCCAGTGTCGGACGAGGTGCTGCCACAGGCTGTGGCAGTCATGGCGAGAGCTGCGGTGGCGATACACGCAGCGGAAAGCTTGGCTACCCGGCGCACGGGAGGCTCCTTCACCTGACCTGAGCGCCATGTCGGCGCTTCATGTGAGCACCTTGCCAGTGCTCGGGCCCGGACGCCCCTGCGGCGTCGGCTTCGCGGCATCGTAACGCGCGTAGATGTCAGAAAAACACCCCTCTCGAAGCCGTTATCGAACCGAGGCAAACACAGTCTGAACTCAGACTCTTGTGCCTTCACACGCCCTGATTTCGATGCGTGCACGATTGGCTTACGAGCATGTTGCGCCGGTCGGCGGAACGGCCCCCGAGGGAGCCGCCCGGCACGCTCGGATCACTCAGCCGCGTCCAGCAGGGCCGCCGCCGTGAACAGTTCGACACCGACCGTGATCGCCGACTCGTCGGCGTCGAAGTCGCCCTGGTGCAGATCGCGCACCGTGCGCTCGCCCGGGGTGCGCACGCCGAGGCGGGCCATGGAGCCGGGGACGTGCTCCAGGTACCAGGAGAAGTCCTCGCCGCCGAGGCTCTGCTCGGTGTCCTCGATGGACTGGGCGCCGCGGCGGGCGATCATGGCGTCGCGCAGCAGGTCGGTCACGTCCGCGTCGTTGACCACGGGCGGGACGCCGCGCACGTAGTTGATCTCCGACTTGGCGCCGTGCAGGTTGGCGACCTCGTCGATGGCGGCGACCACGAGGTCCGGGGCCTCCCGCCAGGCCTCGATGTCGAGGCAGCGGACGGTCCCGGAGAGCTCGGCGTGCTGCGGGATGACGTTCGGGGCGTGTCCCGACTCGATGCGGCCCCAGGTCACGGCGAGGCCGGCACGGGTGTCCATCCGCCGGCCGACGAGCGCGGGCACGTCGATGGCGACGCGGGCGGCGGCGGTGACCAGGTCGGTGGTCAGGTGCGGGCGGGCGGTGTGGCCGCCGGGGCCGTCGAGTGCGACCTCCAGCCGGTCGCAGGCGGAGGTGATGGCGCCCTGCCGCAGACCGACCCGGCCGGCGTCCACCCGGGGGTCGCAGTGCACGGCGATCATCCGGCCGACGCCGTCCAGCACACCGCAGTCGATCGCGTCGGCGGCGCCGCCGGGCAGCACTTCCTCGGCCGGCTGGAAGACCAGCCGCACGGGCCGCGGGAGCTTGCCCTGCTTGTGCAGCTCGGCCAGGACCAGGCCGGCGCCGAGCACCACGGTGGTGTGCACGTCGTGTCCGCAGGCGTGTGCGCGGTCCGGCACGGTCGAGCGGTACGGGCACTCACTCTTCGTGTCCGGGATGGGCAGACCGTCGATGTCGGCGCGCATGCCGAGCATGGGCCGCCCGCCGTCCCACTCCCCGATGTCACAGACGAGCCCGGTACCGGTGGCGAGCACACGGGGCCGCAGGCCTGCCGCCTCGAGCCGCTCCTTGATCGCCGCGGTGGTACGGAACTCCTGGTTGCCGAGCTCGGGGTGCATGTGCAGGTCGCGACGGAAGGCCACGAGTTCGGCACGCAGCGCCTCGGGCAGCGTGCCGGGGAGCACGGCTGCCCCGGGATGATCGACCTCGGACTCTGGTGACATCAGTTGCTTCACCCTCTTAAGCGTAGGACGCCGGGGTGGCCAACTGCCCCTCGATCAACAAAAGTTCAACCCGTCAGGGGAAGAAAATCTGGCCGCTCGACGCTTGGGCAAGGGTTGAGATGGGTATACCTTGCTTTTCTCTACGCATACCACGCCCCGCCCCTGTCCGTGGTTCCGGTCCACCTGTCGGGACCGCACTGTGGGACGTACGGGCCCGGATCCCGGAATCATCACCACCGCGCGACATTTCCGCCACGCAGCGCACACGGCGGGTGGATCGCGGGCAGCCTGCCCCCATGGAGGCGTGCGGCTGCGGCGAGGAACACATCCCCTGGATGCTGGCGAAATTCGGTCTGCTCGGCACGGCCGGCCTGTTCCTGGGCCTGCTGGTCGCGATGACCCTCGCGGGCTGGCTGCTGGTGCTGGCGGTGTCACTGTACCGGCGGTGGAGGTACCCGCCCGGAGAGGTGGAGTTCGAAGAGACTTCGCAGGACTCTCTCGGCGGTTTCACCTGGACGACGGACGACCGCTAGTAGGGTGCGGGCCCGTGAGCTCCGCGATACCGGGCAGCCCGGACTTCCTGCATACCACCCGATCCTCGTACGACGCGATCGCCCGCCCGTACAGCGCGCAGTTCGCCGACCACCTCAGCGGCAGACCGCTGGACCTGGCCCTGGTCACCGCCTTCGCCGAGCTCGTCCGTGCGGCCGGTACGGCCCCTGTCGCCGATGTCGGCAGCGGGCCCGGCCATGTCACCGCGCGGCTCGACGCGCTCGGGGTGCCGGCCTTCGGGGTCGACGTCTCCCCCGGCATGGTGGCGCTGGCCCGGCAGGCGCATCCCGGGCTGCGGTTCCACGTGGGCTCGATGACCGCGCTGGACCTGCCGGACGAGACGCTGGGCGGTGTGCTCGCCCTCTACTCGATCATCCATGTCCCGGACGACCACCTGAAGACCGTCTTCGACGAGTTCCGGCGCGTTCTGGTGCCCGGGGGGCATGTCCTGCTGGGCTTCCAGAGCGGTGACGAGGACGGGCATCTGCGGCTGGAGGAGCGGTTCGGGCGCGAGATCTCGCTGGACTACTACTGGCGTACGCCGGATGCCGTGGCCGAGCAGCTGGTCAAGGCGGGGCTGCGGGTGGATGCGCGGGTGCTGCGCGAGCCTGCGCAGGACGAGAAGCGGGCGCGGGCGTTCTTGCTGGCGCGGAAGGACGACTGAGGCTGTGCCACGAGGTGCCGTGCGTCGTCCGCGGCATCGTCGCGGCTGGTCGCGGTCATGCCGCCGTGACCGCCGACAGCCGGGTCACGTCCCGTGCCGTTCCGGTCACGCCCGACAGGAAGCCCTGGGCCCGCGGTGAGGCGTTCTGGGTGAGCCACCCGGGGTCGATGTCGCAGACGGCGACCCGGACCTCCGTGCCCGCCAGGGCCAGCGGGAGGGTGTGGACGACCGTCG
Organism: Streptomyces sp. NPDC001492; assembly: GCF_053597275.1. NCBI lineage: Bacteria > Bacillati > Actinomycetota > Actinomycetes > Kitasatosporales > Streptomycetaceae > Streptomyces > Streptomyces sp. NPDC001492. Next base: position 352,176 of record NZ_JBSFHW010000006.1, on the reverse strand, counting down.
AGGGGAAGCTCAGGACGGTGCGGCCGATGGGGCCGCGGCGGGCGATCAGTTCCAGGGGGAGGTCGGGGCGGACGATCTCCAGGCCCGTCTCGGCGGCCAGTCGGTGGAGTTTGTCCGTGCTCTCGCGGCGGTGGGCGAAGTAGCGGGTGGCTCCGTGGGTCTTCGCCAGGGTGCGGACGGCCTCCAGGTAGCGGTCGCCGTCCACCACTCCGGTCTCCACCAGGGAGGTGCCCACCATGTCGGCGCCCTTGGTGATGCGGGGCGGGCCGAAGCGGAAGCGGGTCCAGGAGAAGTCGTTGGTGTGGACGGTCACGCCGGGCGGGATCTCGTCCATGGGCATGGAGGAGAAGACCGCCACCCGGCGCCTGGCGCTCGGGGTGAGGCGCCGGCGGGCCTTGGAGGACACCGGCGCGAAGATCAGGTCGCGGGCGCTCGGGCGGCCGCCCTTGCGGTGCCAGCGGACGAGGCGTTCACCGCGGGCCAGCTGGGCGACGAACTCCATCGTGGCCGTGCCGTCGTCGACGACGACCAGGTCGCGGGCCTTGGTGATGGTCAGCAGGAGTTGTACGTAGCGGGAGAAGGGGTCGCCCAGGACGATGCGGTCGGCCCTGCGGAGCGTGCCCGTCAGGCCGCCGATGGTCTGGAAGGGTGCCGCGGGACCGCCCCGGGCCTCCTCCCAGCGGACCGTGTGGCCCTCGTCGCGGGCGAGTTCGGCCATGCGGCGCAGCTGGCCGCGGGTCATGGGGTCGGTCGGGGACAGGACGACGAGGGTGAGCCCCGCGCCGGGCGCCTGGGCATGCGCCCACTCCAGCACGTTCAGAAGCTGTACCGGGCTCTCGACGAACGCGAGAGTGGAGGTGCTGCCGGCGGTTCCGGCGCGGCGGCTCATCGACGTATGACCGTCCCGTAAGTGGTGGTGGCTCAGACCGTGACCGGCTCGCCCGCGGCCGCGGCGATCTCCGCCTCGGCGACGACGCCCGTGACGCGGCGCAGCTTCTTCATGGGGCCGAGCTCGGACTCGTAGACCTTCTTGACGCCGTCGCCGAGGGAGGCCTCGATGGTGCGGATGTCGCGGACGAGGCGGGTCAGGCCCTGCGGCTCGACGGAGGCGGCCTGGTCGGAGCCCCACATCGCGCGGTCCAGGGTGATGTGGCGCTCGACGAAGGTGGCGCCGAGGGCGACCGCGGCGAGGGTGGTCTGCAGGCCGGTCTCGTGGCCGGAGTAGCCGATCGGGACGTTCGGGTACTCGGCCTGCAGGGTGTTGATCACGCGGAGGTTGAGCTCCTCGGCCTTCGCCGGGTACGTCGAGGTGGCGTGGCAGAGCAGGATGTTCTCCGAGCCGAGGACCTCGACCGCGTGGCGGATCTGCTTCGGGGTGGACATGCCGGTGGAGAGGATGATCGTGCGGCCGGTGGCGCGCAGGGCACGCAGCAGCTCGTCGTCGGTCAGGGAGGCGGAGGCCACCTTGTGGGCGGGGACGTCGAACTTCTCCAGGAAAGCGACGGCCTCGGTGTCCCACGGGGAGGCGAACCAGGCGATCCCCTTCTCCTTGCAGTACGCGTCGATCTGGCGGTACTCGTCCTCGCCGAACTCCACGCGGTGGCGGTAGTCGATGTAGGTCATCCGGCCCCAGGGGGTGTCGCGCTCGATGTCCCACTGGTCGCGCGGGGTGCAGATCTCCGGGGTGCGCTTCTGGAACTTCACGGCGTCGCAGCCGGCCTCGGCGGCCACGTCGATGAGCTTGAAGGCGTTCTCCAGCTCGCCGTTGTGGTTGATGCCGATCTCGCCGCAGATGTAGACGGGCTGACCGGGGCCGGCGATGCGCTCGGTACCGAAGGTGCGCAGGCGGGAGTTGATGCTCATGGCAGTGAACTGTCCTTACTTGGTTAGGGAGTCGAGAGAGGGGCCGAGGATCCAGCTGGCGATCTCTCGGATCGCGCCGTCGCCACCGGGGACGGTGGTGACCGCACGGGCGGCGCCGCGTACCACGTCGTGGGCGCTCGCGACCGCCACGGGCCAGCCCACGAGGGCGAAGCACGGGAGGTCGTTGACGTCGTTGCCGACGTAGAGCACGCGCTCGGGCGCGATGCCCTGCTCCTCGCACCACTGCTTCAGTGCGAGGTCCTTGCGGTCGATGCCGTGCAGCACGGGGATCTGCAGCTTCCGTGCGCGCGCGGCGACGACCGGGTTCTGCTCCGTGGACAGGACCAGCATCTTCAGGCTGCTCTTGCGCAGCGCGGCGATGCCGAGCCCGTCTCCGCGGTGCACGGAGACGAACTCCCTTCCATCGGCGTCGATCAGCACCCTGTCGTCGGTCTGGGTGCCGTCGAAGTCCAGTACGACCGCGTCGATGTCGTCGGCGGTCGGGAGGGCGCCGGGCCGGTCGGCGTCGAAGAGGGGGGCCAGGGCCCGGGCCCGCGCGAGGTCGTGCGGGTCGTCGATCTCCAGCACCCGTGCCGGATCGGTGCGGACGAGTTCGGTACGGCCGAAGAAGCGGTGCTGGTGCTTGCGGAAGCCCGCCGCGTCCATCGCGTAGGCGGCGCCGGTCTCCAGGAGGTCCTGGGGGCGGTCCTGGCGGCGGGGGCGGAAGGACTTGTCGTGGTTGACGCCGTAGCCGCCGCCGGTGGCCGCGTCGGCCTCGGCGACGGTGCCCGCGGTGGCCTCGTCGTCGGCGTCCCGCCAGATGAAGCCGTGGAAGGGGGCCACGGTGACGGCGGTGTCGGCGCCGTTCTCGACGACCGCGGCCGCCACTGCGTCGATGTCCTCGCGGATGATGAACGGGCTGGTGCACTGCACGAACACCACCACGTCGACGGCCGCGCCGTGCAGGGCCTCGTGGGCGTCCATGGCGTGCAGGACGGCGGCCTCGGAGGTCGCCGTGTCCCCGGCTATGGCGGCGGGGCGCAGCACGACCTCGGCGCCCGCCTCACGGGCCGTCGCGGCGATGGCGTGGTCGTCGGTGGACACGACGACGTCCGTCACCAGCCGGGTGGCGAGGCACTCCCGCACGGCACGGGCCACCAGCGGCACACCGCCGACGGGGGCGAGGTTCTTCGCGGGCACGCCCTTGGAGCCGCCGCGCGCGGGAATCACCGCGAGCACCCGGCGCACCGAAGCGCCTTGGCCCGCTTGCGGGTTGGACATGGGGACTACTCCTTGGGCTCCTTGCGGAGGAATCGGCGCGACTGCGGCTCGCGCTTCCGTGGGTTGTGGGGTGGCCCGGGCCGGCAGACCGATCGCGTCCGTCTGCACCGCGGACACGACTCGTGCGACCGCCGCTTGCGCGGCGTCCGCGGCCCGAAGGGGCGCGGGGCCGTATCGCATGTGCGGCTGCCGCCGCGCGGGCGCGACCGGCGACGACGGCGCCGCAGTCGGCACACGGCCTGTCGCGGCAGTTCCTGTCCCGGCCACTCCAGCGGAGCGCTCGGCGGCGCTCACAGCTCCCCCATCCGCCGGATCACCGGAGCCACGCGCTGCACCCCGTGCCGGTAGGCACCACGGGCCGCGCGGCGCACGATCTGGCGGACCGGGCCCGGCTCCCTGTCGTGGGCGGGGGCTCCGGGCAGCGGGCTGCCGTCGGGGCCGAGGTGGTGGCGCGCGAGGATGCCGGGCAGATAGCCGGGCGCCGTCTCAGGCGTGTAGTACGGGGTCAGCGGCGCCGGACCGCTGTCGAGCAGCTTGGCGATGCGCTCCCTCGCCACGTCGAAGGCGCTCTCGTACGAGCCGTCCGTCGCGACGCCCTGCCGGGCCACCCACTCCTCGTCGGCCACCGGCCGGTGCCCGGCGTCCAGCTGGTCCCAGGAGGCGAGGCAGCCGGAGCCCACGAAGTGGTGGTTGCCCAGGACCTCACGGATGCCGAGGTCGGTCAGCACGACCGTCGGGATACGGCGGTGCAGGGACTCCAGCGCGGCCGTCGAGCTGATGGTGACCAGCAGGTCGGTGCGGTCGAGGACCTCGCCCATGTTCCCGTAGACCAGGCGGAAGTTGGCCGGCGGGTCGAGCCGCTGGACCAGCTTCTGGTAGGGCTGTTCCTCGATGTGCGTGGTGTGCTCGCCCGGCTTGGAGCGCAGCTTCAGCAGCACCTCGCGCTCGGGGTGCAGCCGGGCGTGCCGGATCAGCCGGTCGAGCAGGTAGACGCGGTCCTTGCGGGTGTCCGGGACGGACGGCTGTACGGCGAACACCACGGTGTAGGGGTCGTGTTCACCTTGGTAGGGAGCACCGCCGAGGAACGGCAGTGCCACCTCGGTCACCGACGAGGCGTCGGCGCCCACCCCCTCGTACACCGCCCGGAAGCGCTCCGCGTCCTGCCGGGAGTTGGCGAGGACGAGGTCCGCGCCGTGCCGCAGCAGGAGGCCGTCGGCCAGCTTCTCGTAGACGACGCCGACATAGCCGGTGACGACCACGGGACGCCGCTCGCGGCTCTCCCACACGTGCCGCAGGCCGTGCAGCATCGCCTGTACGCCACCGCCGACGAGGGCGAGGACGAGGACGTCGTACTCCTCCTCGGCCATCGCGCGCAGGAACTCGACGGCCGTGACCTCCCGGAGGGAGTCGGCGCGCACACCGACCTCCGCCAGCTGGCGTGCGGTGGGCGTCGCCCGCCCGCGCAGCAGGAATCCGCTCAGCTCGAGACCGACTTGCGCGTCCTCGCGGGGTGCGGTTTCCATGGACGGGCCCGGGGCGATACGAGCCGCGGTCAGCGCACCCCATTTCCAGCGGGTGTCGGAGTCCGCGAGCACGGCGATTCGCGTGGGCTTCGAGGTACTTGGTGGCACGACGAAGACGGTAAGAAGCAATTCCGAGGCGCGGCCCAACCGCACCTCAACAAAAAGTTAACAACACCCCGCCGAGAGCCGAACTGGCCCGCCAAATCCCCGGAGCTACAGGTGATGCACCGTTCCGACACATTGAGTTCACCCTCTGTACGGGCACCGGAAAGTTACGCCGCCGAACCGCCTCTTACCCTTTCTCGTGTGCCAAAGCTTTCGGTGATCGTGCCGTTCTACAACGTGCAGCAATACGCCCCGGACACCCTCAAAAGCCTTCGCTTGAACGCGCAACGGGATTTCGAGTTCGTACTGGTCGACGACCATTCGAAGGACGAAACCCCGGCGATTCTCGAACGCGCGGCCGAGGAACTCTCCGACGTGGCGCAGGTGCGGTATATCCGCCATGAGAAGAACGGGGGACTCGCCACCGCCCGCAACACCGGCCTGGACGCGGCCCGGGGCGAGTACCTGACGTTCCTGGACGGCGACGACTGGCTGGCCCCCGGCTACCTCGCCGAACTGGTCGCGGCCATCGAGGGGCTGGGCGTCGACTTCGTGCGCACCGACCATGTGCAGGCGACCGCCCGCGCGCGCAGTGTGAGCAGGGTCCCCATCGGGCGCCGCTGGGAGGCACTGAACCCGCGCGAGGCGATCCTGCCGGCCGACCGTTCGACGTCCGTGGACTACGCCTTCGCCTGGGCCGGCGCCTACCACCGCCGGCTCCTCGACCAGGGTCTGCTGCACTTCACCGACGGGCTGCGCACGGCCGAGGACCGGCCGTGGATCTGGAAGCTGCACCGCGAGGCGGAGTCGTTCGCCGTGCTGAGTCTGCTCGGCGTCTTCTACCGGCGCGGGGTGGCGTCGTCCCTGACGCAGATCGGCGACGTCCGCCAGCTCGACTTCATCCGCGCCTTCGACCAGGTCATCGAGGAGACGGCGAAGGACCGGGACGCGGACCGGCTGCTCCCGAAGGCGGTGCGCACGTACTGCGCGATCATCGCCCACCACGTCTCGGACGAGGACAAGTGGGAGCCGTCGGTGTACCGGCAGCTGCGGGCCAGGAGCGCGGCCGCCATCCAGCGCCTGCCGCAGGACATGCTCGGCGACGTGCTCGAAACGATGGACATGCACCGTTCCTCCAAGCTGCGGCGGCTGCGGCGCAGGATCACGACAGCGAAGGCGGCTGCCTGATGCCCCGTACCACCCGTATCTACTGCGTCTCGACCCTGTACGGCGCCGCCACCCTGGCCGCCGCGCTGGACTCGGACTGCTTCGAGGACGAGGACCGCAGTCTGCTGCTGGTCTTCAACAACTCGGCGACCCCGGAGACGACGCCGCCCGTCGACGAGATGCCGGGCTTCGAGCCGCTGCGCGACCACTTCGACGAGATCCTGTCCTGGAACGAGGCCATCCGCCCCTTCCATCCGGGCGCCTGGACCCCGCGCCAGGACGACGTCCCGCTCTTCGAGCGCTATCTGCGGCTGCTGTGGAACCTGGGCGACGACCGGGTGGAGCTGGTCGTGGAGTCCATCCAGGTCGCCCCGGCGCTGACGGTGGCCCAGCTGTTCACCGACGCACCCGTGCACGTCTACGCCGACGGCCTGATGAGCTACGGCCCCACCCGCAACAAGATCGACCCGCTGGTGGGCACGCGCGTGCGGCGGCTGCTCCATCTGGACCTGGTGCCGGACCTGACCCCGCGTCTGCTGACCGAGTTCGACGTACCGGCGGAGCTGGTGCCGACCGAGGCGTTCCTGAAGGTGATGGGCGAACTCTCCTCCTCGGTCCAGGACTTGCCGGTGCTGCCCGACAACTCGGCGCTGCTGCTCGGCCAGTACCTGTCCGCGCTGGGCATCCTCACCCCCGAGGAGGAGGAGGACCTGCACGTACGGATGATGCGCGGGGCGGTCGAGCGCGGACACCGCTCGATCGTCTTCAAGCCGCACCCCACCGCGCCGGCCCGCTACAGCCGCGCGCTGGAGACCGAGGCCGGGAAGCTGGGCGTGGACCTCACCGTCCTCGACCTGCCCGTCCTGGCCGAGGTGCTGTTCGAGCAGTCGCGGCCCGCCCTGGTCGTGGGCTGCTTCTCCACGGCACTCTTCACGGCGTCCGCGTTCTACGGCCTCCCGGTCGCCCGCATCGGTACGGCACCGCTGCTGGGCGCGCTCACGCCGTACCAGAACAGCAACCGCGTGCCGGTCGTTCTCGCCGACGCGCTGCTGCCGGATCTGGAGGGCGGCAAGGCCGAGAAGACGCTGCCCGCGAGCACCCTGGACGGTCTGCTCGACACGCTCAGCTACACGATGCAGCCGCAGATCTACCCGTCCCTGCGGGCGGCGGCGGAACGCCACCTCTCCGAGCACCTGTCCGCGCGCACCAAGCGGTACTTCAGGCGGAAGCGGCTCACCGCGCTGGGGCTGCCCGGGGGGCTTCCGGAGCGGCTGGCGTTCATTCCGCGGAACTCCACGGCTCGGCGGGTCGTGCGGCGGGCTCGGGCCCTGCGGAAGGCTGTCCAGCGGTAGGCGGAGGGGGCGTCTTCGGCACACGTCTCACGAAGCCCCTTGCGGCTGCGCGAAGTACCCACCCTCGCGCGGGCGCAAGGGGCTCCTCTGTTGCCGCTCAGGCGATTGCGTATCGCGCCTCCACGCCCGCGATGATCAGCGCCAGGCCCTCCTCGAAGTGGCGGTCGTAGTCCTCGAAGAGCTCCGTGCCGACAGCGGCGGCGAGGGGGAAGTCGGCCAGCATTCTGGCGCGTTCGTCGACGCCATAGCCCTCGCGGCGTTCGTCCGGCAGTGGGCGGACACCCTGTTCCTCGGTGACGAAACCGATGGTGAAGGCGTACGCGGTCTGGTTGGCGCGGACGGCCTGGGCGAGGGTGAAACCCGCGGCCGTGAACAGGCGTAGGTTCTCCTCCATCTCGCGGGCGTGGTCGGTGCCGGTGAAGCGCGCGCCGCTGTAGACCTTGGCGCCGTCGCGATAGCCGAGCAGGGCCTCCCGCAGGCCCCGGCACGTCTTGGCCGTCCGCTCCTGCCAGGTGTCGTCCGGATCGAGGGCGGCCCCGGCGACCATCCGCCGGTACATCTCCGTCGCCATCTCGTCGAGCAGCGCCTGCTTGTCCTTGAAGTGCCAGTACAGGGCGGGCGCCTTGACGTCCAGCTCCTTGGCGATGGCCCGCAGGGACAGGCCGTCCAGGCCCACCTCGTTCAGGAGCTTCAGGGCGGTGTCCGCGACCCGCTGGCGGTCGAGGGGCGCGCGTCGTTCCGTACTCACGCTTGACAGCTTAACAGCGTTAAGGGCACTCTCGGACCCAAGGGAACTTAACAGCGTTAAGGAGAGTGGATCATGAGTCGTGCCGTGGACGGCGTGATCGATGTTCTGATCGTGGGGGCGGGCCCGACCGGTCTGGCCCTCGGGGTCGACCTCGCCCGGCGGGGCGTGGACGCCTTGGTGGTGGAGAAGGCGGACGGGCTGTTCCCCGGCTCGCGCGGCAAGGGTCTGCAGCCGCGCACCCTGGAGGTCCTGGAGGATCTCGGCGTGCTGGACGCGATCCTCGCGGCCGGCGGGCGCTATCCGGTCGGGCTGGTCTGGCAGCACGGGGAGCGGGTCGGCGAGCACCGGATGTTCGACGCGGACGAGGTGAAGGCGTCGGCCGGCGACTCGGCGTTCACCGAGCCGTGGATGGTGCCGCAGTGGCGGACGCAGGAGATCCTGTTCGCGCGGCTGGAGGAGCTGGGAGGGCGGGTCGAGTTCGGCCGGGAGGTCGTCGGGCTCGACCAGGACGAGGACGGCGTGCGGGTGCGTTTCGCGTCCGCGCCGGAACTCCGCGCCCGGTACGTCGTCGCCGCCGACGGCGGACGCTCGGCCGTGCGGCGCGCGCTCGGCATCGGCATGACCGGCGAGACGGTCGACCCGAACCCGGTGCTGGTCTCGGACGTCCGGATCACCGGCCTGGACCGCGACCACTGGCACATCTTCCCGCCGCGCGGGGACGGCTATCTGGCCATCTGCCCGCTCGCCGGTACCGAGGACTTCCAGCTCGTCGCCCAGTTCCCGGAGGGGACCGCGGTGGACGTGTCCCCGGACGGCATCCGCAAGGTCGTCGCCGCGCGCTCGCATCTCGCCCCCGAGGCCGTGACCGAGGTCCGCTGGGCCTCGGAGTTCCGCCCGCGCGCAGCTCTCGCGGACCGCTTCAGGGCCGGGCGGGTCTTCCTGGCCGGGGACGCAGCGCACGTGCACTCCCCCGCCGGCGGCCAGGGCCTCAACACCAGTGTCCAGGACGCGTACAACCTGGGCTGGAAGCTGGGCGCGGTGCTGGTGGGTGGGGCGCCGGCCGAGCTCCTCGACACCTACGAGGAGGAACGGCGGCCCATCGCCGCCCAGATGCTCGGCATCTCCACGGGCGTGCACCGCGGGGAGGTCAAGCGGGGAGCGGCGACCGTCCAGCTCGGGCTCGGCTACCGGGAGTCGTCACTGACGGAGGAGACGCGGGCGGACGCCGGAACGGTCCAGGCGGGCGACCGCGCGCCGGACACGACGGTCGGGGGCGTACGGCTCTTCGACGCGCTGCGCGGGCCGCACTGGACGCTGGTCGCGGTGGGGGTGACACCGCCGGAACTGCCGGATTCGGTGCACGTGGTCACCGGCGAGGCCCAGCCGCCGCTCGGAACGGGCCTGTTCCTGGTACGCCCGGACGGTTACGTGGGCTGGGCCGGCGAAACGGAGGACGGCCTGTCGGAGTACGTCACGCGCCTCGCCCTGTAGGGGCAGGCACCGAGTTCACAGGCCGATGGAGAAGCCGACGTCCGGATCACCCAGGTCACCCAGGTCACTGACCGTCTCCGGCGGTGTTCCGCGGGTCAGGTAATGGTCGGCCCCATCGGAGCGGTCGGGCAGGAACGACTCGTCGGTGATCTCGTCGTTCTTCGCATGCCGGAGCAACTCCCCGACCCCCTGCGTCGCCACGAAGTCCCTGGCCTCGGTGATCTCCTTCAGCTCGGTCCTCGCGTTGATGCCCCGCACCGCCTCGGCGAGCATCGTGATGGCCTTGCCGATCACCGACGTCGGCATCAGGTGGATGAGGAAACCGCTGATCACGCACCGGGCCGTCCCCGCCGCCAGGCTGTCGTCGCCCTTGGTCGCCGCGTGGACCATCTGCAAGGCGGCCGCGTCGACGTGGCCGTGCAGGGCGGTGATGGCCGCCGACGCGGCGTCGTAGCCCGTGGGGCCCTTGCGCTCCAGGGGACACGCCACGGCGATGGCCGACCGGTCGCCGGCGTCGAAGCGGTGGAACGTGATCGCGAGGTCCTTGACCTGCTCGTTGACCTCTTCGAGCGTCAGCGGGGTCGTGCTGGTGCCGAGCCGGCGGAGCGCCGTCCCGAGGACCGTCTTCGCGTCGGTGAGCGGGCCCACCTCGAAGACCGGCGCTCCGAGGTCCGGTCCTGGCTTCCGCTCGATCGGAGGCCGGGACTCGGGGCCCCGATACGGCTTCGCGCCCCCTCGCGCATGCGGGTCCGGCTCGATTTTCGGCTGCCGCACGCCCTCCCCCGGCCGTGTGAGCCGCCCACGCGGCCTGCGCAGTTCGAATTCCATCCGAGCCTCCCCGAGACAGCGGGCCATGCGTCTTCCCAAGACGCCTCCGGCCCGCTCCCCGGTTCCTGGAAAACCCCAGCTCAGAAGGCGTCCGAGGGCACGTACGTCCCCCAGACCTCACGCAGCGCGTTGCACACCTCGCCCACCGTCGCCCGCGCCCGCAGCGCGTCCTTCATCGGGTAGAGGACGTTGTCCTCGCCCTCGGCCGCCTTCTTCAGGGCCGCCAGGGCGGCGTCGACCGCCGGCTGGTCACGCTCGGCGCGCAGCTTCGCCAGGCGTTCCGCCTGCTGGGCCTCGATGGCCGGGTCGACTCGGAGCGGCTCGTAGGGCTCCTCCTCGTCCAGCTGGAAGCGGTTGACGCCGACCACGACCCGCTCGCCGGAGTCGGTCTCCTGGGCGATGCGGTAGGCGCTGCGCTCGATCTCGGACTTCTGGAAGCCGTGCTCGATCGCGTTGACCGCGCCGCCCAGCTCCTCCACCTTGGCCATCAGCTCGATGGCGGCCGCCTCCACGTCGTCCGTCATCTTCTCGATGACGTAGGAACCCGCGAAGGGGTCGACGGTCGCCGTCACGTCCGTCTCGTAGGCCAGCACCTGCTGGGTGCGCAGGGCGAGGCGGGCGCTCTTGTCCGTGGGGAGCGCGATCGCCTCGTCGAAGGAGTTCGTGTGCAGCGACTGGGTGCCGCCGAGGACCGCGGCCAGGCCCTGGACGGCGACCCGGACCAGGTTCACCTCCGGCTGCTGGGCCGTCAGCTGGACGCCCGCGGTCTGCGTGTGGAAGCGCAGCATCAGCGACTTCGGGTTCTTCGCGCCGAACTCCTCCTTCATCACCCGGGCCCAAATGCGCCTGGCCGCACGGAACTTGGCGACCTCTTCGAGGATCGTCGTACGGGCCACGAAGAAGAAGGAGAGCCGGGGTGCGAAGTCGTCGACGTCCATGCCGGCGGCGACCGCCGTGCGGACGTACTCGATGCCGTCGGCCAGGGTGAAGGCGATCTCCTGCGCGGGGGAGGCGCCCGCCTCGGCCATGTGGTAGCCGGAGATCGAGATCGTGTTCCACTTCGGGATCTCGGCCTTGCAGTACTTGAAGATGTCGGCGATCAGCCGGAGGGAGGGCTTCGGCGGGAAGATGTACGTCCCGCGCGCGATGTACTCCTTGAGCACGTCGTTCTGGATGGTGCCGGTGAGCTGGGAGGCCGGTACGCCCTGCTCCTCGCCGACCAGCTGGTACATGAGCAGCAGCAGGGCCGCCGGCGCGTTGATCGTCATCGACGTCGAGACCTTGTCCAGCGGGATGCCGCCGAACAGCACCCGCATGTCCTCGACGGAGTCGATCGCCACGCCGACCTTGCCGACCTCGCCGTGCGCGATCGGGGCGTCGGAGTCGTGGCCCATCTGGGTCGGCAGGTCGAAGGCGACCGACAGGCCCATCGTGCCGTTGGCGATCAGCTGCTTGTAGCGGGCGTTGGACTCCGTCGCCGTGCCGAAACCGGCGTACTGGCGCATCGTCCAGGGGCGGCCCGTGTACATGGACGGGTAGACACCACGGGTGAAGGGGTACGAGCCCGGCTCACCCAGCTTTTCGGCCGGGTCCCAGCCCGCAAGGTCCTCAGGCCCGTAGACCGGTTCGATGGGCAGTCCACTCTCAGTAGATCGAGCACTGCCCGACTCGCGCGCCATGGTGTGATGCCTCCCGCTGAGTTACTGGCCAGTACAGACCGACCCTCCTGCGGACTGTAGCGGGGTGCGTGCAGTCGGTGGAGGGGAGCACGCTGGGAGCTTCCTCACAGCGGTTTTGCGGTCTCCGTCACAACCATGCACCGCCGTTCGCAACGAGTCATCCGCGGGCAGCATCTCAGGTGACACGCGGGGCTGTGGGTGGCCTCGGTGAGACGCCGGGGGGCGCTGTGCGTATGACGGGCATGGGGAGATCGATCGCCGCCGCGGCGGCTCTCGCGGCCCTGGCCGCCGTGTGCGGCTGCACCGTGGAGGGCACGGACGGCAAGGGGCACTCGCCCGTGCACATCCAGCTGCCGAGCAGCACTCCCTCCGGCAAGTCCGAACCGGACTCCGGCTCCGGCTCCGGCTCCGAGGACAAGCCGAGCGCGTCGCCCTCGACGGCCGGTCCCGCCGTGCTGTGGTCCCGCGGCGACTCCGGGGACGACGTGCGGGAACTCCAGGCCCGGCTGCGTCAGGTGGCCTGGCTCTACGACGGTCCGACCGGGACGTACGACGATCTGACCGAGGACGCCGTGAAGGGCTTCCAGGGCAAGCGCGGGCTGCCGAAGACCGGGCGGACGGACACCGTGACCTGGCAGCGGCTGCTGCGGATGACGCACGAACCCGGCAAGTGGGAGCTGTATCTGATGGGCGGTCAGCCCGCGGGCCCCGCCGATCCGCGGTGTCTGACCGGGCGGGTGCTGTGCATCGACAAGACGAGCCGCACCCTGCGCTGGATGATCGACGGGCGGACGGTGTCGACGATGTCGGTCCGCTTCGGCGCGACGGGCACGCCCACCCGCGAGGGCGTCTTCCACGTGTACTGGAAGTCCCGCCACCACTGGTCGACGCTCTACGACTCGTCCATGCCGTACGCGATGTTCTTCAGCGGCGGCCAGGCCGTGCACTACTCCTACGACTTCGCGGCCCGCGGTTACGCCGGCGCCTCGCACGGCTGTGTCAACGTCCGGGACGAGTCGGCGATCGCGGACCTGTACGCACAGGTGAACGACGGCGACAAGGTCGTCGTGTACCGCTGAGACCCGGAGGCCGGGAGAGAAGTGAGTGGGGCGCGGGCGGAACCGGGGGAACGTGTCCCGCCCGCGCCGATGCACGAGCCGTGGGTACGGGGGGAACCCCGGCTCTGTGCGACGGCCGATGACCAGTCGGCTCACTCAGTACTGCGCGGGTGGGGCCGAAAACGTTACTGGTGGGCCGAAGAAAAATTCCGCGAGCGCAAAACCGCAGGTCACAGCGCGCTGTAGGTCGGCTCGGGGGACGGGGTCGGTGTCGTCACCAGCTGCCTTGGCAGAAAGGGCGGGAGGGGGGACGGTGTGACGACGGGGCCGGGGGCTATGTGGTGGCCGTCGCCGTCACCACCCTGATCCCCCTGGTCGCCGCCCTTGCCGTTCTGGTCGCCCTGTCCGCCCTTGCCCTTGCCGTCCTTGTCGTCGCCGCGGTGCGCGCCTTCGGTGCCGGCGAGAACGTTCTTGCAGTACTTCCAGACGCGGGCCGCGCCGGAGCCGCCCGCCGCCCCCTCCAGGGCCCGCCTGCGGTCGGCGGTGAGTTCCCTGCCGTCGCGCACGTCCCGGCAGGCCGACGGGGCTCCGAGCCACCAGCCGCCGCCGGTGGCCCGCCCGTCGTCGGAGCCGGAGCCGGGCTTGGCCGAGGAGCCGCCGCCGGTCGAGCCGTGCGGGGCCGTCGGGCCGGAGGAAGGGGAAGTGGAGCCGTCCGGGGTCGGGTCGCCCAGGGCGCTGTTCTGCGAGGGCGACACGAGCGGGCGCTCGGGGCTCGCGCCGACCGACACCGAGGCCACCGGGCCGGGTTCGTCGTGGCCGAACGGCCCCGGAAGCACCCCGGTGGTCGCCGCGAACGCGGCACCGCCGACCATGCCGGCGGCCAGTACGGCCGTCAGCCCGAAGCGCGCGGGCCGGCCCCAGCGCGAGCGCCGGGGGGCCGGAGCGGAGCCGCCGATGCGGACGAGACCGGCATCGGACGTCCGGGGGCGGCCACGGTGGAGCCCGGCGGCGGCCTGCTCGGGGAGCGCACCGGCGCGCGCCGCGCGGAAGGCGGCCAGCGCGGCGGCCTCGCCGGGGAGTTCGGCGCTACTCAGGGGGGTCTCGACGATCAGCCCGTCGAGGGTCTTCGCGAGCCGTTCGGCCTGGTCGCGGGAGGCGGCGTCGACCGTGTCGAGTGACTCTCCGCGCAGCAGGAGCTCCGCTGTTTCACTGTCCAGCCACCAGGCGGGGGTCGGGCCCGCGGCGGAGCCGTCGGCGGACTCCGAATCCTCCGGAAAGGCACAGCGCTCGTCGGCCATCACATGTCCTTCTGCGTCCGCGCGACGCTTTGCGTCACACTCGCGGACGTCACCGCGCGGCCGCGCGGTTCCCTCTGGGGCGGCAGCCCGTCCAGGCCGACGCTCGATTCCGGATCCTCGCCGAGCAGTTCCGCGAGCCGCTTCAGACCGCGGTGCGCCGCCGTACGTACGGCACCCGGGCGCTTGCCGAGCGTCTCGGCGGCGGTCTTGGCGTCGAGGCCCACGACCACGCGCAGCACGACGGCCTCGGCCTGGTCCTGCGGCAGCCGGGCGATCAGCGAGAGGGTGTGGTCGGTGGCCAGGGACTCCATGGCCTCGCCGGCGGTGTCGGACTCGGCGGCCCTGCCGGTCAGTTCCGTTTCGTCGCCGCCGATCGCCGGGCGGCGGCCGCGCATCCGTATGTGGTCCAGCGCGCGGTTGCGGGCTATCCGGGCGGCCCAGCCGCGGAAGCGGTCCGCGTCGCCGCTGAACCGGTCCAGATCACGGGCGATCTGCAGCCAGGCCTCGGAGGTGACGTCCTCGGCGTCCGGATCGCCCACGAGCGTGCGGACGTACCCGAGCAGCCGCGGATGCACGGCTCGGTACACAGTCCGGAACGCGGTCTCGTTCCCGTCCTGTGCCGCAAGCACCGCGGTGGTCAGCTCCGCGTCGTCCCCCAGCACCCGATGGTTCCTCGTTCGATGGTCGCGGCGTCGAGGCCGCCGATCGTTTGCGATGGTCCGCGATGGTCGTTCGCCTCCCGCGCCCGGCGCGAAAGGCACGTTACGACCTGAAACCGCTGCTCGTCCATGTCCGGACACCATGCAACCACCTTGCGAGGGGGCTCACCGTACCCGGGGTGTGACAGAAACCGCACTCACGGCGCTGTAGAGAGTACGGGCCGCCGCGCGGCCCGACCGCGCGACGGCCGGGGCCTCTCCTGTGGGGGGTGGCGGCCCCGGCCGTTGCTTCGGTTTGAGGGTCTGGCCTGCGGCGATGCGACAAGATTCGTGACCGGCATGGTCCGGCGCGTGACCAACAGCCCGATACGTCGCACTTGATTCCAGCCGCACCGATGAGCTGAGCCGTTACGGACGCCGAGGTTCCTGAGCGTCCTGGGTGACGACCGCCCGGCTGTGGTCACCTGCCTGTCATCTCGATGACACCCGGTTGTTGACGTGCGATCCGTATGGTCGTCGCCCGAATGTCAACGATGACACCTTCATCAGGTGTCAGGAGGTGCGTGTCATGGGGCGTCCCGAGAGACCGGTGGACCCGGCAGCGGGGCCCGTTCAACGACTCGCGCATGAGCTGAGGGAGCTGCGGAAGGCCGCCGGCAGCCCCTCGTACCGGACGATGGCCAAGGCGGCGGGGTTCTCGGCGACCGCGCTGTCGCTGGCCGCCGCCGGTGAACGGCTTCCGTCCCTCGCCGTGGTCCAGGGCTATGTGCGCGCCTGCGGGGGCGACCCGGCCGGATGGGAGCTGCGCTGGAAGGCCGCCGAGGCGGAGGCCGACCAGGCTCCCGCGGAGTACACCGAGGACGCACCGTCGCCGTACCGCGGTCTGGCCCGGTTCGAGCCCGACGACCGGCATCTGTTCTTCGGCCGGGCCCGGATGGTCGACGAGGTCGGGCACCTGGTGTGCGAGCACCGGTTCGCGGTGCTGTTCGGGCCCTCGGGGAGTGGGAAGTCGTCGCTGCTGCGGGCCGGGCTGATCCCCCGGCTGCAGGAGGAGATCGCGGCGCGTGGTTGCCCGGCCGTCCTGCGGATCCTCACCCCGGGGGCCAGGCCGGCCACGACGTACGGCCATCTGCTGAGCCCGGCCGAGGACGAGCCGGAGAGCTGGGTGGTGGTGGACCAGTTCGAGGAGGTCTTCACCCTCTGCCGCGATCCACAGGAACGTTCCCGCTTCGTCGACCTGCTGCTCGCCGCCCGCGCCCCCGACAGCAGACTGCGCGTGCTGGTCGCCGTACGCGCCGACTTCTACGCCCGCTGCGCCGAGCACCGCGGCCTCGCGGACGCGCTGCACGGCGCCGGGCTGCTGCTCGGCCCGATGACGGCGGACGAGCTGCGGCAGGCGGTGACCGGACCGGCGCAGGCGGCCGGATGCCGTGTGGAGCGGACGCTGACCGCCCGCCTCGTGGACGAGGTGCAGGGCGAACCCGGCGGGCTGCCGATGCTCTCGCACGTCCTGCTGGAGACCTGGCGCCGCCGCAAGGGCCGGATGCTCACCCTGGCCGGGTACGAGGCCGCGGGCGGAGTGCGGGGCGCGATCGCGGCGAGTGCGGAGAAGGTGTACGGCGGGCTGTCCCCGGCCCAGGCGGGTGCCGCCCGGCGGGTGCTGCTGCGGATGGTCGAGCCGGGTCAGGGCACCCCCGACACCCGTCGCCCGCTCACCCGGGCCGAGCTGGAGGAGTGGGCGGACGCCGATGTGCGGGTGGTGGTGGAGCGGCTGACCCGGGCCCGGCTGCTGACCGCCGACGAGACCGGCCTCCAGCTCGCCCACGAGGCCCTGATCACCTGCTGGCCCCGGCTGCACGGCTGGATCGAGGAGGACCGGGAGCGGCTGCGGCACCACCGGATGCTCGCGGACGCGGCCCGGACCTGGCTGGAACACGAACGCGACCCGGGGGACCTGTACCGGGGCAGCCGGCTGGCCCGCGCCGAGGAGCTGTTCTCGGCCCCTGCGGCCGACCTCGCGCTGACGGTGCCGGAGCGGGCCTTCCTGGCCGCCGCGCTGGAGGCCCGTGCGGCGGAGCAGCGGGCCGCCGCCCGGACCGCCCGCAGGCACCGGTTCCTGACCGTGTCCCTGTCCGCCGTCCTGGCGGTGGCCCTGCTGACGGCCGTCGCCGTCTGGCGTGCCTACGACGACAACGAGCGCCGGCGCACCCAGGAAGCGGCCCGCCGGATCGCCGACGTCGCGGACTCCCTGCGCACGACCGACCCGCGCACCGCGCAGCTGCTGGGCGTCGCCGCCTGGCGCGTGGCCCGGCTGCCACAGACGCGGCGGGCGCTGCTGGGCTCCCTCGCCCAGCCGGAAGCGGACAGCTTCAGCGACCCGGAGCCGGGCGAGGACGCCGCGCGCTTCCTGACGGGGTCCGGCCGCACCCTGCTCACCGTCGAGGGGCGCACCTGGCGGACCTGGGACGTGGCGGACCACCGGCGGCTCGCCTCCGGGCGGCTGCCCAGCGACGGCAGGGTGGACGCGGTGAGCCCCGACGGGCGGCTGCTGGCGGTCCACGGGAGTGACGGGGTACGCCTGTGGGACACGGCCGCCGGGCAATGGCGCGGCGGCCTGCTGCCGGGTTCGTCCCTCGTGGGGTTCTCCGGGAACACCTATGTCGTCAGCGACATCGATGACACCGAGGTGCAGGTGCGCGCGGCCGCGGACGGAAGGCCGCTGTTCGCCACGCGGGCGGAGAACGCGCAAGTGGTGGCGGTGAGCGCGGACGGCCGGCTCGTCGCGTCCTGCCCCCTCAAGGGAGGCGCGCCACAGGTACGGGACCTGGGCGGCGGCGGACGCACGCTCCCCGGCGGCTGGGAACACGGCGGGGAGTTCTGCGGCCGGGACCAGTCGCTGCTCACCCTCGGCGGTGGGCGAAGCGAGCCGGGGGTCCCTCCGGCCGAAGGCCGGGAGAGGCTCGCCGCGCTGACCGCGGGCGGGGCGAGTGTCTGGGACGTCCGGTCGGGGCGGCACCTGGCCGACCTCCGGGACCCGGGTGTGCAGTACCTCTCCTTCAGCGCGGACGGAAGGTTCCTCGCGACCGCCGACGGCCAGGAGATCAGGGTGTGGCGGCTGGGCGTCGAGGCCCCGGTGTTCCGCCACTCCCAGAACAACCAGCATCTCTACGGCCAACTGGAGTGGGACCCGGACCGCCCGCTGCTCCGCTACCTGGAGGGCGGCACCGTGCACACGCTGGACGTCTCGGCCGCCACCACCTCCGCCTGGCGGGAGCAGCCGCTGGACAGGACGCTGCTCAGCCCCGACGGCCGCACCCTCGCCACCGCGCGGCGCATCGGCGACCACTACCGCGTCGACCTGCTCGACCCCCACGACGGCCGTCTGCTGCGCACCCTGCCCGCCCCGCGGCTCCCCGTCTCCACGGACCCCTCCGCACCGGTGTCCGCGCGGGACACCTTCGCGCTGCTGGCGTTCACCCCCGACGGCAAGGCGTTCGCCTATGGCGTCTCGGCACCCAGCAGCCTGACCTCCCGGCAGCCGCTCACCATCTGGGACCTCACCAAGGGCCGGGTGCGCGCCACGCTCGACCTGGCCGCGAAGGCGTCGACCGCGGCGGCGGTCACGATCGCCCTCGCCCCGGACGCCCGCACCCTCTACGCCGCCCGCACCGGCGCCGCCGCCCACCCGGTGGACGAGGTCTGGGACACGGCGCGCGGCCGCAGGACGGCCCTCCTGCCGGGCCTGTCCAGCAGCCACCTGGCCATCGGCCCCGACAGCCGTGTCCTGGTCGGTGACAACCGCGTCGCCGCTCTGCCCTCCGGCAAGGTCACCGACCACGACCTGGTCCAGATCGACGGCATCGGAGCGCTCGCCTTCGCCCCGGACGGCTCGCTGCTGGCCGCCGGGGACCAGTCGGGCCGGGTGGCGGTGTGGGACGCCGGTCTCCGGCAGAAGCGGGGGATCCTGGGAAGCGTCTTCCCCGCGCTCCCGGACGGAGGCGACGTGCTCACCGGCGACACCTCGGAGGGCGTGAGCGCGCTCGCGGTCAGCCCCGACGGCACCACGCTGGCGGTGGCCGGTGAGACGGGGAGCCTGCAGTTGTGGGACATCGCCACGCAGCAGCCGCTGGGCGGCCTCCTGACGACGCCCGGCGAGAAGATCGACACCGTGGCCTTCAGCGCCGACAGCGGCACGCTGTACGCGGCGAGCGCGCACGTTCCGCTCCAGCGCTACACCGTCGATCCGGCGCGGGCGGTGACGACGGTGTGCGCCCGGACGGGAGGCGGGGGGCTGACGCGGGCGCAGTGGCAGAACTACGTGCGGGACGTGCCGTACCAGCGGGTCTGCGGGGGTTGATGCACAGCCGGTTCACGGCTCCCCAAGCCGCGCACCCCGGCGTGGCGCCTGAGGCGTGGGCCGTATTCGTCCGCGCTCTCACCTGAGCCGGCGCGTGAGCTTCCGGGCCAGCGGTACGAGCTGATCGGCGCCGCCCTTCGACCCGGCGGGCAGCGTGGCGAGGGTGAGCACCCAGGTGCGGGAACCGGCGCGCCACACCACGTACGCGACGCTCTGCCTCGGCTGCAGCACCTCGGCACTCTCGCTGAAGCCGCCCTGCCCCAGCCCGTCGACCTCGGTGACCTTCACCTCGCTCATGCCCGCCGACGCGGGGTCGCGGACCAGGCGGTGCGAGGCGGAGACCTCGGCGTCGTAGGAGCGCGCGGACGGGTTGAGGGTCAGCAGGGCCGTCCCGTCGCCGGAGGCGTAGCTGCACGAGTCGCCGGCCGTGCCCTTGCCGGGTGCGAGGCGGGGAGCCGGCTTCGGGTTGGTCAGCACCTGCCGGGCGGCGGACCGGTCGAGGACGGCGCACAGGCGGGAAGGCGGCAGGGTCTTGGGCGAGGAGTCGACCGTGGGGGCGGGCGAGCTGCTGGTCCCCTGAGCGGCACGGCTGGGGGCAGCACTGGCCGCGGCCGGGGATGCGCTGCCCGTGGAGCAGGAGGTGAGCAGGCCGCACAGGAGGGCGGCGGCTACGGAAAGGGCGGTGCGGGACAGACGGCGCGGGTGCATGGTTGGGGGTTCCTCACGGGGTCCGAGGTCGCGAGAGAAGGAGGCCCGGCCCCGGTGCAGGTGCAGGAACACCGGGGCCGGGCCGGTCTGGGGTGTCAGCGCCAGATGTTGTAGGTGCCGTAGTCGTTGACCCGGAGGTTGGACTCCCAGTGGCCCCACTGGTAGTTGCCGTCCCACCAGTACCGCTCGCTGCCGTGTTCGCAGCCGGAGTGGTCGGTGCGGAAGGCGCCGACGAAGGTGCCCTGCGTCCAGCGGCGCTCCACCACCTGGATCGGCTGGGCGTACTGCCCCGGGCTCAGGTTCGTGCTGAAGGTGAATGAGGTCGTGGTGGACCCGTTGCGGCCGTAGGAGGGGGTGATGCTGGCGAGCACCTGGTTGAGCCAGGGGACCGGATTGCTGACGCTGACGCCGACCGACCACTGCCAGCCCGACGTCTTCGACTCCTGCCAGGCGTAGCCGCAGCTGGGTGCGTTCGTGGGGCAGCGGAAGGTGGGACCGCGCCACACCCAGTCCTGCCAGGTGTTGCCGGCCTGGGACTGGGCCTTGGCCCAGGTGGTGTCGCCCTTGCGGATGTTGTAGCCGTCCGGCTTCCAGCACCAGGTGTCCGCCGAGGCGGAGCCGGGCGAGGCCAGCAGGAGGAGAGGGGCGAGACCCAGGCTCAGCACCGGCGCCAGCCAGCGGCGGTGCTTGCCCTTCTTGGTCACTGTGGGCGTTGCTTCGGGGGTCGTCAGAGCGTGGGGGCGCACTGGGGTGGCTCCTTGCGGGGAATGAGGGGGGGAGGGTCTGGTGTGCGAGCGGTGTACGGCGGTCAGTGCCTGTTGACGACGATCAGGTGGTACTGGTCCGGGGTCGAGCGCCAGTCGCCCCACCAGTCGTCGTTCTGGCTCCAGCCCTCGCAGCTCCCTGCGCGGAAGGCCGTCAGCGAGACCCGGTCGCTGTTGGAGAACCACACGCTCGGGTAGTAGCTCGTCTCACCGGGCCGGCCGCCCGTGAGGCAGCGGTTCCACCGGTGGCCGTTGGGCTCGGTGACACTGATACGCCAGCTGTACGCGTCCACGCTCTGGTTGACGATCTCGACGCAGGCGGTGAAGACGGGGGAGTTGCAGGCGGGGTGGGGGAAGGGGCGCGGCGGCGGAGAGGTGGCGGCGTCGGCCCCGCCGGCGGCGAGGGTCAGCGACCCGCCCGCGAGGGCGACCACAGCCAGGGCGCCGGCGATTCTTTTACGGAGTGAACGGGACACGGCCCCGCTCCCTTCTGTCCGGTCGGGTTCAGGCAGAACCGAATCTCCGGGGTGCGGGGTTGATCAGCGAGTCGGGTGCGGGCCGTAATCAACTCGGGGAAGTCCTCCGCCGGCGGAGGCCCTGCTGACGGCGGTGAGCCGACTCGGCCGGTGGTCAGTTCCCGGTCTTGCCGCTCGTCTTGCCGGCGCTCTTCCGCGGCTTCTCGGACTTGTCGGACGTGTCGGCCTTACCGGTGGTGTCGGCCTTCGGGGTGTTCTCGGCCTTGGCGGTCTTGTCGTCCTTGCCCGGCTTGGGGGTGGCCGTGGACCTGCCGAGTTGCTCGGCGCAGTAGGCGGTGACGTTCGCCTCGCCGCCCGCGGCCGCGATCAGCCGCTGCCAGGCCGTCGAGTCCAGCGCCTTGCCGTTGCCGTCGAGCTTCTTCTCGTACGCCCGGCAGTGCGCCTCGGTGTCCTTGGCCGTCTCCGGCTGGTCCGGCCCGGCGTCGGCACCGGACGTACCGGAGGCCCGCGCGGAGGGCACGAGGGGTGCGTGCTGCCGCTGCCGGGCCGCTTTCCCGTCGTCGTGCGAGGAGCCGCCCACCGAGCCGATCGCCGCGAACGCGACACCGCCCATGGTGAGTCCGGCCAGGGCCAGCGTCAGCGTGGCCCGCAGGGAGCGGCGGGCCCGGGCGTGCTCACGCGGGCGCCAGTCGTCCCGGCGCCGGGTCCGCGCGCGTAGCGTCCCGGCGTCGCGGGCCGCCCGGAACGCGGCCACCGCCCGCTGCTCGGCGTCGGCGTCGAGCGCGCCCGAGCACATCGCGTCGGTGAGCAGGCTCTCCAGGACGGATCCGGCAGCCCAGTCCTCGGTGCCCGACAGGGTCCCGCCGGGGTGTACGCGCCGACGGCCGCCGCGGGCACTGCCGTCGCTCTGCCGTTCACCCATGTCCGTATCCATCCGTGTCCGACGGCCGGCCCTCGCGGCCGTCCCTGCCGTCGTTGACGTTCATTCCGTCATTGATGTTCATTCCGTCGTTGACGTTCGTTGCGCCGTCGACGTTCATTTCGACTCCCCCAGCGTCCTGGGATCCTCATTCGTCACACCTGGGGTGCCCAGCCGGGCCGCGAGGCGCTTCAGCCCCCGGTGGGCGGCCGTGCGCACCGCCCCGGGGCGCTTGCCGAGCACGCGTGCCGCGGCGGGGCCGTCGAGGCCGACGACGATGCGCAGCAGCACGGCCTCGGCCTGGTCGCGGGGCAGGCTGCGGACCAGTTCCAGGGCGCGCTCGGTGGAGAGCGCCTCCAGCGCCTGGTCGTAGGTGTTGTGGGTGCCGGGCAGCTCCAGCACGTCCTGTTCGAGCGCCGACGACCGGGGCCGTACCTTCTGCCGGCGCAGGTGGTCCAGGGCGCGGTGCCGGGCGATGGTCGCGGTCCAGCCGCGGAAGCCCGCCCCGTCGCCCTTGAAGCGCCGCAGGTCCCGGGCGATCTCCAGCCAGGCGTCGGACGCCACGTCCTCGGCGTCGTCGCCGACGATCCCGCGGAGATAGCCGAGCAGGCTGGGCTGCACGATCCGGTACGCGACCGCGAAGGCGGCCTCGTCCCCCTCCTGGGCCCGCGCGACGGCCGCGCCCAGCTCCCCGTCGTACGTCTGTCCTCGGCGGGGTCCGCGTCCCTGGCCCAACACTGTCCTCGTCGTCCGTACGAGTGATGCAAGTGGTACGTCAGAGACTGCGCCGCCCCTCACGGAAGTGTCACAGGCCGGCGCCGACACCCCAGCTGCCGCGCAGTGACGTTTGGTCAGAGCCGAGCGCTGTGTGTAAGTGCCATCTGTCCTGTGACAGGTGTGGCAGCCATGGTCTCTTTCTAGGGGTGGGGTTAGTGAGTCTTCGCGGTACGCGTGCGTACAGACCGCTGAGCATGAAGCGACGGGCGTGGATCACGCTCGGCGCGGTGGTACTGGGCGGCGGGGGTGTGGCGACGTACGCGGTGGCCGGGCCCTCCTCCGGGCACGGACAGGCCAGGCGGCCGGCGAAGGTCTACGACCTGGCCCTGAAGAGCACGGCGGGCGGCAAGCGGGAGCTGCCGCGCACGGGGACCGAGCAGTTCTCGATGCTCGGTGTCTCCTGGAAGGACGCCGGCAAGCGGCTGCACGGCACGGCCCAGGTGCGCACCCGCAGCAGCGAGACCGGCGAGTGGACCGCCTGGAAGGACCTCGAGGCGAACGTCGACCCGCTCGAGGACCCGCAGGCGGGCGCCGGCGCGCGCGGTGCCTCCGAACCGCTGTGGGTCGGCCCCTCCGACGGCGTCCAGGTCCAGGTCGTCCACAAGGACGGCTCCACCGGCTCCGCCCTGCCCAAGGGGCTCGAGGTCGACCTGGTCGACCCGGGGGTGGCGACCGCCGCCGAGCAGAAGGCCGAGCCGGCCGCGTACGCGGCGGACGTGACGCCCACGGACTCCGCCTCGCCGACGGACTCCGCGTCACCGACCGACTCCGCGTCACCGACCGACTCGGTGTCTCCGACCGATTCCGCGTCGCCGACGGACTCGGCCTCCCCGAGCGACTCCGGGTCCCCCTCGACGAGCGCATCCCCTTCGGCGAGCACCTCCGCGAGCCCCACGGCCACCACGCCCACCGCGCCGCCGTCGACCGTGCCCGAGCCGCCGATCGTCTCGCGGGCCGGCTGGGGCGCGGACGAGTCGCTCAGCCCCGACCCCTCGGAGTACAACGCCGAGGTGAAGGCCGTGTTCGTGCACCACACGGACGGTACGAACGACTACTCGTGCGCCGACTCGGCAGCGATCGTCCGGGGCATCTACGCGTACCACACGCAGACCAACGGCTGGAACGACATCGGCTACAACTTCCTGGTCGACAAGTGCGGCACGGTCTTCGAGGGCCGCAAGGGCGGCGTCGACCGCCCGGTGCTCGGCGCGCACACCTACGGCTGGAACCGGGAGTCGGCCGGCATCGCGGTGCTCGGTGACTACACCACCACCGGTGCCACCGACGCGGCCCTGACCTCGATCGCCCGGATCGCGGCCTGGAAGCTCGGCCAGTACGGGGCCGACCCGGCCACCACCGTGCAGCTCAAGGCCGGCGCGACCCAGACGAACTACTTCGGGACCGGTTTCACCGCGGGCAGCTCGTACCCCTTCAACCGGATCTCCGGCCACCGGGACGGCTACAACACCCAGTGCCCGGGCAGCTCCCTCTACGCCCAGCTGCCGACCGTCCGCGCCTGGGCGTCCGGTCCGGTGCAGGGGCTGAAGCTGACCTCGCTGTCCGGAGCGGGCCTGTCCGGTTCGACGTACTACACCAAGGGCGCCATTACCGCGAAGTGGTCGACGACCACGCCCGGTTCGCTGATCTCCAGGTTCGAGCTGCTGGTGGACGGCAAGGTCGCCGCCACCGCCTCGGGCACGTCCGCCTCGGTCGGCGCGACCCTCGCCCCGGGCACCCACACCGTCGCCGTGCGGGCCGTGCACCAGTCCGGAAAGACCACGACGACCGCCGCGCTGAACGTCGTCGCGGAGACGACCGCCCCGACCTTCACCACCGCGCCGAAGCTCTCCCTGCGCACCGGCACGGTCAACACCAGCGCCGTCCCGGTCACCCTCGGCTGGAAGGCGACCGACAACGCCGCCCTGAAGTCGGTGAGCCTGCTGACCCCGACGACGGCCACCTTCGGCCCGACCACCACCAGCTCCAGCCGCACCGCCGCGTCCGGCACCGCGGGGACCTGGTCGATGAAGGCGTACGACTACGCGGGCAACACCCGTACGTCGTCCGCGTCCTTCACCCCGGTGATCCTTCAGGAGACCTCGGCCACCAAGTCCGGCAGCTGGACGGCCCGTTCCTCCACCAGCTACCTCGGCGGGAAGTCGTACTCCAGCGGTGCGAAGGGCGCGAGCCTGACCTGGACCTTCACCGGCCGCTCCGCCTCCTGGGTGGTCAGCCGCGCCACCACCTCCGGCCAGGCATACGTCTACGTCGACGGCGTGAAGGTCGGCACCGTCGACCTCAAGTCGTCGACCACCCTGTACCGCCAGGCGATCTGGACGAAGACCTGGTCGTCCAGCGCCAAGCACACGGTGAAGATCGTGGTGGTCGGCACCAGCGGCCGCCCGACGGTCACGACGGACGGCCTGGTCTACATCAAGTAGGCGACGACTCCCGGCAGTTCACATCGCCGTCTCCAGCGGTCCGGGCGTCCGCTCCTGCGCAGCTCGCGGGGTGGGCGCCCGGTCCGGCGATGGTGTTCGGCAGCGCCGTACCGCGGTCACCTTCGGGCGCCGCCGGTCGCGTCCCGGCACAGCAGCCGCAGCGAACCGTCCCCGCTCCAGCAGCGCCGGGCCTCGTCGAAGGGGTCCCACATCCGGCCGTCGGGAGTGCGTATCCAGTGGTCGCCGCCGGTCGCCCACCACTCGGCGCCCGTCTGACGGACGATCACCTCACCGGCGTACGCCCCGAAACCGCGCAAGACGCTCTCCACCGCGGCGTACGGCGCCCCTTCCTGCCGTATCCCCTCGATCATCCGGTCGACGCGCCACAGGCTCTGCGCCGAGTAGTCGAGGCGCAGCCGCGCCCCCTCGCGCATCGCCGCGACCGCGTCCGCCGCCCACCGCACGGGCTTCGTCGCCGCGCTCGGCCTGGTCTCGTGGAAGGTAGTCACATAGACAGGAGCGGGGTCGGCGGGCCATCCGTCACGCGATTTCCGGGGAGTCCCCGATACCGGCGCAGGACCGCCCCACTGCCACCGCAGGACGGTCACAGGACTCCCTCAGGTGCGCGCTTTTCCCGGGAGTGACGCTTTGCCCCTTCCGCGCGCTCCTCTCACTGATGAGCCTGTACTTCCACCTCCGCGCGGTGCCGCCCTCGGCCCTGCGCAACAGTGCGACCTGGCTGCAACGGCTGTTCGAGGACGACTGGGACACCGTGCGCCGACGGATCGACCGCCACCGCGAGGAGATGCTGGACCACCACTACGTCGACCACGACACCCTCTACGCGGGCGCACCCCCGACCCGCGCCGAGGAGGGCCCCCGGACCCATGTGGTCCTCGGCGGCCGCCCGGTCCCCCACCACGCCCCCGAAGACCCACCGTTTCTCCTGCTGACCGCGGCTCAGGCGGCCCGGGTGGCGGCCTTCCTCACCTCGGCCGACATCGAGACCCTGTGGCACGGGGCCCGCGAGCACCTCCTCCCGCGCTACGGCGGCCCGGCCTCAGAACAGGAAGCCCACGCCCTCATCACCTCGGCCCACCGCGACCTGACGGCGTTCTACACCCAGACCGCCGAGTACGGCGACGCGGTGGTGAAGTGCCTGCTGCGCTGACTTCGTGCCTTGGGGCGCCGGCGCCCACCAACCGTTACCGCTCTACCCGCGCCGCGCCCTCCGCGACACCACCGCCTGCAAAACCCGCCGCCCCTCGATGGACACCTCCAGCGCACGGCGCAGTCCCCCCGCCCCATGCCCCGCAAGCAGCTCCAGCACGGTGACCTGTCGCCGCAGCTCCGCGGCAACGAGCGGAGACATCCCCTCCGTACGCCCCTCCCGCCGGGAGTCGACCGAGGACGCCGCATCGTCCATGGGATCCAGCAGCCGGTGTATCTGCAGCGCCGCGACGGAGCAGGCGTCGGCCCACACCCGCACCTGAGCGGGCGCCCGGTCGACCGGCGCCGCCGCCAGCATCCGCCGGGCCAGCAACGCGGCCTCGTCCTCGACGGACTCGTCGTACTCCCCGCCCCCGGTGAGCTTCAGCCGCGCGTGCTCCAGCCGCGCACCCCACTCACCGACGTCACCGGAGTCCGCGAGGCTGGCCCACAGCGGCCGCAGGATCTCGTCATCACCGCCCAGCAGCGGCACACACCGATCCAAACAAGCCAACCCGCTGGCGGCCAGTCCGCGGTCGTCGGCCTGAGCGATCAGTTCCACCAGGCTCATCCACGCCTCCTTCTGCGGGTCCCGTACCGGGCCCAGCAGGGCTCTTCCCTTACGGAGCCCGCACTTCCCCTTACTGCGTGCGACGGCCCGGGAGTGTCACAGCGGTACCACACCGAGCCGGTCGAGCAACTGGAAAAACAGGTTTTCGGCCAACGGATCGGGGTCGGCGGTCAGTACGTCCAGCAACGGCCCGGTGTCCACGTCGTGCCCCGCCTCGGCGGCCCACGCGACCGCCCGGTCGGCCGCGTCCCGGGGCTCCAGGAAGTAGTCCTCGATGGTGAGCCCCTCGCTCGCGGCGCCGAGGTACCCGGCCATCGCGGCCCGCGCGAGACACGTGGTCCACGCCCCGCTCTCGGGCGCCGCCGCCTCGACCACGACCGAGGCGCTGTCCATGACGTACCCGAAGAGCGCCGGCGCCCCGGTCTCGGCGGCGAGGACGTTCATGTTCCCGACCTCGCCATCCCCGCTCGGATACTCCCAGACCTGCCAGCCACCGGCCGCCGACGACCGCTGCACCATGCCCTTCACCCCGGCGAGCGCGTCGAGCTCCGCAAGCGGCCGCTCGCTGCGGCCCACGACGAAATACCCCCAGTAGCCCATCCCGGCCCCCCACGGCTGTGTCATTCAGATCTGCCTCGCAACGTCCGCACCGGTAACCCCCGCTGACCTGCCTTTCTGCTGGGGGTCCGGGGGTCACCCCCCGGGAAGGCGCAGTACCTTCGGCTCGCGCCGAATACACCACAGTCGTACGACAGTTCGCAGCTGTATGGGCCAAGAAAGCCCAGGCCGTTCGGGGGCGGTCAGCCCAGCCGGCCGGCCAGCGCCTTGAACTGCGTCCACGACAGCCCCGGCCGCCCCGGATCCCACAGCTTCTGCACCGTCGCCCGCAGCGGCATCCGGATCCCGGCCGCGACCTGGTCCTGCGTCTGGGAGTTCGACAGGTCGCACCAGACGGCGAAGGACCCGCCGAGAATCTGCCCGTCGTACCGCGACGGGACCGCCTGCGTGCCGCGCACGACGAGCGGTGTCCACTGCTCGTAGATCCGCTGCCCGGTCGGGTAGAAGAACCTGTTGGGCTGCCCGAGGACGTAGTACAGGAACTCGTCGTTGTAGTTGATCAGCTTCCGTCCGGCGCTCAGATACTCCACCGGCTGCCGTGCGCCGATCTCCTTGCCCGTCCAGTACCCGACCTGCAGATCCTTGGCGGGCTGCACGGACGTCCCCCGGAAGAACCCGTCGTTCCACACCCGCATGGTCCGGTCGTGGGCCCGAATCGTGTCGGCACGGTCGTTGAGCCATCCCGTGGTCAGGTCGGAGACGGTGCCGGCGGGTCCGTACTTGTTCACCGCGGCGGTGGCCAGCTGCGGATAGGAGGCGGCCGGGTTGGACACCATCAGCGCCAGGTACTCGTCACCGCCGAGATTCCACTGGCTGCCGGGGAACAGCCCGGCGTACTCGTTGAGCAGATCGTCGACGATCTTGGCGGCAGCGGGCTTGGAGATGTCGACGGCACCCTTCGCCGCCACGCCCCGCACATTGCGCAGCTGCAGATCGGGGTGAGCGGCGATGACGGCCCCCAGATGCCCGGGCGAGTCGATCTCGGGCACGACGGTGATGTGCCGGCCGGCGGCCAGATCGACGATCCGCTTCACCTCGGCCTTCGTCAGATGCTGCTGCGACACGATCTCGGGGTGCGTGTCGGACTGGATCCGGAACCCCTGGTCGTCGGAGAAGTGCAGCCCCAGCTGGTTGAACTTCAGGTCCCCGAGCTCCCGCACCCGGTCCTCGATCCAGCCCGCGGTGAAGTGCTTGCGCGCGATGTCCAGCATGAACCCGCGCACCGCCTTGGCCGGCCGGTCGTTCACCACCCCCTCCGGCGCCGTACCCCCGCCGCGCACCTCCTGCTTGAGCGTCCGCGTGCCGTAGAACACACCGGCATCCGTCGGCCCGCTGATGGTGACCCGGCCACCGCGCACGGTCATCGCATACGACTCCGGGTTCGCCCCCTCGTCGTCGTTCAGCGCCAGCCGTACGTCCCCGGCCTGCACGTCGTCCTTCTCCCCCGCGTACGTCAGCCCCAGCTCACCGGCGATCAGGCGCCCCTCGTCGGCCAGGTCGGCATCGTTCACGACGACCCGCTCGCCGCGCACCGGACGCCAGCCGGGCCCGCGCGCCGCGGTGTGGGAGCGCACGGCGGGGATGGTCTGCGGGGCCTTCGACAGGGGGTACGAACGGCTCGGGCGCGGCGCCGGGCTCCGGCCGCCCGAGGCGCTGGGCGCTTGGGATCTGCCGGCGGACGGCGACTGCTTCTGCGCGGACCCGGCCGGCCCGCTGTCGTCACCGGAGGCCCAGAACCCCAGGCCGATCCCGAGCGCGACGGTCCCGGCGAACGCACCCGCGATGATCATGCGCCGCTGCTGCTTCACGTTCCGCGCCGGAGACCGGCGCCTGTGCTGGCTCACAGCGTCAACCTAAAGCCCACAGACAACACGACGCGTCCACCACGCATCCCAAAAGTCTCTCTTGCGGGTGAAATTCGGGCATCCGTCGGACACCTCGCGTCCAATCTCGATAACGTAAGACCACATCTCTCGCAGCTCTCACAGCATCCTCTGCCGAAACACACGTGACGCCCACACACCTTCCTGGCCGAGTCGCCGCCATACCGACGCTGCCCACCATCCTGGACGCCTTCAACATCGCGCCCACGGAAGAGGCCCGCAACCTGCTCCTGGGTTGCCTCCGCAGCCTCCGCTGGGCCCACCGGGTGGCAGACCATCGCCCGTACCCGGACATCGACTCCCTACTCGCCGCAGCGGACGAGGCGGCATACGACCTGTCCCCGACAGATCTGTCGGAGGCCCTGGCAGGCGAGACATTGCCGCCACTGCCGGACGAAACGTACGCAATCGCCTACACGGCCCTGAGCGCGGCCCATGCGGCATACGAGGCGAAGTTCGGCCACGCCTTCGTGATCTGCCTGGAGGGCCTGGACGCGAACGAGACCTTGGACCACACGCTGGCGGGCATCCGGTCACGTCTGGCAAACGACGCGGAGGAAGAACGGGTCATTGCGGCTGAAGAGCTCCGGCGCCTCGCAAGGCAGCGGCTGGGCCACTCCCTCAGGGGCGCGGGGCTGTGACGATCTGCGGCTTCCGCCGCGTGGGCGCGACAAGCCCCCACGGCGCCGCACCCGGCAACTGAACCAGGACACCCCACCTCAGAAGCCGCAAACGCTAACCCATACGCGTGCCACTTTGATCACACCGGTAGGCCCCCTGTAAGCGTCAAGCCGGCGGCTGGCTACCATGCTGGGGGCCGGTGGACCGTACCCGGCCGGGCCCGACCGACAGGCAAAGCCGGCGCGGCCCCAATCCCCGCTCCCGGAGGGACTTCCGTGCCGGCTGGAACGCTGTACCGCGGCCGGGAAGGAATGTGGTCCTGGGTGGCTCACCGAGTCACCGGCGTCCTCATCTTCTTCTTCCTGTTCGTTCACGTGCTGGACACCGCTCTCGTCCGTGTCTCACCCGAGGACTACGACAAGGTCGTAGCCACGTACAAGACCCCGATCGTCGCTGTGCTGGAGTACGGCCTCGTCGCCGCCATCCTCTTCCACGCGCTGAACGGCCTGCGCGTCATCGCCGTCGACTTCTGGTCGAAGGGCCCGCGCTACCAGAAGCAGATGCTCTGGTCCGTCGTAGGCCTGTGGGTCGTGCTGATGCTCGGGGCGATCTACCCCGTCCTCGGTCACGCCGCTCGTGAACTGTTCGGGAGCTGACACCGATGGCCACCACTGACACCACCGCGTCCGGGATCGGCCCCGTCGAGGGCGGCTCGCTCTACAACGTGGACAACCCGGCGCCCCTCATCGAGGCCCCGCGCAAGCGCACCAAGAAGTCCCCGAAGTCGACCCGGGGCAACTTCGAGATGGCCGCCTGGCTCTTCATGCGCCTGTCCGGCATCGTGCTGGTCGTCCTGGTCCTCGGCCACCTGCTGATCCAGCTCGTGCTGGACGGCGGCGTGTCGAAGATCGGCTTCGCCTTCGTGGCGGGCCGCTGGGCGAGCCCGTTCTGGCAGGTCTGGGACCTGCTGATGCTGTGGCTCGCGATGCTGCACGGCGCCAACGGCCTGCGCACGGTCATCAACGACTACGCGGAGCGCGCGAACACCCGGCTGTGGCTCAAGGGCCTGCTCTACACCGCCACGGTGTTCACCATCCTGCTGGGCACGCTGGTGATCTTCACCTTCGACCCGAACATCCGCTAGGCACGGGGCTGAGGCAACCACCATGAAGATCCACAAGTACGACACCGTCATCGTCGGCGCCGGTGGCGCGGGCATGCGCGCGGCCATCGAGTCCACGAAGCGCAGCCGCACCGCCGTGCTGACCAAGCTCTACCCCACCCGCTCCCACACGGGCGCCGCGCAGGGCGGCATGGCCGCCGCGCTGGCCAACGTGGAGGAGGACAACTGGGAGTGGCACACCTTCGACACGGTCAAGGGCGGTGACTACCTGGTCGACCAGGACGCCGCCGAGATCCTGGCGAAGGAGGCCATCGACTCCGTCCTCGACCTGGAGAAGATGGGCCTGCCGTTCAACCGCACCCCGAACGGCACGATCGACCAGCGCCGCTTCGGCGGCCACAGCCGCAACCACGGCGAGGCCCCGGTCCGCCGGTCCTGCTACGCGGCCGACCGCACCGGCCACATGATCCTCCAGACGCTGTACCAGAACTGCGTGAAGGAGGGCGTGGAGTTCTTCAACGAGTTCTACGTCCTCGACCAGCTGATCACCGAGGTCGACGGCATCAAGAAGTCGGCCGGTGTCGTGGCCTACGAGCTGGCGACCGGCGAGATCCACGTCTTCCAGGCGAAGGCCGTGATCTACGCGTCCGGCGGCTGCGGCAAGTTCTTCAAGGTGACGTCGAACGCGCACACGCTGACCGGTGACGGCCAGGCCGCGGTCTACCGCCGGGGTCTGCCGCTGGAGGACATGGAGTTCTTCCAGTTCCACCCGACCGGCATCTGGCGCATGGGCATCCTGCTGACGGAGGGCGCCCGTGGTGAGGGCGGCATCCTCCGCAACAAGGACGGCGAGCGCTTCATGGAGAAGTACGCGCCGGTCATGAAGGACCTCGCGTCCCGTGACGTCGTCTCCCGCTCCATCTACACGGAGATCCGCGAGGGCCGCGGCTGCGGTCCCGAGGGCGACCACGTCTACCTGGACCTCACGCACCTCCCGCCGGAGCAGCTGGACGCCAAGCTGCCCGACATCACGGAGTTCGCGCGCACCTACCTCGGTATCGAGCCGTACACGGACCCGATCCCGATCCAGCCCACCGCGCACTACGCGATGGGCGGCATCCCGACGAACGTCGAGGGTGAGGTCCTCAGCGACAACACGACGGTCGTCCCGGGCCTGTACGCGGCCGGTGAGGTCGCCTGTGTGTCGGTGCACGGCGCCAACCGCCTCGGCACCAACTCGCTGCTGGACATCAACGTGTTCGGCCGCCGGGCCGGCATCGCGGCGGCGGAGTACAGCCAGAAGGCGGACTTCGTCGAGCTCCCGGAGAACCCGGCGGAGCTGGTCGTCTCGCAGATCGAGCGGCTGCGTACCTCCACCGGCACCGAGCGTGTGTCCGTCCTGCGCCGTGAGCTGCAGGAGACCATGGACGCGAACGTCATGGTGTTCCGCACCGAGCAGACGATCAAGACCGCGGTCGAGAAGATCGCCGAGCTGCGCGAGCGCTACAAGAACGTCGCGATCCAGGACAAGGGCAAGCGGTTCAACACCGACCTGCTCGAGGCCGTCGAGCTGGGCAACCTGCTCGACCTGGCCGAGGTCATGGCGGTGTCGGCGCTGGCCCGCAAGGAGTCCCGCGGCGGTCACTACCGCGAGGACTACCCGAACCGCGACGACGTCAACTTCATGCGCCACACCATGGCGTACCGCGAGGTGGGCGACGACGGCACCGAGTCCATCCGTCTCGACTACAAGCCGGTCGTCCAGACCCGCTACCAGCCGATGGAGCGTAAGTACTGATGGCAACCCCGACTCTGGAGAAGGCGGACGCGGCCCCCGAGCCCGGCTTCGCCGACTCCCCGTACATCACGGTCACCTTCCGCATCCGCCGCTTCAACTCCGAGGTCTCGGCGGAGGCGGTCTGGGAAGACTTCCAGCTGGAGATCGACCCGAAGGAGCGCGTCCTCGACGGCCTCCACAAGATCAAGTGGGACCTCGACGGCACGCTGACCTTCCGCCGCTCCTGTGCCCACGGCATCTGCGGCTCGGACGCGATGAGGATCAACGGCAAGAACCGTCTTGCCTGCAAGACCCTCATCAAGGACATCAACCCCGAGAAGCCGATCACGGTCGAGCCCATCAAGGGCCTGACGGTCCTGAAGGACCTCGTGGTCGACATGGAGCCGTTCTTCCAGGCGTACCGGGACGTCATGCCCTTCCTCATCACGAAGGACACGAACGAGCCCACGCGTGAGCGTCTCCAGACCGCCGAGGACCGCGAGCGCTTCGACGACACCACGAAGTGCATCCTGTGCGCCGCGTGCACCTCGTCCTGCCCGGTCTTCTGGAACGACGGCCAGTACTTCGGTCCGGCCGCCATCGTCAACGCGCACCGCTTCATCTTCGACTCGCGCGACGAGGCGGGCGAGCAGCGCCTGGAGATCCTCAACGACCGTGACGGCGTGTGGCGCTGCCGTACGACCTTCAACTGCACGGACGCCTGCCCGCGCGGTATCGAGGTCACGAAGGCGATCCAGGAGGTGAAGCGGGCGCTGATCACGCGCCGCTTCTGACCTCCTTTCGCAGGTCTGTCGTACGTCTTCCGTACGCCGCTGAGGGCCCCTCTCCCGGAATCCGTTCCGGGGGCGGGGCCCTTGCTCGTGGGGCCGTGCGCGTACCGGGGGACGGCGGCGCTCGCCCCAATGAGTGACCGCGCACGGCCGGTCCCCACGGGTGCGCTGCACCGCTCCTATTCTGACGGTATGTCAGATGACCAGTCGTACGAACTGCTCGGATTCGACAACGTGCTGCTGCCCGTCGGGGACCTCGCCGTGGCGGTCGACTTCTACCGGCGCGCCGGATTCACGGTGGGCTTCCGGTTCGACGAAGCCGGGATCGCCCTGCTGAAGGTCGGGGTCGAGACACCGGGGATCCTGCTGCGCCAGGAGGAGGAACTGGGGCACCGGTCGCCGCCGTGGCCCTCACCCCGGGTGTGGATCGAGGTGGCCGACGCACGGAAAGCGGCCGACTCCCTCGCCGCCGCGGGCATCCCGCTCCTCGACGACCCCTTCTCCGTCGCCACCGGCTGGACCGCGGAGATCGCCGACCCGTGGGGGAACGTCATCGGGTTCACCGACTACAGCAAGCGCCCGGAGCTCGGCCGCCGCCCCTGAGGCCCGCCCGCGACCCCGCGTCCCTGCGATGCCACTTCGGGCTTGAACGTGTTCAAAAACAGGTCTACAGTCATCCCTGTCAGCGTTTTGAACGCGTTCAAGAAGGGGTGGGGCATGGACCGCACGGTCATCGCCTACGTCATCTACCTGCTGGTCAGCATCGCGCTGACCATCTGGGTGGCCCGCACGCTCAGCCGCAACGGGCGGATCTTCCTCGCCGACGTGCTGAAGGGCAACGAGAAGCTCGCCGAGGCCGTCAACCACCTCCTGGTGGTCGGCTTCTACCTCGTCAACCTCGGCTTCGTCGCGCTGTACCTGAGCGGCGACGAAACCATCGAGGACACCCGGCAGATCTTCGAGGCCCTGTCCACCAAGCTGGGCGTGGTGCTGCTGGTGCTCGGTGTGATGCACCTGGGCAATGTGTACGTCCTCAACAAGATCCGGCGGCGCGGGATGCTGGAGCGGGAGCAGGTGCCGCCGGTCGCGCCGCAGGACTGGGTCGGGGCGTGAGCGAGGTGAGCGCCACGACGGCGGACCGGGTCCCGGTCCGCCGGCTCACCGTCCTGTACGACGCCGAGTGCGCGCTCTGCGCCTTCCTGCGCGACTGGCTCGTACGGCAGCCGCAGCTCGTGCCGCTGGAGCTGCTGCCCGCGGCCTCGGAAGCGGCCCGGCGGCGCTTCCCCGGACTCGACCACGGCGCCACCCTCGACGAGATCACCGTCGTCGGCGACGCCGGCCAGGTCTACCGGTCCGCCGCCGCCTGGATCGTCACCCTGTGGGCGCTGCGCGAACACCGGCCGCTCGCCCACCGGCTCAGCACTCCGTCGGGGGCGAGGCTCGCCCGAGGGGCGGTCCTCGCGGCCTCGAAGTGGCGGGGCTCGATGTGGGGCGGCCGGGTGTACCGCCGCGGCGACGGGTGGGAGTACCACCCGAGCCAGGGCTGGACGTACAGCGCACCGGGCTGCGACGGCGGCTCCTGTGTCACCCCGTAGGCTCTGTTTCCGTGCCTGCGAAGAACGACGGCCCCGACGAGGGCGGCAACCCCAGCAAGTCCGAGCAGACCCGCGCGCTGATCCTGGAGACCGCGATGCGGCTGTTCCAGGAGCGCGGCTACGAGAAGACGACGATGCGGGCCATCGCCCAGGAGGCAGGGGTCTCCGTCGGCAACGCGTACTACTACTTCGCCGGCAAGGAACATCTGATCCAGGGCTTCTACGACCGGCTCGCCGCCGAGCACCGGGTGGCGATCCGGGAGGTCCTGGATCGGGAGACCGATCTGGAGGCGCGGCTCGCGGGCGTCCTGAAGGTGTGGCTGGACATCGCCACGCCGTACCACGAGTTCGCGGTGCAGTTCTTCAAGAACGCCGCCGACCCGGACAGCCCGCTCAGCCCGTTCTCCGAGGAGTCGGAGCACGCGCGCGTGGAGGCCATCTCGGTCCACCGGGAGGTGCTGGCGGGCGCGACGAAGACGAAGGTCCCGGAGGAACTGAAGGACGTCCTGCCCGAGTTGATGTGGCTCTCCCAGATGGGTCTTGTCCTGTACTGGATCTTCGACCGGACGGAGGGGCGGGAGCGGAGCTACCGGCTGGCCGAGCGGGGCGCGCGGCTGACGGCCCGCGGAGTGTCGCTGGCCCGGTTCCGGGTGCTGCGGCCGCTGGTGCGGGAGGTGCACGAGCTGTTCACGGACTTCCTGCCGGGGATGACGAAGGTGCTGCCGACCCCCGGCAGATCGTCCTGAGGCGCGGGACGCGGTCAGTTCACCGCGTCCACCTCCCCCTCCGCCAGCTCCACGTCGTACACCAGCGGACCGTCCGCCACCACGACCTGTGCCGCCCGTGAGCCGTACGACGTGGCGCTCGTCGCCAGCAGGTACGTCCCCGGTGCGGGCACCGACACGATGTACGAGCCGTCCGCCAGTGAGGTCACCCGGTCCAGCCGGCGTCCGCCCTGCGACAGCAGCGTCACCGAGGCGCCGTCCACCGGTTCGCCGTCGGCGGTGCGGATGAAGCCGTGGACCACGGAGGCGGGGCCTTCCCCTGGTCCGGTCTCGGCCTCCTCCCCCGGCTCCACCGCCAGGTGCGGAAGCCGCTTCTCCAGCCAGGCCGGCAGCCACCAGTTGGAGTTGCCCAGCAGATGCATCGCGGCCGGCACCAGTGCCGTGCGCAGGACGAACGCGTCGAGGGCGACCGCGGCGGCGAGGCCGACGCCCGCCATCGCCGCTCCCGAGTCGCCGCTCAGGACGAAGGCCAGGAACACGCAGACCATGATCAGGGCCGCGGAGTTGATGACCCGGCTGGTCTCCGCCAGACCGACCCGGACCGCGCGGGCGTTGTCGCGCGTGTGCACCCACTCCTCGTGCATCCGGCTCACCAGGAACACCTGGTAGTCCATCGAGAGACCGAAGAGCAGGGACAGCATGATGACGGGCAGGAAGGCGTTGATCGGGCCCTCCTTGCCGAGGCCCAGCAGGTCGAGGCCCCAGCCCCACTGGAAGACCGCGACGAGGACGCCGAAGGAGGCGGCCGCGGCGATCAGGTTCATCAGGGCGGCCGTCAGCGGCACCACCAGGGAGCGGAAGGCGATCAGCAGGAGCAGGAAGCCGAGGCCGATGATCGTCGCGATGAACAGCGGCAGCCGGTCACCGGTGACGGAGGCGAAGTCCTTGGACACCGCGGTCACCCCACCGACGTGGGCGTTCGCCCCGGCCTTCGGGATCACCTCGTCGCGCAGGGTGTCGATCAGGTCGTCGGTCTCCTTGGACTGCGGTGACGTCTTCGGTACGACCTGGATGACCGTCACGCCCTGCGCGGGCGGCAGGGCGGCCACGCGGGCCACTCCGGGGGTGGTTTCGATTCCCTTGACCAGGGTGGCGGTGTCGCCGCCCTGGGTGACCACCTGGAGCGGGCCGTTGAAGCCCGGTCCGAAGCCGTCGGCGAGCAGGTCGTACGCCTTCCTGGTGGTCGTGGACGCCTGGTCGTTGCCCTGGTCGGTGGCGCCGAGGCGGAGCGACAGGACGGGGACGGCGAGAACGGCCATGACGACCAGGGCGAGGGCGGCGATCCTGCGGGGCCGCTTCTCGACGTTGGTCGACCAGCGGGCCGCGAGGCCGCTCGCCCGCTCCTGCTCGGGACCCTCGGCGGCCAGCTTGCGGCGCTGGCGGCGGCTGAGCACCCGCGGGCCCAGGAAGCCGAGCAGGGCCGGGAGCAGGGTGGTGGCGGCCATGACGCTGAGCACGACCGTCAGGGACGTCCCGATGACCACGCCGTCCAGGAAGTGCAGCTGTGTCACGAGCATGCCGGCGAGCGCGATGCAGACCGTGCCGCCCGCGAACAGCACCGCCCGGCCCGAGGTGTTGAGGGCGGTGACCGCCGACTCCTCGGGGTCCAGTCCGCGCAGGATGCCGCGCCGGTGCCGGGTCACGATGAACAGCGCGTAGTCGATGCCGACCCCGAGGCCTATCAGGGAGGCGAGCAGCGGGGCGATGTCGGGGATGTCGGTGGTGTGGCTGAGCAGCTGGGTGGAGAACAGGCCCATGCCGACGCCGAAGACCGCGATGGCGATCGGCAGCGTCATCGCGAAGAACGAGCCGAAGGCCAGGAACAGCACGACGGCCGCGGCGATGATGCCGACCATCTCCGACAGGCCCTGCGGCGGCTGCTGGACGCGCTGGATGGCCTGGCCGCCCAACTCGACGTGCAGACCGCTCTTGCGGGCGCCCTGCGCGGTGTCCATGACGTTCTGCACGAGGTCCTTGGGCACCTCGTTCGCGCGCTTGGCGAAGGTCAGCTGGGCGTACGCGATCGTGCCGTCACGGCTGACCTGCGCGGCGCCCTGCTTGCCGGCGTACGGGCTGGTGACCGCGCCGACGCCCGGCATCTTCGCGATCTTGTCGAGAGCAGGGGTGATCCGGGACCGGACCGCCTGGTCCCGCACCGAGCCCTGGTCGACCTTCCAGACCACCGTGTCGGTGTCGCCCGAGGTGTTCGGGAAGGCCTTCTCCATCAGGTCGTACGCGCTCTTGGAGTCCGTGTCCGGGAGGGAGAAGACGTTCGCGTAGTTCGTGCCCGCCGTCGAGGCCGAGAAGCCCAGACCGAACAACGCCCCCACCCACAGCAACAGGACCACCAGCCGGTGCCGATAGCACCACCGTGCCAATGCCGCCACGTTCAACGCTCCTCTACGGTCGTCGGTTGGTCCCCCAGGTCCTGCGCAACAGGATTGGCGGCGCCGCGCGCGCGTGGACAGGAGATGCCCCGACTCTCAAGGAACTCCAAAGAGGGATCCGGCCCCGCTGTCAGTGGCCCGCCCGATACTGGGGTCATGACGACGGCTCCAGGCACCGTGCTGGTGGTGGAGGACGAGCCGAGCATCGCGGACGTCCTCGCCATCGCCCTGCGCTACCACCGGTTCGAGGTGATGGTCGCGGGCACCGTCCGCGAGGCCCTCGCGCTCGCCGAGCGCACCCGGCCCGACGCGGCGCTGCTCGACGTGATGCTCCCGGACGGGGACGGCCGGGCACTGGGGCGCGAACTGCGCGCCAGGCGGCCCGATCTGGCGCTGGTCTTCCTCACCGCGCGGGACTCGCCCGCCGAGATCGTCGGCGCCCTCGGCTTCGGCGACGACTACATCACCAAGCCGTTCAACATCGACGAGGTCGTCGCCCGCATCACCGCGGTGCTGCGCCGCACCCGCACGGCCGACGTCCTGCCGCAGCGGCCCCCGCTGCGCTACGGCGACCTGGAGCTGGACGAGACGACGTACAGCGTCCACCGCGCGGGCCGCTCCGTCGAGCTCACCCCCACCGAGTACGCCCTGCTGCGCTTCCTGGTGCGCAACGGCGGCCGGATCGTGCCCAAGGAGCAACTCCTGCGCCATGTCTGGCAGTACGAGCACACACCGCCCGAGTCGACCGTCGTGGAGACCTACATCAGCTATCTGCGGCGCAAGCTGGACGCGCTCGGCCCGCCGGTGATCACCACGCGGCGCGGTGTGGGATACGGGCTGGCATGAGGATCCGCTGGCCGCACTGCGAGCGCGGCATCCATTCGCTGCGCGCCAAGCTGACGCTGGCGAACGTCGCGCTGCTGGCCCTCGGCATCGTCGCGGCGACCGCGGTCAGCCTGATGGGCATGCGGTACTACCTGCTGAACCAGGTCGACGCCGAACTGAACAAGACCCGGCAGTCGCTGGGCGGTTCGCTCACGATGGAGCAGATCGACGCGCTGGGCGCGCTGGCGATCGTCCGCGACCGGTTCATGCCGCAGCACGACCAACAGGCCCGCCCCGACTCGATCCTCACCGCCGTGGACGCGCACGGGAAGCCGGTCTCCCTGGCCCGTTTCGCCCCGACGGACACCCAGCGCGCCCTCGCGCGTGCGGTGGACGACCCCCGTGCCCTCGCCGCGGCCGCCGGCCCGCACGACATCAGGGTGCACGGCGCCCGCTACCGCGCCACCGCGACCCGCCTCGCCGACGGCACGTACATCCTGTTCGCCACCTCCACGGACGCCCTCCACCACGGCATGCTCAAGGCGCTCAAGCTGGACCTCGCCATCGGCTCGCTGCTGCTGGCGCTGCTGGCCTGTCTGACGATGATGAGCGTCAGCCGCCGGATGCGGCCGCTGGAGGACATGGTGGAGACGTCGACGGCGATAGCCGAGGGCGACCTGACCCGGCGCGTGCCCTCCAGCCACCATCCGACGCAGGAGGTCGAACAGCTGCGGCTGGCCCTCAACTCCATGCTGCACCAGGTGGAGTCGGCGTACCGCACGCGCGAGGACAGCGCGGCCCAGCTGCGCCGCTTCGTCGCCGACGCCTCGCACGAACTGCGTACGCCGCTGTCCGCGATACGCGGCTATCTCCAGCTGTACGACAAGGGCATGCTCAGCGACCCGGACGAGCGCAAGCGGGCCTGGGAGCGGGTGCTGGCGGAGACGGACCGCATGGGGCGGCTCGTCGACGAACTGCTCACCCTGGCACGCCTCGACCAGCAGCCCGAGCTGCGCTTCAGGAACGTCGACGTGAGCCGTCTGGTGCGGGACGCGGCCGAGGACCTGCGGGTGCAGCAGCCGGAGCGGCCGATCAAGGTCGCGGCCGACGGCGCCGTACTGGTGCACGCCGACGAGTCGGGGCTGAGACAGGTGCTGGGCAACCTGGTGGGCAACGTACGCACGCACACGCCCGCGGACGTGGCGGTGCGACTGGGTGTGGAGCGGGAGGACGGGGTGGTGCGGCTGTGTGTCGCGGACGAGGGTCCGGGGCTGTGCGCACAGGACGCGGCGCGGGTCTTCGACCGCTTCTTCCGGGCCGGCGGCGGCGCGGGCAGCGGGCTGGGCCTGGCGATCGTGCAGGGGGTGGTGGAGGCTCACGGCGGTGAGGTGACGGTGCAGACGGCGCCGGGCGAGGGCCTGGCCGTGACGGTCACACTGCCGTCCCGGACGGCCGTACGGCCGTGACTACCGGGCGGTGCTCAGGTGTTGACCGCGACGAGTGCCCACACGGTCTTGCCGTGCCGACCTCTGCTCCACACGCCCCAGGCCGCCGCGACGGTCTCCACCACACGCAGGCCCCGGCCGCTCTCCTCCCACTCGCCGACCAGCCGTAATCGGGGCTCCATCCGGCCCTCGTCCGAGACCTCCACGAGACAGGAGCCGTCGGCGAGCGCGGTCACCGCCACCTCGAACTCCCGCTCGAGGAGCGGTCCGTGGCGTACGACGTTGGTCGCCAGCTCGGACACCAGCAGCACCGCGTCCGCCAGCGCCGGATCGTCCGGGCCGTGCCCCCAGTCGGCCAGATGGTCCCGCACCCGCCGCCGGGCCAGACCGACGGACGCCGGATGCCGGGGCAGCCGGAAGGAGTTGCGTCTCAACACGTTTGCCCCTCATCCTGCGCACACCTCCGCCACACGGTCCCGCGTCAGGTGAGCGTCCGACGTCACCGGGGCGAATGTCAACGCCGCGAGAAGCGTCAGATCCAGCCCAGGCTCCAGAGCCGGAACACACCGGTGCCGTCGTCGAGGTACTGGCTGCCGCCGACGTCCTCGGTGCTGAGGACGTACTCCTTGCCCTGCCACAGCGGGATGACCGGCACGTCGTGGGCGACGTCCTGCTGCAGCGTGACGAAGTCGGAGGCGGCGTCGCCGCGGTCGGCGTACCGCTGGCTGGCCTGGATCAGCTGGTCGACGGCCTTGTTGCTGTAGCCGGTGTTCATGGTGCCCTTGGTGCCGACGAGCGGGGCGCCGAAGGTGTCCGGGTCCGGGTAGTCGGCCACCCAGCCGACGGCGTACGCGTCCAGCTTGCCGGTGGCCCAGCGCTTCTGGAAGTCGGACCACTCGTAGCCCTTCAGGGTCACCTTGAACAGGCCGCTCGACTCCAGTTGCTTCTTGATGGTCTCGGCCTCCTGCTCGGCGGAGCCGCGGCCCTTGCCATAGCCGTAGGTGAAGCGGACCGGTGTCGTCACCCCGGCCTGGGTGAGCAGGGCCTTCGCCTTCGTGACGTCCTGCTTCGGGTAGGCGTCGAAGAACGAGGTGGTGTGGCCGGTGATGCCCGTCGGGATCAGCGAGTACAGCGGGTCGACGGTCCCCTCGTACACCGTGGCGGCCAGCTCCTCGCGGTCGATCAGCCACGCCATGGCCTGCCGGATCCTGCTGTCGTGCAGGGGCGCGTTCGCACGGGTGTTGAGGTAGAGGTTGCGGGTCTCGGCGCTGTCGGACTCGGACAGGCGCTGGTTCGGGTCGCTCGCCGAGAGCCCGGACAGGACCTTGGGCGGCAGCTGGCGGGTGGCGACGTCGACCTGCTTCGCGTTCCAGGCCTTGTCGAGGGCGTTCGAGTCGACGTAGTAGAGCAGGTCGACGGGCCGGCCCGTCTTCTGGACGGCGCCCCTGTACTGCGTGTTCGGCGTGAGGGCCGCCTTCTTGCCCTTGGTGTACGCCGTCAGCTCGTACGGTCCGGTGCCGTCGACGCCCGGGTCGGTGCGCAGGTGGTTCTTCGGGTACGCGTGGCTGTCGACGATCGAGCCCGCCCCGGTGGCCACCTTGAACGGGAAGGTGGCGTCCGGCGAGGACAGATGGAAGGTGACCTTCAGGCCGTTCGCGTCGACCGAGCGGAGCGTGCTCAGCAGCGAGGACGGGCCGACGTCGGACTTGATCGCCTTGACCCGGTCGAAGGAGTACTTCACGTCCTCGGCGGTCATCGTGCGGCCGCTGGGGAAGGCGAGTCCCGTGCGCAAGGTGCAGCGGTAGGTGGTCAGTTGACTGCCCACGAAGTCGCAGCTGCGGGCCGCGTCGGGCACCGGTGAGGCGCCGCCCGGCTCGAAGGTCAGCAGCGACTGGAAAACGTTGCTGAACAAGGCCCAGGATCCCGCATCGTAGGCGCCGGCCGGATCGAGCGAGGTGACCTCGTCCGTCGTGCCGACCTCGATGGTCCTGTCGGTGTTCTCCTGCGACGGCAGCAGCTGCCAGCCGCCGACCCCCACGCCCGCCAGTACCAGCAGTGTCGCGAGAATCCGCATGCGAACCGAGCGCATCGGTTGCCCTTCCCGGGCCCGACGGCCCACCCCACATGCCACTCCCCTAGTAGCGCGGCTCACCTAATCACAGGTTTTTCACCTGGGGGAAGAGGAATCTGTCGAGTTGAGAAAGACGTTACCGCAAGGGGTTTCCGCCAGATTTCACAGGGTTCCCACAGGGTTACCGGCACCGGGTTTCGGCCAGCGGTTTCCATCGGACCCGCGGGACGATTCAGGCCTGCGTCGAGGCCAGTTCGATCACGGTGATGTCCGAGGGCGCGCCCACACGCGTGGGCGGCCCCCAGGCGCCCGCGCCCCGGCTGACGTAGAGCTGCGTGTCGCCGTACCGCTCCAGGCCCGCGACGGTCGGGTTCGCGGCGGCCGCGATGAAGTTGCCGGGCCAGAGCTGGCCGCCGTGGGTGTGGCCGGAGAGCTGGAGGTCGACGCCGTGCCTCACGGCGTCGTGGATCTGGACCGGCTGGTGGGCGAGGAGCACGCACGCGCGTGCCGTGTCGCGGTCGCCGAGCGCCTTGGCGAAGTCGGGACCCTGGCCCTCGCTCTCGCCCGCGAGGTCGTTGACGCCGGCGAGGTCGAACCAGGGCAGCTCGGTGCGGGCGTTCTCCAGCGGGTGCAGCCCGAGCCGCCGTACCTCCTCCACCCACTGCGCCGCGCCGGAGTAGTACTCGTGGTTGCCGGTGACGAAGTAGGAGGGCGCCGTGAGCTGCGACAGCGGTGCCGCCGCCCGGCCGAGGTTCTGCACGCTGCCGTCCACCAGGTCGCCGACGACCGCGACGATGTCGGGCCGGGTGGCGTTGATCGTGTCGACGACCTTCTGCGCGAAGCCCCGGCCCAGGATCGGGCCCAGGTGGATGTCGCTGACCACGGCGATGCGGTAACCGTGCGCCGCGCGCGGGAGTTTGGCCAGCGGCACGGTGACGCGCTTCACACGGGGGCCGCGCAGGACGCCGTACGTGCCGTAGCCGACCGTTCCCACGGCGGCGGCGGCCGCGGCTCCCGCGACCATCCGGGAGACGAAGAGGCGGCGCGACGGATCCGGGAGCGGTGCGGGCTCGGGCCCGGCCTCCGGTGCCTTCGGGGGCAGGGATCCCGCCGGTACCGGCTGCGCCTGCGGCAGGGCGGCCGTGGCGCGCACCCGCCGCTCCGACAGACGGCGCAGCAGGGGCCGTACGACCTCGCCCGCCACCACGGCCAGCAGCAGATAGATCGACAGCGCGAGCCACAGGAAGCCCGGCCAGGCCAGGACCTGCTGGAGCCAGAAGGGCGCGCCGGCGCGCTCGCCGACGACGGCCCCGACCGCCAGCAACCAGCCGGCCGCGATCGCGGCCGCACCCGCGCGGCGCGCGAGGCCCGGACCCCGGGTCGTGTCGCGGAACAGACGGCGCCACAGGTACCAGCTGCCGGCGACGAGGACGCCGAGCGCGAGGAGTGCGATCACCCCGAAGACGACGACCATCGTGCCGCGACCCCCGTTGC
The DNA here is from genome assembly GCF_053597275.1 of Streptomyces sp. NPDC001492. Classification (NCBI taxonomy): domain Bacteria; kingdom Bacillati; phylum Actinomycetota; class Actinomycetes; order Kitasatosporales; family Streptomycetaceae; genus Streptomyces; species Streptomyces sp. NPDC001492. The sequence continues at coordinate 307,487 of NZ_JBSFHW010000006.1, read as the reverse complement.
CGGTTCTGCCGTTTGCGTGTGTTTTGCCCGCTCTTATGAGGTCTGGCGCACAGCGCGCAGTCCGCGCAACCCGATGACCCCGATGACCGTCCCCCATACGAAGGAGACGACGGCGAGCGTCAGATGCACCCAGAAGTACGCCGTCGGGTGACCGTCGTCGAAGGCGAGCCCGCTGCCGTCCTTGATGAGATTTTTAACGAAAGTGACCCAGATGACCCAGGACCACACCCCGAAGGCGAGCAGGAACCAGGAGACCGGGCGGCTGAGCTTCATGCGTTCAGTATCGCCGCCGCCTCTTGCGTTCCGTGTCGGGGGTGGGGTGGGAGGCGGGACTTCACGGCCCGTGGCATGTACTTTCTCGTCCGTGCCCGCTCCCAAGAAGACCCTCAGGCGATCCCTGCTGGTCACCTCCGCCGTCCTGTCCTCGATCGCGCTGACCGCGCCCGTCACCTTCGCGGCTCCGAGGCCCTCGCCGAGTCCGACGGCCACTCCCCCGGCGGACATGTCGTCCGTGGGCGGCGCCCGTCTCGGGCAGCCGGGCACACAGGTCGATCTGGGCAGCGGCGCGCCCGTGCTCCCCAAGGACATCACCGCGCGCTCGTGGATCGTCGCCGACGCCGAGTCGGGCGAGGTGCTCGCCGCGCACAACGCGCACTGGCGGCTGCCCCCGGCGAGCACGATGAAGATGCTGTTCGCGGACACGGTGCTGCCGAAGTTCCCGAAGACCCAGGAGCACGAGGTGGCGCCCTCCGACCTGGCCGGCATGGGCGCCGGTTCCAGCATGGTCGGGATAAAGGAGGGCGAGACGTACACCGTGCGCGACCTGTGGCTCGGTGTCTTCCTGCGCTCGGGCAACGACGCGGTGCACGTGCTGTCGGCGATGAACGGCGGGGTCGAGACCACCGTCGAGGAGATGAACGAGCACGCCGAGGAGCTCCAGGCCCTCGACACACACGTGGTCACGCCCGACGGGTACGACGCCCCGGGGCAGGTCTCCTCCGCGTACGACCTGACGCTGTTCGCCCGCTCCGGGCTGCAGAAGAAGGACTTCCGCGAGTACTGCTCGACGGTGCGCGCCAGCTTCCCCGGCGACACGACGGAGAAGAAGGGCAAGTCGGTCCGCGAGTCCTTCGAGATCCAGAACACCAACCGGCTGCTGACCGGCGACTCCGACGTCTCCGTCTACCAGGGCATCGCGGGCGTCAAGAACGGCAACACGACGAACGCGGGCGCGACCTTCACCGGTGTCGCCGAGCGGAACGGCAGGGTGCTCCTCGTCACCGCGATGAACCCGGAGAAGAGGGAGCACAACGAGGTCTACAAGGAGACCGCCAAGCTCTTCGACTGGGGCTTCCAGGCGGCGGGGAAGGTACGGCCCGTGGGTGAGCTGGTGGCGCCGAGGAGCGCCGCGCAGTCGGGCGGGCAGTCCGGCGGGAACGGGTCGGCGGGCCAGGCGGGCGGTGCCGCCGGCAAGCCGTCCGGTTCGCCGGTGGCGAGCGCCTCGGCCGCGGGCCGCTCCGGCGGCATGGGGGTGGCCCTCGCCATAAGCGGTGGGGTGCTGGTGCTGCTCGCGGCGGCCGCGTTCCTGGTCAACCGCCGCTGGCCGCTGCCCGATCTGGTACGTCGCCGGTCGTCCCGCCCGTGAGATCCGCCCCGGCGTCCTGGTCGTCCTTCTCCTGCTGCTCGTCCTGCCCGTCCGCCTGAGCCTGCCTGTCCTGCTCGCTCGGCGTCGCCGTCCACGCGGCGCAGAACAGGACCAGCTTCGCCGTGAAGTTGATCCACAACAGCAGGGCCACGGGCACGCCGAACGCGCCGTACATGCTCTTCGCGGCCACGCCCTGCATATAGCCGCTCAGCAGCGTCTTCAGCAGCTCGAAGCCGACGGCGCCGGTCAGCGCCGAGACGATCAGGCGGCGGCGCGGCGGTTCGACGCCGGGCAGCAGCGTGAGGACGTACAGGAGCAGCAGGAAGTCGGCGAACACGGCGACGGCGAACGCGGCGATGTGGAGCAGGACCCCGCCCCAGCCGCCGTTGTCGATGCCGAGCTGCCGGGTGATCCAGCCGACCATCGCGGAGGCGACGGTGGAGGTGGCGAGCGTGACGAGGACGGCGCCGCCGAGACCGACGAGGATGCCCAGGTCCTTGGCCTTGCGCAGGAAGGGGTTCTCCTCCTCGTCGGGCAGCTCCCACACCGCGCGCAGGCACTCGCGCATCGAACCGGCCCAGCCGATGCCGGTGAAGATCAGGACGGCGCCCGCGATGAGGCCGATGGTGCCGGCGTTCTGGACCAGGTTCTGGATGTCGAGCTGGTCGGAGATGCCGGGCACCTGCTCGGCGAGCTTGTTCTGCAGGTCGCTCTGCTGTTTCTCGCTGAGCGTGGCCGCGGCGATCGCGGCGGCCACGGTGAGCAGCGGGAACAGCGCGACAAAGCTGGTGAAGGTCATCGCGGCGGCCAGCCGGGTCCACTTCACCCTGTCCAGACGTTCGAACGACCGCCAGGCATGCGTGAGCATGAGGCGCGCCAGCAGCGGCCCGACGACGGGGAGCTTCTTCAGCCAGTCCATGATCAGACTCTCCCCCAGGTGTGGAAGACCAATGTGCGAGTACCCCGAAAACCCGGCACAGTGCAGCGCCGGGGTCGGCGCGGGCACTCCGAGGGCGCCCCATTTCCCTATTGAGCGATACCCATTAATCACCCATTTCGGGTAGAAGCCTCATGTTTCAATGCTGACCGGTCATAGGCGGGCTATACGGTCACCGATATGTCTGCCGACACCGCTCCGGTCACCCTCACCGGCTGGGGCCGCACCGCTCCCACCGCGGCCCGACTGATCCGTCCACGGACGTACGAGGAGGCGGTGGCCGCCGTCCGGGGCTGCGGGGTCCGCGGAAGCATCCCCAGGGGCCTCGGACGGGCGTACGGCGACGCGGCGCAGAACGCCGGCGGCGCGGTGCTCGACATGACCGGCCTGGACCGCATCCACGCCATCGACGCCGTTGGCGGCACCGTGCTGTGCGACGCGGGCGTCTCCCTGCACCGGCTGATCGAGGTGCTGCTGCCGCTGGGCTGGTTCGTGCCGGTGCTGCCCGGCACGCGCCATGTGACGGTCGGCGGCGCGATCGGCGCGGACGTCCACGGCAGGAACCACCACGTCTCCGGCTCCTTCTCCCGGCACGTCCTGTCGCTGGAACTCCTCACCGCCGACGGCGGGATCCGCACCGTCAGCCGCGGCACGCCCCTGTTCGACGCCACCACCGGCGGGATGGGCCTGACCGGCGTGATCCTCACCGCCACCATCCGGCTCCTGCCGGTCGAGACCTCCCTGATGGCGGTGGACACGGAGCGCGCCGCGGACCTCGACGACCTGCTGGCGCGCCTGACGGCCACCGACCACCGCCACCGCTACTCGGTCGCCCGGATCGACCTGCCGGCCCGCGGCGCGGCGACCGGACGCGCGGTCCTCACCCGAGCCGACCACGCCCCGCTCGACGCGCTGCCCGCACGCGCGCGTGGAGCGCCACTGGCGTTCCGCACCCCGCAGTTCCCTCCTGCCCCCGCCTTCCTCCCGGAGGCCCTGCTGAGCCGCACCGCCATGGGTCTCTTCAACGAACTCCGGTACCGGACGGCGCCACGCGCGCGTACCGGCCGGCTGCAACGGATCTCCGCCTTCTTCCACCCCCTGGACGGCGTTCCGCACTGGAACCGCGTCTACGGCCGCGGCGGCTTCGTGCAGTACCAGTTCGCCGTCGGGCGCGGCCAGGAGGACGCCCTGCGCCGGATCGTGCGGCGCATCGCCGAACAGCGATGGCCGTCCTTCCCGGCCGTCCTCCAGCGCTTCGGGGAGGCCGCCCCGGGGTGGCTCTCGTTCCCCGTGCCCGGCTGGACGCTCGCCGTGGGCCTCCCCGCGGGCCTGCCCGGGCTCGGCGCCTTCCTCGACGAACTCGACGAGGAGGTCGCCACGGCCGGCGGCCGCGTCCACCTCGCCAAGGACTCCCGGCTGCGCCCCGAACTCCTCGCCGCGATGTACCCACGCCTCGACGACTTCCGGACCCTGCGCAAGGAACTCGACCCGCGCGGCGTGTTCACGTCCGACCTCGCCCGCCGTCTCGCCCTGTGACGAAGCGCCGCGTCGTCCAGGGTCCCGGGGGCCGCCCCCGGGAGATGCAGCACGTCCGACCTCTCCCGCCGCCTCGCCCTGTGACGATGCGCCGCATCGACCGGGCCCCGGGAGATGCAGCACGTCCGATCCATTCCGCCGTCTCGCCCTCTAGGAGCTGCTGTCGTGAAGGACGCCTTCGGCCTCCCCCAGTCCCTGCTCGTCCTCGGCGGTACGTCCGAGATCGCGCTCGCCACGGCCCGCCGTCTCATCGCGCGCCGCACCCGCACGGTGTGGCTCGCGGGACGCCCTTCGCCCGCCCTGGAGCGGGCCGCGGAGCAACTGCGCGGCCACGGTGCCGATGTGCACACCGTCGCCTTCGACGCGCTCGACCCCGAGTCCCACGAGACCGCCCTCGGCAAGGTCTTCGCGGAGAGCGACGTCGACATGGTGCTGCTCGCCTTCGGGATCCTCGGCGACCAGGCGCGCGACGAACGCGAACCGGCCTGGGCGGTGCGCGTCGCACAGACCAACTACACGGGAGCGGTGTCGGCGGCCCTGGTCGGCGCACGCGCGCTGCAGACCCAGGGCCACGGCTCCCTGGTGGTGCTCTCCTCGGTGGCCGGCGAGCGGGCCCGCCGCAGCGACTTCATCTACGGCTCCAGCAAGGCCGGCCTGGACGTCTTCACGCAGGGCCTGGGCGACGCGCTGTACGGCACGGGCGTGCACGTGATGGTCGTACGCCCCGGGTTCGTACGGACGAAGAAGACCGCCGGCCTCGCTGAGACACCACTGGCTGAGACACCGCTCGCGACGACCCCGGAGGCGGTCGCGACGGCCGTCGAACTGGGGCTGCGGCGGCGCTCGGAGACGGTGTGGGTGCCCGGCACGCTGCGTGTGGTGATGTCGGCGCTGCGTCACGTGCCGCGCGGGCTGTTCCGCCGACTGCCCCTGTAGCGCTTACCGGGTCGGCAGTGAGCCGCGCTCCACGTGCCCGGCCTGCGGCGGCACCACCAGGCCGCCGAAGGTGTACTCCCGCAGCTTGCGCCACACGCCGTCCGCGCCCTGCTCGTAGAGGGCGAAGCCGGTGCACGGCCAGTCGGCCTCGTAGTCGGCGAGTTCCTCGAAGGCGCGGTCCATCGCCTCGTCGTCGATGCCGTGCGCCACCGTGACATGCGGGTGGTACGGGAACTGCAGTTCGCGCGGAACGGGACCGGAGGGGTCGCGGAGCTGCTTCTGCAGCTGGGTGCAGGCCTCGGCGCCCTCGGCGATCCGCACGTAGACGACGGGTGACAGGGGCCGGAAGGTGCCGGTGCCGGACAGCCGCATCGGGAACGGCCGGCCGCTCGCGGCGACCTCCGCCAGGTGCGCCTCGACGGCCGGCAGATCGCCGGCGTCGACCTCGGTCGGCGGCAGCAGGGTGACATGCGTGGGGATGCCGTGAGCAGCGGCGTCGCCGAAGCCCACGCGCAGCTGTTGGAGCAGGCTGCCGTAAGGCTCCGGGACCGCGATCGACACGCCGATCGTTACGGTCCCCACGTCGTCTCCTGTCGTCGTGACGGATTTGTTCTCAGCCGTCGGCTATCGACTGTACGGCCACGGCTGGGTCGCGGGCAGGCGCAACCGGAGTGATGTGCAGCGCTCTGCCCAGTGGTACGTCTGTGCGATGGCGCGCGGTCAGTGCTTGGCGGGCAGGAAGCCGACCTTTTCGTACGCCTGCGAGAGGGTCTCCGCGGCGACCGCACGGGCCTTCTCGGCACCCTTGGCCAGGATCGAGTCCAGCGTCTCCGAGTCGTCCAGGTACTGCTGGGTGCGCTCCTTGAAGGGCGTCACGAACTCGACCATGACCTCGGCGAGGTCCGTCTTGAGCGCGCCGTACATCTTGCCCTCGTACTCCTGCTCCAGCTCGGCGATCGTCTTGCCGGTGAGGGTGGAGTAGATGGTGAGCAGGTTGCTGACGCCGGGCTTGTTCTCGGCGTCGTAGCGGATGACGGTGTCGGTGTCGGTGACGGCGCTCTTGACCTTCTTGGCGGTGGCCTTGGGGTCGTCGAGGAGGTTGATGAGGCCCTTCGGCGTGGAGGCCGACTTGCTCATCTTGATCGACGGGTCCTGGAGGTCGTAGATCTTCGCCGTCTCCTTGAGGATGTACGGCTTCGGGATGGTGAAGGTCTCGCCGAAGCGGCCGTTGAAGCGCGTCGCGAGGTCGCGGGTCAGCTCGACGTGCTGGCGCTGGTCCTCGCCGACCGGGACCTCGTTGGCCTGGTAGAGCAGGATGTCGGCGACCTGCAGGATCGGGTACGTGAAGAGGCCCACGGAGGCGCGGTCGGCGCCCTGCCTGGCGGACTTGTCCTTGAACTGGGTCATGCGGGAGGCCTCGCCGAAACCCGTGAGGCAGTTCATGACCCAGGCCAGCTGGGCGTGCTCGGGGACATGGCTCTGGACGAAGAGCGTGCAGCGCTCGGGGTCGAGTCCGGCGGCGAGCAGCTGGGCGGCGGCGAGCCGGGTGTTGGCGCGCAGCTCGGCCGGGTCCTGCGGAACCGTGATCGCGTGCAGGTCGACGACCATGTAGAACGCGTCGTGGGACTCCTGCAGGGCCACCCACTGGCGGACGGCGCCGAGGTAGTTGCCGAGGTGGAACGAGCCTGCGGTGGGCTGGATTCCAGAAAGCACACGGGGACGATCAGAGGCCATGTTCACCATTCTCTCAGGTCTGTCGACCCGATCCGGAACCGGTCGGAAACAGGTGGGAACCGATCGGTCTGCCGCGGTGCAACAAGGGAGTGAGAGCGCGGGAGGGCGCCGCCTTCAAGCCGTGGCCGCTGTCGACCGTCGCCAATGAGACGAGGAACACAGTGCGGTCGGGGCCGGCGGGGCGCTGCTGATACGCCGCGCGGCGGCCCGGCAGGGTGCCGGACCGCCGCGGGAGGAGCCACGACAGGAGCTCATCGATCTCTGAGGGCGCTGGTCAGCCCAGGTCGATCTCCGGGTACAGCGGGAAGCCGGCCACGAGGTCGGTGGCGCGGCGCGAGATCTCGTCCGCGATCTTCGGGTCGAGGACGTGCTGCGCCTTGGACGGGGCGCCCGACTTGGTGGTGCCCGGCTCGGCGGTCGTGAGGACGCGGTCGATGAGGCCCGCGACCTCGTCCATCTCGGCGGTGCCGAGGCCACGCGTGGTCAGGGCGGGGGTGCCGATGCGGATGCCGGAGGTGTACCAGGCGCCGTTGGGGTCGGCGGGGATGGCGTTGCGGTTGGTGACGATGCCCGAGTCGAGCAGGGCCGCCTCGGCCTGACGGCCGGTGAGGCCGTAGGAGGTGGCCACGTCGATGAGGTTGAGGTGGTTGTCGGTGCCGCCGGTGACGAGAGTGGCGCCGCGCCGCATCAGGCCCTCCGCCAGTGCGCGGGAGTTGTCGACGATGCGCTGGGCATAGTCCTGGAAGGAGGGCCGGCGCGCCTCGGCGAGGGCGACGGCCTTGGCGGCCATGACGTGCGGGAGCGGGCCGCCGAGGACCATCGGGCAGCCGCGGTCGACCTGGTCCTTGAGGGAGTCGTCGCACAGGACCATGCCGCCGCGCGGGCCGCGCAGCGACTTGTGGGTGGTGGTGGTGACGATCTGGGCGTGCGGAACCGGGTCGAAGTCACCGGTCAGCACCTTGCCCGCGACCAGACCGGCGAAGTGCGCCATGTCCACCATCAGGGTCGCGCCGACCTCGTCGGCGATCTCCCGCATGATGCGGAAGTTCACCAGCCGCGGGTAGGCGGAGTAGCCGGCGACGATGATCAGGGGCTTGAACTCGCGGGCGGAGACGCGCAGGGCCTCGTAGTCGATGAGGCCGGTGGCGGGGTCCGTGCCGTAGGAGCGCTGGTCGAACATCTTGCCGGAGATGTTCGGGCGGAAGCCGTGGGTGAGGTGGCCGCCGGCGTCCAGGGACATGCCGAGCATGCGCTGGTTGCCGAAGGCCTGGCGCAGTTCGGCCCAGTCGGCGTCGGTGAGGTCGTTGACCTGGCGGGCGCCGGTCTTCTCCAGGAACGGGGCCTCGACGCGGTCGGCGAGGACGGACCAGAAGGCGACGAGGTTGGCGTCGATGCCGGAGTGCGGCTGGACGTAGGCGTGGCGGGCGCCGAAGAGCTCCTTGGCGTGCTCGGCGGCGAGGGACTCGACGGTGTCGACGTTGCGGCAGCCGGCGTAGAAGCGGCGGCCGATGGTGCCCTCGGCGTACTTGTCGCTGAACCAGTTGCCCATCGCGAGGAGAGTGGCCGGGGAGGCGTAGTTCTCGGAGGCGATCAGCTTGAGCATCTCGCGCTGGTCGGCGACCTCCTGCCCGATGGCGTCCGCGACGCGCGGCTCGACCGCGCGGATCACGTCGAGGGCGGCGCGGAAGGCGGTGGACTCGGTGGAGAGGGGCTGCTGCTCTGACATGTCGTCGGCCTCCGGGTGGCGTGGCTTGAAGCGTTCACGGTTCACGGCTGGCCCAGGCGCACGGCACTCACTCACTCAGGCCGCTCCCCGATGGTCGGTCCCATCCCAGCGCGCCAGTCACGGCCCGCTGGTCAGCCTACCGGGCGCGCCGGAACGCGGAGGTCCCGCGTCCACCATGCGGGCGAGGATAAGAAGGGGGCACCCGCACAGCATCTGGCACCTTCGGGAGATTCCGTGACCGCTACGGAGACACTCATCGCCGCCGCCGAGGCGCACAGCGCGCACAACTACCACCCCCTGCCCGTGGTCATCGCCTCCGCGGACGGGGCGTGGATGACGGATGTGGAGGGGAGGCGGTATCTGGACCTGCTGGCCGGTTACTCGGCGCTGAACTTCGGGCATCGCAACCGCCGGCTGGTGGAGGCGGCGAAGGCGCAGCTGGAGAGGGTGACGCTGACGTCGCGGGCGTTCCATCACGACCGGTTCGCGGCGTTCTGCTCCGAGCTCGCCGAGCTGTGCGGGATGGAGCTGGTGCTGCCGATGAACACCGGCGCGGAAGCGGTGGAGACGGCGGTGAAGACGGCCCGGAAGTGGGGCTACCGGGTCAAGGGCGTGCCCGCGGAGATGGCGAAGATCGTGGTCGCGGGCAACAACTTCCACGGCCGTACGACGACCCTCGTCAGCTTCTCCACCGACCCGGAGGCACGGGCGGACTTCGGTCCGTACACGCCGGGCTTCGAGATCGTGCCGTACGGGGACCTGACGGCGATGCGGTCGGCGGTCACGGAGAACACGGTGGCCGTGCTGCTGGAGCCGATCCAGGGCGAGGCGGGGGTGCTGGTGCCGCCGGCCGGTTATCTGCCCGCGGTGCGGGAGCTGACGCGCGAACGGAACGTGCTGTTCGTGGCGGACGAGATCCAGTCGGGGCTTGGCCGGACCGGAAAGACCTTCGCGTGCGAGCACGAGGGCGTGGTGCCCGATGTGTATGTGCTCGGCAAGGCGCTGGGGGGCGGGATCGTGCCGGTGTCGGCGGTGGTGTCGTCGGCCGATGTGCTCGGAGTGTTCCGGCCCGGTGAGCACGGTTCGACGTTCGGCGGGAATCCGCTGGCGTGTGCGGTGGCGCTGGAGGTGATCGCGATGCTGCGGACGGGCGAGTTCCAGGCGCGGTCCGCGGAGCTGGGCAGTCATCTGCACCGGGAACTGCGGGCGTTGACCGGCACGGGACGGGTGAAGGCGGTGCGCGGGCGGGGGCTGTGGGCGGGCGTCGACATCGCGCCGCCCTACGGCACGGGCAGGGAGGTGTCCGAGAAGCTGATGGAGCGGGGGGTGCTGGTGAAGGACACGCACGGGCCGACGGTGCGGATCGCGCCGCCGTTGGTGATCGGGAAGGAGGACCTGGACTGGGGGCTCGCGCAGTTGCGGGCGGTGCTCGGGATCTGAGCCGCGCGGCGGGGCGCCGGCGTGCTCCCGTGCGGCTTCGGCTTCGGCTTCCGGGACCTTCGGCCCTCGACGCTGGGCCGCGGAGGCCGGGAAAATCGGGCGGTACGGGCGTACAGGACACGCGGCGAGAGGTCCGTCATGGGCGGAAACGGGTCGGCTGCCGTGCCGGCGGGTGCGGGGCGGGAGCTCCTCTTTCGGGGTCGTGATGTCGAGGAGTTGCACGCGCTGGTGAGCGAGCGGTTCGCGCCCCACCGGCTGACGGTGCTGGACGAACATCCGGTCGACGGGCGGTTCCGGTGCGTGCACGAAGGGGCCGTGGCGCTGTACGAGTTGGGGTACGGCGCGGAGGTCGATGTCACGCCGGGCGAGTTGCCGGAGTTCTACAACATCCATGTGCCGCTCGCCGGGGACGGTGTCGTCACCGCGGACGGGGTCGCCCTGGCGTCCGTGCTCAGCATCGTCAATCCGGGGCAGCGGCTGTCGATGCGGTGGAGCGGGGAGACGCTGAACCGGGTGCTGATCCTGCCCCGGCAGACCGTCGACCGGGCGCTCGCCGTGCGCCTCGGTGAACTGCCCTCCGCTCCCCTGCACTTCGCGCCGGTGCTGGATTCGCGGGTGGGGGCGGTCCGGGCGTGGTTGCGGGTGGTGCAGGCGTTCGCCGAGTTCGCCGACTCGGAGCTGGCGGCGCGATCGCCGCTGGCGGTGGGGCACTTCGAGCAGTTGCTGGTCGACGGCCTGCTGGACGCGCAGCCGCACCTGCTCAGCGACGCGGTGGCGGGGCGCGGACCGGCGGTGCTGCCCCGTGCGGTGCGACGGGCCGCGGAGTTCTGCGCCGAGCACGCCCACGAGCCCATCTCGGTGGCCGACATGGCGGTGGCGGCGCGGGTGAGTCTGCGAAGCCTGCGGGAGGGGTTCCGGGCCCATCTGGCCACGACTCCACTGGCGTACCTGCGGCGCGTACGACTGGATCTGGCCCGGCGCGATCTGCTCGCGATCGCCGACGGACAGGCGCCGGGGACGGTCACCGAGGTGGCGTTGCGCTGGGGGTTCGCGCATCTGGGGCGGTTCACCGGGCACTACCGGCAGACGTACGGGGAGACGCCGTCACAGACGTTGCGGGGGACCCGCGCTGTCGGTGAGTCCGGCGCTATCCACAAAGCGGTGAGGTTTCCGCCGTAACCGGATAGCCGGTCGAGGGGCGTCGGGGCGATGGTGGAAACCTGCCGCCCGGGTCGTGGACGGTGGTTCGGGGGAGCCGAGCCGGGCGGCAGCAGAGGCAGGGACAACGGCCCTCGCACAGGGACCTTGCGCAGGTCTGCAAAGCCAGAGATCGGTGAGAGCGGACGCCGGGGCATCGCCGCTCCCTGTGCGTCTCCCCTACAGTCACTTTGTGATCTTTGGGATGGTGTGCGCGCTGGGCGCGGCGGTCTGCTTCGGTACCGCGACGGTTTTGCAGGCGGTTGCCGCGCGGTCGGCCGCCACGGGTGGGGGCGGGGAGGCGGCGCTGCTGCTGCGGGCCCTGCGGCAGTGGCGGTATCTGGCCGGGCTGGCGCTGGACGGGCTGGGGTTCCTGTTCCAGATCGCCGCCCTGCGGTCGATCCCGATCTACGCGGTCGCCGCGGCGCTCGCGTCCAGCCTGGCGGTGACCGGGGTGGTCGCGGCGCGACTGCTGCAGGTGCGGCTGAGCGGGACGGAGTGGGGTGCGGTCGGGGTGGTGTGCGCCGGGCTCGCCATGCTGGGGCTCGCGTCCGGGGCCGAGGGGGACCGTCAGGGGTCGACGGCGCTGAAGTACGCGATGCTCGCGATCGCCGTCGTGGTGCTGCTGCTCGGACTGTTCGGGGGCCGGTGGTCCGGGCGCGGGCGGGCGCTGGTGCTCGGCCTTGGGGCCGGGTTCGGGTTCGGGGTGGTCGAGGTGTCGGTGCGGCTGATCGACTCGCTCGCGCCGTCGGAACTGCTGACCAACCCGGCGACCTACGCCCTCGTCATCGGCGGGGGCGCCGCCTTCCTGCTGCTGACGTCCGCGTTGCAGCGCGGCTCGGTGACCACCGCCACCGCCGGGTTGGTGATCGGCGAGACGATCGGGCCGGCGGCGGTGGGCGTGGTGTGGCTCGGGGACCGCACACGTGAGGGGCTCGCCTGGCTCGCGGTCCTGGGGTTCCTGGTCGCCGTCGCGGGCGCGCTGGCGCTGGCACGCTTCGGGGAGGCGCCGACGACGGACGCCACGACCACGGAAGCGGCGGCGTGAGCGAATCCTCCTCCGGCTGCTGATCCGTTGGTAGATCCGGCTGCTGATCCGCCGGTAAACCGGCGGGCCCGGTGTTCCGGCGGGCCCGCCGACCGCCACGGAGCCGTCTTCGTCACCCTGGACCGGCCGCTGAACGTCAGCCCGTCGCTCGCCGGCGACCTCAGCCACACGGTTGTGGCCGAGGTCGTCGAGGAGCCGTCGGGCCGGCCGATCAGGACAGCCACGCCTTCCATGTCGGCGTGTGGCCGTCCACCCACTTCTTCGCCGCCTGCTCCGGGGTCAGCTTCTGGTCGGCGATCATCAGGGAGACCTCGTTCTGGTCCTCGGTCGTCCACTTGAACTTCTTCAGGAAGGCCGCCGCCTTGCCGCCCCGCTTCGCGAAGTCCGCGTTGAGGTACTTCTGGAGCGGGGTGTGCGGGTAGGCGCAGGCGACCTTCGCCGGGTCCGTGTCGCAACCCTCCTTGTACGGCGGCAGCTTCACCTCGGTCATCGGGACCTTCTTGAACAGCCACTGCGGCGCGTACCAGTACGTCAGGAAGGGCTTCTTCTCCTTGGCGAACTGTTTCATCTGGGTGATCTGCGCGGCCTCGGAGCCCGCGAACACCACCTGGTAGTCCAGCTTCAGGTTCTTCACCAGCGCCTTGTCGTTGGTGACGTAGGACGGTGAGCCGTCCATCAGCTGGCCCTTGCCGCCGCTCTCCGCGGTGCGGAACAGCGACGAGTACTTGTTGAGGTTCTTCCAGTTGGTGATGTCGGGATGCTGCTTGGCCAGGTACGTCGGCACATACCAGCCGATGTGTCCGGTCACCCCGAGCCCGCCGCCGCGCGCGATGGTCTTCTTGTCGTCGACGTAGCGCTTCTCCTGGTCGGGGTGGCCCCAGTCCTCCAGGATGGCGTCGACACGGCCCTGGCTGAGCGCGTCCCAGGCGGGGACCTCGTCCACCTGGACGGTGTCGACCCGGTAGCCCAGCTTGTGCTCCAGCAGGTACTGGGCGACGGCCACGTTGGACTGCGCACCCACCCAGGACTGGACCGACAGGGTCACGGACTTGGCGCCCTGGGCGTTGGCGAACGGGGAGGCCTGCTTGGTCATGTCGGCCGCGCCGCAGCCGGTGAGCAGCACCAGGGAGCCCACCACGGCGGCCGTACCCGGAGTCGTCCTCATGCTCGTACGAAGTCGCATGTCACGCTCCCTTCTTCGTGCGGCGTTCGGTCGGCTGGGTCACCCGGTCGAGCATCAGGCCGAGGCAGACGATCGCGGCGCCCGCCACCAGGCCGGTCGCCAGGTCGCCCTGTGCCAGGCCGAAGACGGTGTCGTAGCCGAGCGCGCCACCGCCGACCAGGCCGCCGATGACGACGACGGCGAGGACGAGGACCACGCCCTGGTTGACGGCGAGCAGCAACGCCCTTCGGGCGAGCGGGAGTTGCACCTGGCGCAGCTGCTGGGCGGGGGTCGCGCCGAGCGAGCGGGCCGCCTCCAGGGCGGCCGGGTCGACCTGGCGCAGGCCCTGTGTGGTGATGCGGACGACGGCGGGCAGCGCGTAGACGACGGCGGCCGCCGCGGCGGGCGCGCGGCCCACGCCGAACAGCGCGACCACCGGGATCAGGTAGACGAACTGCGGCATCGTCTGGAAGACGTCCAGGACGGGGCGAAGGGCCCGTTCGAAACGGTCGCTGCGGGCCGCCGCGATACCGATCGCGAAGCCCAGGACCAGGGTGACGGCGACGGCGGCCAGCACCTGGGAGAGCGTGTCGAGGGAGGGCTGCCACACACCGAGCACGCCGATCGCGGCCATGGCGAGGACCGCGGTGAGCGCGGTGCGCCAGGTCCCGATCAGCCACGCGAGAGCGGCGACGACGAGCAGGACCGACCACCAGGGCAGCCCCTGCAGTCCGCTGCGGACCGGGTTCAGCACCCAGGTGGTGAAGTGGCCCGCCCAGTCGGCGGTGCCGCCCACGACGGGCACGCCCGAGTACAGGTGCGCGGTCATCCAGTCGACGGCGCGGTTGACCGGCTCGGCGATGTCGAACGTCCAGGAGTCGGGCCAGTCGAGGCGGCCCGCCAGCCGTCCGGCGAGCGCGACGGCCACGGCGGCGGCAGCCGCGTAGAGCCACGGGCGGAGACTTCCGGGCTCCTCGCCGGCCTGCTCGCCCGCGGCGCCGGTCACCCGGTCCAGTACGACGGCGAGCAGCACGATCGGGATGCCGGCCGCGAGCGCCGCGCCCACGTCGACCGAGGCCAGCGCCTGGTAGACGCGGTCACCGAGGCCGCCCGCGCCGATGACGGAGGCGATGACGGCCATCGACAGCGCCATCATGATCGTCTGGTTGAGGCCGAGGAGGAGCTCCTTGCGGGCCAGCGGGATGCGGGCGGTCAGCAGGCGCTGGGGTGCGGTGGCGCCGAGCGAGTCGACGGCCTCCAGTACCTCCTTGTCGGCGCCCTGCAGACCGAGGGCGGTGAGGCGGGCCATCGGCGGGGCGGCGTAGACGACGGTCGCGAGGACGGCGGCGGGCACGCCCATGCCGAAGACCAGGACGACGGGCAGCAGATACGCGTACGCGGGGAGCACCTGCATGGTGTCCAGGACCGGGCGCAGGGCGCGGTCGAGGCGGTCGGAGAGCCCGGCGGCGAGGCCGAGCGCCACTCCGACGGCGACCGACACGAGCACGGCGACCACCATCAGCGCGAGCGTCTGCATGGTCGGCACCCACATGCCGAGCAGACCGCAGGCCAGGAACGCGGCACCCGTGCCCAGGGCGAGGCGGACGCCGGCGACGCGCCAGGCGACGAGGGCGGCGAGGGCCGTGACGCCGGGCCAGCCTGCGGCGAGGAGCACCAGGTAGACGGCGTGTACGGAGATGACGACCGCGTTGCTGATGTAGCCGAAGAAGTAGAGGAACAGGGGGTTGCTGTCCCGGTTGTCGATGATCCAGTTGCTGGCGGTGGTCAGGGGTTTGGAGAGGTCGACGGTGAGGGCCTGGGGCCAACTCCCGCTGGCCCACTGGGCGTTGGCCAGAGGGACGAGTACGGCTGCGGCCAGGCCGAGGAGGAGGAGTTTCTGGACGGCGCGATGCCTCAGAGCAGCGGGTATGGCGATGCGAGGCGCGTGTGCAGTGACCGTTGCCATCAGACGGCCTCCGGGTCGGTGGTGGGGGGCGGGGTCGCCGGCCGGCGCTCGGCCGGTGCCGCTTTCTGTGGGAGGGGTGCCGCGCCAGCGGCACGACTGCCCGCGGCTGGGGCGGGCGCGGCGGCTGTCCCCGTTGCGGCGGCTGCTGTGCCGGCCACCACGTTCAGCAGCGTGTCCGCGTCCACCGTTCCGACGCAGTGGCCGTCGGCCATCACGCGGGCCGGGGCGCCTGCGCGGGCGACGGCCTCGATGGCCTCCGAGACCGTCGCGTCCGGGGCGAGCGCCGGTCCGTTGCCCGGCTCCCCCGCGGGTGCGGCCCGCATGGCCGTACGCACCGTCATCACCTGCTCGCGCGGCACGTCCCGGACGAACTCGCGGACGTAGTCGTCGGCCGGGCTGCCCACGATCTCCTCCGGGGTGCCCAGCTGGACGACCCGGCCGTCGCGCATCAGGGCGATCCGGTCGCCCAGCTTGAGGGCCTCGTTCAGGTCGTGGGTGATGAAGACCATCGTGCGGCCCTCCTCGCGGTGCAGGCGGATCACCTCCTCCTGCATGTCCCGCCGGATCAGCGGGTCGAGGGCGCTGAACGGCTCGTCGAAGAGCAGGACCTCGGGGTCGACGGCCAGGGCGCGGGCGAGGCCCACGCGCTGACGCTGGCCGCCGGAGAGCTGGCTCGGGCGGCGCTGCTCCATGCCGTCCAGGCCGACCTTGGCGACGACCTCCTGGGCGCGGGAGCGCCGCTCGGACCTGCCCACGCCCTGGATCTCCAGGCCGTACGCCACGTTGTCGAGGACCGTGCGGTGCGGCAGGAGGCCGAAGTGCTGGAAAACCATGGCGGCGCGGTGGCGGCGCAGTTCGCGCAGCCGGGACCTGTCCATGGCGCGGACGTCCTCGCCGTCGATGGCGATCGTGCCGGCCGTCGGCTCGATCAGCCGGGTCAGACAGCGCACCAGCGTGGACTTGCCGGAGCCGGACAGGCCCATCACCACGAACACCTCGCCCTTGCGCACGTCGAAGGAGACGTCACGGACGGCGGCGGTGCAGCCCGTGCGGGCGCGGAGTTCCGCGGGTTCCAGCGAGGTCAGTCCGGGGTCGGCGGGGACGCGTTCGGCCTTGGGGCCGAACACCTTCCACAGCCCCTCCACGGAGAAGACCGGTTTGCTCATCACGTTCGTCGCGTTCATCACGCACCACTTCCGATCAGGTCTACGGCTTTCTCCCCGACCATCAGCACTCCGATCATCGGGTTCACGGCGGTCATGGTCGGGAACACGGAGGCATCCGCGATGCGGATCCCCTCCAGTCCGCGGATCCTCAACTGCGGGTCGACGACCGCCAGTTCGTCGTCGCTCGCCCCCATACGGCAGGTCCCGGCCGGGTGGTACACGGTGTGCGCGACCTTGCGCGCGTACTCGCTCAGCTCCTCGTCGCCGGTGAGGTGCGGGCCGGGGGCCACCTCGCGCTTGAGCCAGCTCGCCAGCGGCTCCGTCCGCGCGATCTCGCGGGCGATGCGGATGCCGTCGACCAGGGTGCGGCCGTCGTAGTCGTCCTCGTCCGTGAAGTAGCGGAAGTCGAGGGCGGGCTTGACCGAGGGGTCGGCGCTGGTGAGGTACAGCCGGCCGCGGCTCTTCGGCTTCGGGATGTTGGGCGTCATCGAGACGCCGTACCTGGGCCGTTCGTAGCCGAGGCGCTCCGGGTTGTCCGTGAACGGCACCTGGTAGAAGTGGAACATCAGGTCAGGGCCCTGGTGTTCGGGATCACGGCGCACGAACAGCCCGGCGTCGCTGTCCATCGCGGAGTTCTCCGGAAGGGGGCCGTGGGTCTCCCAGACGATCACCGACTCGGGATGGTCGAGGAGGTTCTCGCCGACCCCCGGCAGGTCGAGTGCCACGGGTATGCCGAGCGCCTCCAGCTGCCGGCGGGGACCGATGCCCGAGTGCAGCAGCAGCCGCGGCGAGTCGACGGCACCGGCGCAGAGCAGGACCTCGCTGCGCGCCCGTACGAGGATCTCCTCGCCGTCCTTCGTACGGACGTGCACGCCTTCGGCCCGGGCGCCGTTCAGCTCCAGCTTGTACGCCCAGGTCTCCAGGAGGATCGTCAGGTTCTCGCGCTCGTCCATCACCGGGTGCAGATACGCCACCGAGGCCGAGGACCGCTTGTTGTTCTCGGGGTGGTAGGCGAGGTCGAAGAAGCCCACCCCCTCGGTGAACGGCGCGCGGTTGAAGCCCTCGATCCGGGGGACGCCGAGCGCGTACTGCGCGGCGTCGACGAAGTCGTGGGCGATGTCGTTCCGGTCCTTCTCGTCGACCGGGACGATGTTGTTCTTCAGCCGGGCGTAGTACGCCTCCATCGGCACCGCGCCCCAGCCCTTGGCGCCGGCCTCCTCCCACTCGTCCCAGTCGGACGGCAGCGGCTTGAAGGCGATCAGCGTGTTGTGCGAGGAACAGCCGCCGAGCACCCGGGCCCGGCTGTGCCGGATGTGCGAGTTGCCGCGTGGCTGCTCCGTGGTGGGGTAGTCGTAGTCGAGCTCGCCGCCGAGCAGGCCCATCCAGCGGCGCAGCGTCAGCACGTCCTCACGGCCGACGTCACTGGGCCCGCCCTCGATGACGGCCACGGTGACGTCCGGGTTCTCGCTGAGGCGGGAGGCGATGACGGACCCGGCGGTCCCGCCGCCGATGACGACGTAGTCGTATATGTGGGGATTCTCGGACATGGGGGTACAACTCCAGAGGGGGGATCAGAAGCGCCCCCATAGGGGCGCGGGGCTGTGACATGAGCGGCTCCGCCGCGGGGGCGCGACCAGCCACAACAAGGCAGCAGACGACGGACGACCGTCGCGGCACATCCGTAGTCGCCCGATAGCGCTATCCGGCGAACCAACGCACAGGCCGCGGCGCGAGGTTCTGATAGACGTGCTTGCTCTCGCGGTACTCCGCCAGCCCCGCAGGGCCGAGCTCACGCCCCACCCCGCTCTTGCCGAACCCGCCCCACTCCGCCTGCGGAAGATAGGGGTGGAAGTCGTTGATCCACACGGTCCCGTGCCGCAGCCGACCCGCCACCCGCCGGGCCCGCCCCGCGTCGGCGGTCCACACGGCGCCCGCGAGGCCGTACTCCGTGTCATTGGCGAGAGCAACGGCCTCGTCCTCGGTGCGGAACGTCTCCACCGTGAGGACGGGCCCGAAGACCTCTTCGCGCACGACGCGCATCTCGCGGTGGCACTGGTCGAGGACGGTCGGCTCATAGAAGTAGCCGCCCTCGGGGCGTTCCGGTGAGGGCTCGGGACGCCTGCCGCCGGACCGCAGCACCGCACCCTCCGCGAGCGCGGAGGCGACGTACCCCTCGACCTTGGCACGCTGTTGCTCGGAGACCAGCGGACCGCACTCGACGCCGTCCTCGGTGCCGCGGCCCAGGCGGATCCGGGCGGCGCGGCGGGCGAGCTCGGCGACGAAGCGCTCCCGTACGGACTCCTCGACGATGAGGCGGGAGCCGGCCGAGCAGACCTGGCCGCTGTGGATGAAGGCCGCGTTCAGGGCCTGGTCGACGGCGGTGTCGAACCCTTCGTCCGTCGCGCAGGCGTCGGCGAAGACGACGTTGGGGTTCTTGCCGCCGAGTTCCAGGGCGACCTTCTTGACGCTCGGGGCGGCGGCCTGCGCCACCTTGGTGCCGCTGACCAGGCCGCCGGTGAAGGAGACCAGGTCGACGTCGGGGTGCTCGGCGAGCCGGGCGCCGACCGTGTGGCCTGGGCCGGTGACGATGCCCGCGACGCCGGTGGGGAGCCCGGCCTCGGAGAGCAGGTCGATGAGCGCGATGGTGGTGAGCGGGGTGATCTCGCTCGGCTTGATCACGAAGGTGTTGCCCGCCGCGAGAGCCGGGGCGATCTTCCAACTGGCCTGGAGGAGCGGGTAGTTCCAGGGGGTGATCAGTGCGCAGACCCCGACCGGTTCGTGCACGACGACGCTGTGGATGTCGGGCGAGCCCGCGTCGACGACCCGGCCCGGAGCCTCGCCGGCCACCAGGTCGGCAAAGTAGCGGAAGGCGTCGGCGACGCAGTCGATGTCGACCCGGCCCTCTTCGACGGTCTTGCCGGCGTCACGGCTCTCCAGCAGCCCGAGCCGCTCGCGGTCACGCACGAGGAGGTCGGCGACGCGGCGCAGCAGGGCGGCGCGCTCGGCCACGGGGGTGCGGGGCCAGTCGCCGTGGTCGAAGGCGCGCCGGGCGGCCGCGACCGCCAGGTCCGTGTCCTTCTCGTCGCCCTCCGCGACCAGAGCGAAGCCCTGACCGTCCGCGGGGTCGATGATCTCGCGCGTGGCACCGGAGACGGCTTCCCGCCACTCCCCTGCCACGTGGATGGTCGCCTGCGCGTCCAGCCCCTGGGTTTCCGCTCTCTCCGCCATGATCCGTATTGCCTTCCGTTCCTGTTCGGTGCCCCTGAGTGACACGTGTGTCCCTCACGAGGACCGTGAGCACCTGCCCCCCGCCTCCGGTTGCATGCGCAATCCATGGCGAAAAGTGCGCTGCGTCACTGAAAATGCGGGCAAACGGGGCGGAAAGGGGGCGGAACAGAAGGGCGAGAGGGTCAGTCGGTGCCCGGATCCGGGTCGCAGGTCGTGTAGGGCGGGCAGAACCAGTCCAACGCCGTGGTGAGCTGGGCGAGTTGGTCCTCGTGGCTGTCGGAGTCGGGGCCGTAGGACGCGATGGCGTAGATGTTGCCGTCCGCCGCGACGAAGCGCTCGTCGTAGACGTGCCAGGTGCCGATGTCCGGCTCGCCCTTGATCGTGTCGGCCTTGTATTCCAGCCGTGAGCCGATGAACTCGCCGTCGTCCAGCTTCTGCAGATCGAGCTTCTTGAAACCGGCGGGCTTCTTGGTCTGGCCGGACAGGTACAGCTCGAATGAGGCTTCGGGCGACGACTCCGCGACCTGGTACACCTGCAGCCGGTGCTCCTTGTCCGAGCTGCGGTAGTTCACCACTGCCATCCCGTACTGCGAGGCGACGCTGCTGCGCGACCACCCCTCGGGTATCGCGATCCGGAACCCCTCCGTGTCGTCACGCAGCTCGTACCCTGCGGGCGGCGCGGAGGCCGAGGGGGACGGCGATGCCGTGTCGTCGGCGAAGGGCGACTGCGAGACGTCCGGCGACGCGGAGGCCGTCGCGGACGGCGCGGAACTGGCCGCCACGTGCTTCTTTCCCGCCCCGTCGTCCTTGCCGACCACCAGGGTCAGTACGAGGCTCACGGCGACCCCGACCACGGCGGCACCGACGACCACGGACCAGACGAGCCGCCGGTTGAGCCCTGCGGCGGGTGCGGGTGCGGGGAGCGGCTCCGGGGGCGGCCAGGAGGCACCGCTGGACCACTCCGGCACGGCCCCCTCGGCCCCGGGACCGTGCCAGGCGCTGTCCGCACCGCCGACGGGCCAGCCCTGTGCGCCCACGGTGGGATTCTCCGGCCCCACGGTGGGTGCCTGCGTCCCCACGGTGGGAGCCGAGGCCGGGGGCGCCGGGTAGGCCGGGCCGGTGGCCGGCGCCCCTTCGTTCGCAGGCGCCGGCACCGGCAGCGTCGGTTCGGCCGCCGGGCTACCGCCTGTGCCGTCCTCCCAGCGCTGGGTGTCCTCGTTCCAGTACCGCTGTCCCCCGCTCATCGTGCCCCTCTCACCGCCCCAGGAGGCCGGCCAGGGCGCCGGCGGAGGAGAGGAACGTGACCAGGGCCTGGGAGTCGGTGAGCAGTTCACGCAGGCGCTGGCGGCGCGTGGGCCCCGCCTGGCCGGTGCGGGTGATCTCGGCCTCCGTGTCGGCGAGCGCCTCGCCCAGCGCGACCGTCTGCCCGGTGCTGTTCACCAGGGCCAGGTCCTCCCGCAACTTCCGTACGGCCGCGAGCAGTTGACGGGTCTCCTCGTCCGGCTGCGCTCCCGTGCCGTGGTGCACATGGCTTTCGGCGCTTGCGTTGTGGCCGGCGGCGACCGCGTTGTTGCTGCCCGAGATGTCACCGATGCTGATGCTCGGCTGTTCACTGGCCATTGCTGTCGGCCCCCTTCTGCGGCGCCGCGCCGCCCGAGACGTTGGAACCCGAGGAGTGGGACGACGAGGCGGAGTTCTGCATGCCCGCCGCGATCGAGTTGTTGCTCCCGGAGATGTTGCCGATGTGTACGTCGCCGTTGCTGATGTTCACGACCTTCTGCATGAACTCCCCGGTCTCGTAACCGGCTTCGGCGAGCGCGGCCCGCACCCCGTTCGCGACCCGGTCCTGCACGCTCTTCAGATAGCGCGCCACGTCCATCTCCTGGAAGAGCGAGCCGGCGGGCGTCGAGCCCAGTTCACGCACCGACAGCGCCGGGCCGTCGGGCAGCGCGCCCGCGTACCCGCCGGTCAGCAGCCGCCACACGTACACCAGGCCGCGGCCGAGCTGGGCCAAGGAGCGCCCCGCCGACCCGGGCACCAGGACCACGGCGCCGGCCGCCTTGCCCAGCACGTTGTTGTTGCGGAACCGGTGCGCCGTACGGTCGGCGTCCTTGAAGTCCGCACGGACCGGCGTCAGCACATGCGGCGCTATCTCCAGCATCAGCATCCGGCCCTGAGTGTGGATGCGCACGAAGACGGTGACGACCAGCTCCTCCTCCCAGCCGCCGACGCGGATGCGCAGGAAGTGCCGCCGCTTCTCGGCGCCCTCCTCGACCGCCCGCGCGCGGTGCTCCTCGAAGGCCTGCGGGGTGTACGGCGCCTGGTCCCGGGTGAGCAGGCCCTCCGCGGGCAGGAACACGCACTCGTCGATCTCCAGCCAGCGCAGCCGGTCCCGCACACCCGGGCCCGCGTACTCGGCCGGGACGCGGAGCTGTTCGAGCAGCGGGCGGATCCGCTTCAGGACCGCGCCGTTGCTGAGCGGCTGCTGCTTCTCCAGCTTGTCCGGCTTCAGCTCGACGGCCAGCACCCAGGTGTCGTACGCCGCTCCGGCCCCGCAGAACGGACGCGCCTCGTGGTACATGACCAGCGGCGCGTGCTGCTCGACGCGGATGCGCTGCTTCAGCCGCTGGAAGCGGGGGTTCTCGGCCTGCTCGGCGGGGTCGGAGGCGGCGTCCGGGAAGCGCTGCGGGGACAGCTCGGCGGCCAGTGCGCGGCTGAACTGGTGGCGCTGGGAGTGCACGCACCAGGCGATGAGCCCGAACACGGCGAGCGTGAGCCAGGCCTGCCACGGCTTGATCGCGTCGGCGATGCCGCCCGGCGAGATCGCGTCACTGATGCTCGGCGAGTCCGAGTAGCCGTAGCCGTAGTCGGAGCCGTACGAACCGTAGGAGGGGGTGTCGTCCGAACCGCCGCCGAACCCGGCGACGACGGTCAGGACCAGTATCGTCGCGAAGAACGTACGGCCCCACCAGCGGACGAGGAACGCGGCGACCCGGCGGTACAGCGGCGGCTGTTCGCCGCGGCCCCTGACCCAGGGTGCGAGGGCGAGCAGCACGCTCGGCCAGAGGAAGAGGAGCAGCAGAAAACCGCTGAGGGCCGAGCCGACCACCCACAGCCCGAGGATCGCCCCGGCCCACAGGAGTTCCTGGCGGCGGGCGCGCAGGGCGTGCGCGAGGACGCGGGCGGCGTCGAAGCCGAGCGAGGGCGCGACGATGCGCTGCTCGTTGAGGTGCAGTTCCTCGATCACTCGGTCGCGGTAACCGGAGTCCAGATAGGTGCCCGCGCACAGCAGCCGGGTCGCCTCGCTGGCGTGCGGCGGAGTGGCCGGTGGTGTGGGTGGCGCCCCGGTGGGCGTCGTCGGCTGTGGTTGCTGTGGCACATATGCGGTGCTCACGCGAACTCCCCCGATGCGTGGAAAGACCGTTGTCAGACGTTCAGTTGACAAACCATCAGCATAGAGGGGCGGATGGGACCGGTGGAAGCGGAATGCCAAGGGGCGGACACGGAGAGCAGGGATGGACTCCCCGATATTCTTTGACTAAGGTCAAAGAATGGAGCCAGGACATACGGAGCCGGTGTCGACGGAGCAGGTGGCGGCCCTCCGCCGGTTCAACCGCTACTTCACCCGCCGTATCGGGGCCCTGGACGACCACTACCTCGGCCAGGACCGCCCGCTCGGTGAGGCCCGTCTGCTGTTCGAGATCGCCGGGAACCCGGACGGGGTCTCCCTCCGGGAACTCAGGAGCCGCCTGGGACTCGACGCCGGCTACCTCAGCCGCATGGCGAAGGCGCTGGAGGCACAGGGCCTGGTCCGGCTCAGCGTCCACCCGGACGACAACCGGCTGCGCATGGCCCGGCCGACGCCCGCCGGACACGTCGAGGTCAAGGAGCAGAACCGCCGGGCCAACGCGCTCGCGGCAGGCCTGCTGGACACCCTCGCCCCCGGCCAGCGGACGCAGCTGATCGACGCGATGGCCACCTCGCAGCGCCTGCTGCGCCTGGCCGCCATCACCGTCGAACTCGTCGACGGCGCCGCCCCGGACGCCCGCGCCTGTCTGGACGCCTACGCCGCCGACATCGACGCGCGCTTCCCCGAGGGCTTCGACCAGTCCGACCTGGTGGGGCCGGAGGAGGTGTCCGGTGAGGCGGGCGCGTTCTTCGTCGCGTACGAGGAGGGCCGCCCGGTGGGCTGCGGGGCGCTGCGCCGCCTGGAACCCGGCGTCGGCGAGATCCGGCACGTGTGGGTGCATCCGGAGGCCCGGCGCCTCGGCCTCGCCCGCCGGATCCTCGGCGCACTGGAGGAGGCGGCCACCGCGCGCGGCTGCACCGTCGTACGCCTCGACACCCACGCGAGCCTCACCGAGGCGCAGGCGATGTACCGGGCGTGCGGCTACACGGAGATCCCCGCCTACGTCGATCACGTCTACGCCGACCACTGGTTCGAGAAACGGCTGTCAGGCCAGGCCGGCTGACCACCGGGCGAGCAGTTCCGGACCGTCCGCCGCAGCCAGGCGTGTGCCGGGTCGGCGTCGTGCCGCGGGTGCCGGGCGAGGCACAGGCGCAGCGGCGGGAGCCGGAGCGGCACGTCGAAGGTGACCAGGCCGGGGGTTGCCGCGGGCGGCAGGGCCCATGAGTCGACCAGCGAGGCCGGGAAGGTGGCGACCGCCCCCACCACCCGGCGTCTCAGGCCGAGTTCGGCGAGGGCCGTGTCCACCGGCTCGTGCAGCCTGCCCCGCCGCGACACGAGCAGGTGATCGCCCTCCGAGGCCAACCGCTCCGCCGGCACCGGGGGTCGCGATCGTGCCGCTGGTCGTCGGCATGGCGCTCGTCCCGAAGCCGGCGGCGCGCTGGGCGCCACGCCCGCGCCCGGTCATCGGCGCCGGTCTCGCACTGATCGGCCTCGGCCTGCTCGGCGCGTCCACCGCGGAAGCGGGCCCGCCCGACGCCCTGTACGCCTGCTGGCTGCTCGTCATCTCGGCAGGCGCGGGCCTGTCGATGCCGGCCCTCACCCTCGGCGTCGTCACATCGCTCCCCGCCCACCAGGCGGGCCTCGGCTCGGGCCCGCGAGATCGGCGCGGCCCTCGGCGTCGCCGGCACCGGCACGGTCCTCGCCTTAAGCGTCCTGGCCCTCGCGGCAACCGCAGCGTCATGGGCGGCTATCGCCAAACCGCCGACCCCTCCCGTGCAACGGCCGCGTCCGCCGACGCCAAGCAGCCCGTCGCATGACCACCGGAGTCCATCGAACAGGCCCGCGAGATCAGCCGTGAAAGGGCGCGGCCCTCGGCGTCGCCGGCACCGGCACGGTCTTCGCCTTAAGCGTCCTGGCCCTCGCGGCTACCGCAGCGTCATGGGCGGCTATCGCGAAACCGCCGACCCCTCCCGCACCATGGAGCCCGTCTCCTGACCGTCGGTATCTGAAGGGGCACGGGACCCGCGTTCGCAGCGCTCAGCACTGTGCCCCGGTCGGGCAGAAGGAGCGGACCGCCATCCTCAGCGGCTCCCGGACCCGCTCGGGGGCGAGGGCCACGGGACCGCTGGAGCGGATCGCGTAGAGGGTGCCGTCGGCCGCCCGGAAGCGGTGGTCGATGACCTGGCGGGTGCCCTTGTGCTGGTCGTCGTAGCGGTAGGTCAACTCCGCCCAGGTGTCGCCGTGGTCGCGCTCGACGACCTCGTAGCCGGGCTGCTTGGCGAAGCCGTAGCCGGGGTCGGTCTCGGCGAGGGTCAGGGAGTCGTACGGGGTGGGCTCGGTGACCAGGAAGATCTGCAGCTGACGGGCGTCGGAGGGGGCGTCGTAGTAGACGATCCGCGCCAGCTTGCCCTGCTCCTCACGCCGGGTCCAGCCCTTCGGGACGTCGATCGAGTAGCCGACGGGGTCCTGGGCGCGGCGGTAGCCGACGGAGGGGGACGAGGACGTCAGGAGCGAGGCGGACGCGGTGGGGGTGGGCGTGGGCGTGGGACTCTGCGGCGGGGTCGCCGTGACGGTGACGCTCACGCTCGGCGCGGGCGCGGCCCCGGTGCCGCGCGCATGGTCGCGGGTGAGGTACCAGGCGCCCGCTCCGCCGCCCGCGCCGAGGACGAGCGTGGCCGTGAGGACCGCCAGGACACGGCGGGCTCTGCCGCGCGGCTGCGCGGGAGGCGGTGGCGGCGCCCAGGTCGGCGGCAGGACACCGCCCGTGGGCGTCGGCCCGAAGCCCCAGGGCGGCGGCGCCTGACCCGTCTGCGTCTCGGCCGACGACCAGGGCGGTGGAGTCGCCGGCTGCTGGGCGGCCCAGGCCGCCTGGCCTCTCTCCTCGCTCGGTTCACGCTCCGGCCCGGAACCGGAGCGGCCGTCGTCGTAACCGTCCCAACCGCTCATGACACGCCCCCCGAATCCCCCCATTGGGTACCGCTTCTGACGGTAGCGGCGAAAACGGCCACGGGCCCCGTTCCGGAAAGAACCGGAACGGGGCCCGTGCAGGGTCGTGACAGAACCGTCGACGAGGAGGCTCAGATCAGGCCGAGACCGCGGACCGCCTCGCGCTCCTCCTCGAGCTCCTTCACGGAGGCGTCGATGCGGGCGCGGGAGAACTCGTTGATGTCCAGGCCCTGGACGATCTCGTACTGGCCGTCCTTGGTGGTGACCGGGAAGGAGGAGATCAGGCCCTCCGGGACGCCGTAGGAGCCGTCCGAGGGGATGCCCATGGAGGTCCAGTCGCCGTCCGCGGTGCCGTTGACCCACGTGTACACGTGGTCGATGGCGGCGTTGGCGGCCGAGGCGGCGGAGGACGCGCCGCGGGCCTCGATGATCGCCGCGCCGCGCTTGGCGACGGTCGGGATGAACTCCTCGGCCAGCCACTTCTCGTCGTTCACGGTCTCGGCGGCGTTCTTGCCGGCGACCGTGGCGTGGAAGATGTCCGGGTACTGGGTGGCGGAGTGGTTGCCCCAGATCGTCAGGCGCTTGATGTCGGCGACCGTCGAGCCCGTCTTCTTCGCGAGCTGCGTCAGCGCGCGGTTGTGGTCGAGGCGGGTCATCGCGGTGAAGCGCTCGGCCGGTACGTCCGGGGCGGCGGCCTGCGCGATGAGCGCGTTGGTGTTGGCCGGGTTGCCGACGACGAGGACCTTGATGTCGTCCGCGGCGTTGTCGTTGATGGCCTTGCCCTGCGGCTTGAAGATGCCGCCGTTGGCGGAGAGCAGGTCGCCGCGCTCCATGCCCTTGGTGCGCGGGCGGGCGCCCACGAGGAGGGCGACGTTGGTGCCGTCGAAGGCGACGTTCGGGTCGTCCGTGATGTCGATGCCCTGCAGGAGCGGGAACGCGCAGTCGTCGAGCTCCATGGCCGTGCCCTCGGCGGCCTTCAGTGCGGGCGTGATCTCCAGCAGGCGCAGCTTGACCGGCACGTCCGCGCCGAGCAGCTGGCCGGAGGCGATGCGGAAGAGCAGGGCGTAACCGATCTGGCCGGCCGCGCCGGTGACGGTGACGTTCACGGGAGTGCGGGTCATGGCGTTCTCCGTATGACAGCTGGCGGTGGGCGTCCTTGCCCTGGGGTGCGGACGTACAAATGATCGATCTCTTGGCGTCAAGAGATCCACCGCTCAGGCTATCGCGCATCCGGGATCCCGGACGGCCGGGTCCGTGTGGCCCGGCCCACAGAATGAACCGGCGGCTCAACCGGCTCAGAAGAAATACTTGACGGGAGGAATAGTCGCCCCCATCCCGGGCACGCGAACCGTACCCCCACGGGAGTCCGGCACGGTCGGTCCCCCCACGGCGGCCGCCCCAGTCCCCCCTCTCCCGGACGGGCGGCCGCCCCTTCTTCTGCCCTGCTTTGCGCCCTACTTCGCGCAGCCCTTCTGCCCGGACGCCAGCGTCGCGCAGGCCGTGGCCTCGCCCGCGTCCTTGACCGCGACCATCGGCGTGTAGGCGATGTTGTCCCCGGCGGCCGTGATGCTGTCGCTCTCCTTGGCCCCGCCCGCGGTCACCTGGACGGAATCGCCCTGGGTGGCCTGGGTGATACGGCCCCACGCCGCGCCGCACGTCTTGCTGTAGCGCACCTCGACCGTGGACGTGCCGACGACGGCGGTCTTGGCGGTGGTGACCGAGGCCGCGTCCTTGGTGCAGCCCATGGCCTCCGCGTCCTTGCCGGTGCAGGAGGCGCCACTGCACTTCACTCCGGCCGGCAGGTCGGTTTGGGCGCTGACGGACGGGGACGGCGAGGCACCGCCCTGGTTCTTCTTGCCCGAGCCGTTGTCGGTCAGATAGAACACGGCCGCTATCACGACCAGTACACCGACGAGACCCGCGAGGAACATCGTCAGCTTCCGCCTGCCACCGCCCGAGGAGGAGCCCCCACCGGACCGCGGAGCCTGCGGCGGCTCACCGAACGGACTCGGCTCCTGCGGTGTCCAGCCGTGACCGCCGGCCGCCGGCCGCGGCGCCGGAGTCGCGGCCCCGGCAGCACGCCCACCGGACGGCGCCGGGCCCTTGTACCCGGCCAGCCCCCAGGAATTGGCGCCGGAGGAGCTCTCCGGCGCATCCACCGAGGGTGACGCGCCGCGCTCCCGTACCGCGTCCGCCGCGTCCCGCACCTCCGGGCCCGCCGGCTGCGGCGGCACCGTCGGCGCCACGCCCGCCGGTCCCGCGATCCCCGGCGTCACCGTCGCGCTGCCGGACCTGCGGGCCGTCGTACTGCCCTGGCTGCTCGACTTGCCGCCTGCCTTGGCATTGGCGGGAGGCGCCCCGAACTCACCGAGCGCGGCGCGCGCCTGGGAGATGCGGATGGCCTCCATGGTCATGTCGTGGCGCATCTCCGAACGGCTCCAGGCACGCTCGGCGAGCTCCCACATGGTCGTCAGATGGATCGGGTTGGTACCCGTGACCTCGGCCAGCGCCACGATCGCGCCCTTGGGCGCGAGCAGCCGGCCGTTCAGATACCGCTCCCAGGACGTCTTGCTGTAGCCCGTGCGGTCGGCCACCGACGCGATGCTCAGGCCACTGCGGTCCACGAGCCGGCGCAGCTGGCTCGCGAACTCCCTGACCTGCGGATCCAGTTCGTCCGGCAAGGCCCTCCAACGAGGCATTGCTTCCCCCCTCTTCCCCCCGGTTGGTGCTGGTGTTCCTCGCGTTCCCCCGCGCGTGGTGCCCGTTTCTGGCTACCCACAGGGATGCGCCCAGTAAGGATCTCAGTTCCCGGGATGGGGGCGCACGGGAGCGTTGGGGCGGTCCGGAATGCACCGTTGCACGCCGACGCGACCGCGGTCCAGTGTCCCACCGGCGACCCCCTCCGCCGCCCGGCCGGACCCGCCCACCCTAGGGCCCTCATCGAACAACTCCGTGTCAAATCCGCAAACTTGTCAATACATCGACACGGTAGACACACATGGACAACCTCGCCCGTCACGGGCGTATTCACCCCGCTCAAGGGCACCTCACCCGAGCGCGAGGACGCCCACGACCGCGATCACCAGCATGAGGAGCAGCAGCAGTACTGCATACAGCAGCAACCGCCCGCCCGGCCGCCGACGCGTCTCCTCGGGCCTGTCCCACCAGGGCAGGGTGGGGTCGTCCTCGTACTCCTCGCCCGGCTCTTCGCCTCCCCCGGAGCTGCCGGCGGGTTTCGCGGGGAGGGCGGCCGGGCGTGGCCACGCCTGCACCGCCAGTTCCCAGCGCACCCCGAACCGCTCGGCCTCCGTGTCGGCGAGGCCCGCGATCCGGCAGAGGGCGGCGACCGCCTGCCGGGGCGGCGGCTGGGTGGCGTTGAGATAGCGGTGCCAGGAGGACTTGCTGTACGCGGTGCGGGCGCCGAGCGAGACGAGGCTGAGCCCCGTCCGGTCCTTGAGGAGCCGCAGCTGCTCCACGAAGTGCCGCACCTCCGGCGGCAGATCGTCCGGCAGCGGCTGCCAGCCGCCCATCGCGCACCTCCACGGCGTCCCTGGTGAGTCCCGGTCGCGTCGTCGCCCGGTCTGAGCAGGTGACGAAGCCGACCGCCCATTGGTTCCCGCGTTGCGGAACGGTCACCTCCGTGCCACAGCGCGCTGACAGGCGTTGAAGGGGCCGTTCGCCGTGCAGGAGGGTTGGTATCGGCGACGACCCGCCCTTGCTCGGGGGAGAGGACGGCCCGTCGTCGTGAAAGGTTCCGTACGGGGACCAACTGCTCACCGTGATGTGCAGCGTGTCCTTCAGCAGACTCTTGCAAGGAACGCCACGGCTTCAGTCCTGGGAGGAATCACATCCTCGCGGTCGCGGCGCGGAGCGATATCGCTCGAGCGGTGCTCGGCTGCGAAGCGGCCGGGTTCCGCGTACGGCGGAGCGGTGCTGCGTCCACACGGATGGCACGTTCACTCGGTCGAGTGATTCATGGCGAACACATGGTGGGCTCGCTGGGGACTGGGGGCGCAGGCCGCCCAGCACGTCATCAAGAAGACCTGCGACGCGTACGCCACGCTGAAGGCCAACCTGAAGGCCGGGAACCTGGGCAGGCCGGGCTCGAAACGCTACCGCCGCGCGTTGGAGAAGCCGATCGTCTTCCGCCCAGAGGGCGCACAGCCTTATGACGACCGGATGCTGTCCTGGCAGATCGACCAGCGCCGGATGTCGATCTGGACGGCCACCGGGCGACTTTCCCAACGGAGTCGTTGCAGCGGGCGGTCGTCCACGAGGCGGCCTCCGGCTCCCTGCGCGCCGCCGCCGATGGCCTCGAGCGCACCACCGGGCACAGGATCGGGACCCGGCAGCTGATGGAGGGCTGCGTGCGCGCGGCCGCCGACATCGATGCCTTCCCTACGGCCACCGGCACCGTCCACAGGCCCGCCGCCGATGGTGGTGACCTGCTGGTGCTCAGCTGCGACGCCACCGGCGTGAACATGATCCCGGCCGGGCTGCGCGAGGCCACCCGGGCTGTCGGCGAAGCCCAGGCGCAGGCCGGCCCGCAGCCGCCCTCGGCCCAGCTGGCCGACAAGGAACGCGGCGGGCGGCGCCGGATGGCGACCGTCCCGCCGTCTACGACGCCACGCCGGTGGTGCGCGCGGCGGCCCACATCCTGCCCCGCACCACTGCTGAGCGGGAAACGCGCCGTCGCGAGGCACCCCGCGCCCGGCAACGGGAGGTCCACGCCTCCCTCACGCATACCGCGCGGACTCACAGCGTGCCAGCCAACGCGGGGCGAGTTCTGCGACCAACTCGCCCAGATGCTGGCGCGACAGCCCGTGGAAGGCTGGAGGGGACGTGACTGCGCGGGCCTGGTTGATCTTCACACGCCAGACAACTCGCGCGGGTGTCTCCATGTCCCCGTACTCACCCACCAAGATCAATCGAGGTCGACCCATTAGGGTCCGAGACATGACACCTCCCCTTGCCGGCAGTGCCTTCGACTTGCTCCGCCTCGACGCCGTGCCCGACCAGGAGGCGCTGCGGAGGGCCTACGAACTCCCCGGTGACGCGGCCGTGCGCAAGCAGATGACCGAACTCACCGAGCAGACCCGGCGGTTGATCGGCTGCTCGTCGCTGGTCCTGGTCGCCAGCGCGGACGCCGAGGGCAACTGTGACGTCTCCCCGCGCGGCGGGCCCGCCGGGTTCGTGGCCGTCCTGGACGCACGGACGGTAGCGATACCGGATGCGACCGGCAACAAGCGTCTGGACACCCTGCAGAACGTCGTCGCCACCGGACGGGCCGGGCTGCTGTTCGTCATCCCGGGGCGCACCACGACGCTCAGGGTGAACGGCCGGGCCTGCGTCTCCACCCGCCCGGAACTGCTGTCGCAGCTGACTGCCGTGGGCAAGCCGCCAGTCAGTGCGCTGGTGCTGGGGATCGAGGAGGTCTACCCGCACTGCCCCAAGTCGCTTCTGCGCAGCGGGGCCTGGAAGCCGGAGCAGTGGCTGCCTGCGGACGCCCAGCCGACCTCGGCCGAAGTGACGCTGGCCCAGCTGCGGATGCCGGAGCTGACGATCGCCGACATCGAACAGGCGGAGGCGGATTCGCTGAACTACCGGTACGAATAGCAGGCCGACCAGCGGTTGCTGAACCACCAGCCCGCCTGACGCCCGGACCAGCACGCCTCAAGATCAATCGCGGGTCAGCCCGTAAGCGCAGGTGCGCCGGGCGGCGGTCGTTGTGGGATCCCTGCGATCGCACTCGTGCAGTCCGCTCCAGGTTCCTCAAGGAGTAACCATCGGTCCGGTCCCGACAGTCGTCGGCGTAAGCGGTGCAGCCTCAGGGCCTCGTGGTCCGAGCGGCGGGCCCGGGCGTCCAGTTTCTGCTCGATGAGGACGAGTTGGTGGAACGGGCCGGCTGCCCAAGGGTGTTCTGGTGCCGCACTTCGGCGTCGTCAACTACCTGGGCTGGTGCAAGGAGGGCTACGCCGCGCGCGGTTCCGGCGGAGCGCCGTCGACCCGTTGGTCGCACTGCTCGACCGGATGCTCGACGAGGGCTTCGTCTCGGCCCGCGACCACGCCTTGATCCGGGTGGCCCCCGACGCGCGCACCGCGCTGGACGCGGTCGGTGTGCCGGCACCGTTGGAGGTACCGGCCGGCGACGGACATCAATCGGTTTCGGAGAAGCTCCGAATTCACCGCTCCGGCCGGTTCCATTCGTCCACCACGGTCAATACGTCCTTCAGCGTTCCGACCACCGCATCCGGGACCGCGTCCCGCGCGACCAGTTCATTTTCCGGAATGCTGCTGTGCGGCAGCAGAATGGTTCGCATTCCGGCCTGCTGAGCCCCGTACACGTCCTCGAAGGCCCGGTCCCCGACGAATGCGCAGGCCCACGCCGACACCGCGCCCAGCTTCGCCATCACCGTCGCGAAGATGTCCGGGTGCGGCTTGGTCCACGCCATCTCGCTGGAATAGACGCTGGCGTCGACGTGGCCGAGCACCCCGTCCCGGTCGAAGATCTCGTCGTGCCAGCCGGCAGGCCACAGGGTGTTGGAGAGCACGCCGATGCCCAGGCCCCGCTCACGCAGCCCCTCCAGCGTCTCCGGGGCCTGCGGGTCGATCAGGGTGTGCGCCTCCCAGGCCTGCCGGTAGGCCGACAGGGCCCGTGGTGTGGGCGTCACCCCGGCGTGTTCGAAGACCTCGTCGAGCCGGGCCGAGCACTGCGTCTCGCGACAGCGCGCCATCAGCTCCACCTCGGCCCGCAGCAGCCTCTCGCCCACCTCGGTGGCCTCCCGCGCGCCGACCCCGTCCAGGGAGGCCGCGGTCTCCTGCCAGATGCCCGGCAGGTCCACCGTGTGCCAGGGGGTGAGGGTGCCCGCCCAGTCGAAGATCACGTACTCGACGGCCATGCCGCCTCCTTCACGCTCGTGCGCCGTGCGCCGACTGCCACACGGCGATCTGCAACAGCACCAGGCCCGCCACGCACACCCCCAGCAGACAGGGGCCCACGGCCCACCAGCCGTCGACCGCCGTCACCGCGAGCCCGACCAGGGGTGGTGTGGCCAGTGCTCCGATACTTCCCAGCTGGGCCACCAGGCCGTTGGCGGCCCCGAG
The DNA here is from genome assembly GCF_053597275.1 of Streptomyces sp. NPDC001492. Lineage (NCBI taxonomy): Bacteria > Bacillati > Actinomycetota > Actinomycetes > Kitasatosporales > Streptomycetaceae > Streptomyces > Streptomyces sp. NPDC001492. The sequence goes on along the minus strand of NZ_JBSFHW010000006.1, from coordinate 274,307 downwards.
GTCGGAGGTGGCGCGTACGGCCAGCGGCACCGCCGCGAACACCGTGGCCACCACCAGCTCGTTGGCGAGCGCGATGATCAGCGCGCTGCCCACCGACAGCCCGAGTCCCCCCGCCCCGGCGAAGGCGGCCAACGCCCCGGCCGGCATCAACAGAGCGACCAGGAACAGGTACGTCACCCGGACGCCCCGTACCAGCAGCCAACTCGCCAGGAACCCGCCGGCCACCCCGGCCAGCGACACCACCCCGGTGAGGGTGCCGGCCGACTCGGTGGACAGGCCGAACTCCTCGTGCAGATAGGTGGGGTAGAGGGTGACGAAGGCGACGATCGACCCGCTGATGGTCGCGAACCCGGCGCCCAGCGAGACAGGACGCGCGAGCCGCCGCACCCGCGCCGCCCGGTCCTGGCTCCGCGGCCCCGTCGCGTCTGCCCGCGCCGCCACCGGCACCGCCGGCAGCCGGGTGGCACCCGCCGCGACCACGAGCGTCGCCGCCGCGGCCACCGTCAGCCACCCGCGCCAGTCGAGCCATGCGGACAGCACCCCGCCCGCGAAGGAGCCGAGCGCCAGGCCCACCGGCATGAACGTCCCCCAGATCGCCAGCGCCCCGGTCAGCCGCTTGCCGTCGCCCAGCGCGAACAGCAGCACGGGAGCGACGATCACCACGACGACGTACCCCACGCTCTCCGCCAGCCGGCCGGCCAGCATCGCGCCGAAGCTGTCGGCCCGGGCGCACAGCAGTCCGGCGAGACCCATCACCACGAGCCCCGCGACCAGCATGCGGTGCGGCGGCAGCGGCCGGAGTAGATAGCTGACGAACAGGCCCAGGACGGCGGCGACCGCGGTCACCAGCGAGGTGAGCAGCGCGACTTGGGCCAGGGAAAGAGAGAGGTCCGCGCGCAGCGCCACAGATATCGGCGTCATTTTCCCCATACTTGTGGCGGCGAAGACACCGGCCAGATAAATTAGGCAGAACTTCCACCGGAACGCGCGAGTCTCGCGCCTTTCGAGTTCTTCCGAGGTCGATTGCATTCCCCCGCCCCGCTTGGCGACTTCGATCTCCTCTGCCATCAATCCCTTTCCTTTCTCTTCGATTTCCGGGAGTCATTCTGTGGGGTGCGACGTGCTCGTGCTGGGCTCGCTCGTGGTGGACCGCAAGTACTTCGCCGCCAGCACCACCCTGGGCGGGGTCGAACTCTGGGGCGTGCAGCGGCACTACGGCGGCGTCGGCCGCAACATCGGGGTCAACGCGGCCCGGCTCGGTGCCCGCGTGATCTTCGCCGGCCTGTCCGGGTTCGGGCAGGACGCCGCAGACATCGAAGCGGACCTCACCGGCCTCGGCGTAGGGCTCCACGTGTTGCGCACCGCCGACGGGACGGGCCGCTGGGACGTCCTGCTCGACGCGGAGGGACGGCAGATCACCTCCCGGATAACGCTGCCCGACCCGGCCTCCGCGAAGCCCCTCGCCGGAGCCGCCCTCGCCCGGGCCGTCGCGGTGGCCAAGGCCGTGGTCGCCGAGGGTGGGCTCGACGAGGACCTGCTCACCTGGGTGTCACGGGAGGCCAGGAAGAACGGCACGCCGATGTGCTGTCTGCCCACCCGGCAACGGGACTTCGGCCCGCGCGCCCATCTGCTGCCGCTGTACGACGTGCTGCTGCTCAACGTCCGCGAGGCCGAGGCACTCACCGGACAGCGGGCCACCCCGGCCGAGCAGGCGCTGCGGTTGCTCGGGCTCGGGCCCCGCGTGGTCGTGGTGACCGCGGGTGCGGCCGGCGCCACCGTCGCCACTGCCGAGCAGCCGGTGCCGCTGACCCTGCCCGCCGAGGTCGGGCCATGCGCCGACGACACCGGGGCCGGCGACGCCTTGGCGTCTGCGTTCGTCGTCCACCTCGTACGGGGCGCGAGCCCCGTGGCGGCCTTGGCTCTGGGGCTGCGTGCGGCGCGGCACACGATCGGCTGCCGGCAGAGCACCTGCCGGGCCCTGGCTGCGGACCCGGCGCTCACGGAGCACCGCACCGGGCGGTGGACGCCACCCGGTGCGCGTGCATCGTGATACCGTCCGCGGCCAGCGCCCGGGCGATGGTCTCCTCGTCGTAGGAGGCGAGTCCGCCATCGGTGAGGATCTGCAGATCCGTGGAGTGCATGTCGATCTCGCCGATCCGGGCCTGCTGGATCGCGCCGACGTTGTCCCCGGCGAATCCGGGCCGCAGCGCGTACTCGCCGTCGGCCAGGAAGGCGAACATCAGCAGGTGATAGCCCCCCTGCTCCCAGGTGCCGGTGAACTCGTAGACGGCGAACAGCGAACAGGAGCGCACGGCGATACCGGTCTCCTCGCGTGCCTCCCGCAGAGCCGCGGCCTCGGCCGGCTCGCCCGGCTCGATGCCGCCTCCAGGCAGCAGCCAGTTGTTCGCGTACGGCCCCTTGAGCTGGCGGATGAAGGTCACGGTGCCGCCTGGCCCGGGGATCACCATCAGGGCCGCGGGCAGCGCTCGCGCGAATCGATCCATCGTCGTGCAGTCCTCACTCGGTGCGGTGTCGGTGCGCGGTTCAGTACTCGGTCGGCCAGCCGTCCGGCGGGATCACCAGGGCCAGTCCGATCCGTTCCCCCTCCACCTGGCCCTTGCGGTAGTAAGGCTCGGTCCGGGTGGTGAAGCCGTAAGTGGCCAGTGCCTGACCTGGGTTGGCGAGGTCGGGGCCGCAGATGACCACCTTGGACCGTACGTCGAAGGCCATCGCCTCGCGCACCAGTTCCTGACTCGGCGCGTCCGTTTCGATGTATGCCACGAACTCGCCCCGCGCCTTGACCGAGTAGTGCACGGACCTGATCGGATACCCGAGGCCCTGCAGATGGGCGTACATCAGGTACTCGTTCTGGAAGCTCATCAGGGTCAGCCCCGACCGGGCTCCTGCCACGATCGTCGGCCACGGCGCGCCCGGCGCGGCGAACACTCCGGTGACGGTGAGGACGTTGCTGCGCCGCGCTTCGGCGTAGTAGCCCTTGAACTCGCCGAACGGCCCTTCGACCTCGTCCCGCTCCTCGACGAACCCGGTGACGACATGGGTGGCGTCGTCCGGCACCGGCGGAAAACCGCCCACGCCCAGCGAGCGGCCGAGGAGCCGCGCCGCGATGTCGTAGTCGTCGCCCTCGGCCGGCAGCCGGGAGGCGGCCACCACGGTCACCGCAGGGTCGGCGCCGAGGAACAGCGAGATCGGCATGGGGTGACCGGTCTCCAGCCAGGCGAGCAGATTGCGGTGCCCGTCGGTGCGCGGGTCCAGGAAGATCCGTGCCTTGTCGGGGCCGACCACCTGGGTGCGGTAGAAGCCCAGGTTGACGCCGCTGCCGTCGGGCCGCGTGGTGACGCCGACCCCGGCCGTGATGTACGGCCCCGCGTCGGCGGGCCGGTGCTGGAGGATCGGCAGATCGTCCAGCAGCGCGGGCAACTCCCGCCGCGTCACGGCAGGCCGCTCGGCGGTCCCGTGTGACGGGACGGGCCCGGCGAGCCGCCGAGAGATCTCCGGAAGGTGCTTCTCCTCCGTCGTGCCCAACGCGGCCAGGAGCACCTCCCTCGGATACGGGTGGCACAGCACCCGGGTACCCGGCCGCTCGGCGATGTTCGTGAACACCACCGTCGGCCGGGCCCCGTGCTCCTTCTCGATCCCGGCGAGCGCCTGCGCCACCTCGACGCGGCTGCTGATCCGCCGGTCGTACGTGTACAGGTCGACGGCGTCGTAGCAGCCGGGCAACCCGAGCGTGGCGGCGTCCGCAGACCGGGCCAGTCCGCTGCCCGGGAAGCCGCCGCCCGGTCCGCGGCGTCTCACCGGCGCACCCGTGCCGCAGCCGGGAACGGGCGGCAGTCGTCCGTGGTCTCCCGGGCCGTCTCCCATGGGAAGACGATCCAGTCGTCGACGACCGCGGGGCAGTGATCCGGCTCGTAGCTGCTGCGGTGGTTGCGTACGACCGCGGCGAACCGCATGTCCTGCCGGGCGACCCCGGCGGCGGCCAGGAACTCCAGGACCGTGTCGGCGGTCGTGCCCGTACCGACGATGTCGTCGACGACCAGCACCTTGTTGCCGGCGCCCAGTCCGACGGGTACCGGGCCGTCGATGACCGGGCGCTGCTTGGCGGCGTACCGGCTGTCGTCGGCCGTGCGGCGCACCCGCACCGTGTGCATCACCGGCACGTCCAGCGCGCAGGTCAGATATCCGCCCGCGGCGAGCCCGCCGCGGGCCACGGCGAGCACGGCGTCCGGCACGAAGCCCGCGGCCCGCACCTCTTCGGCGATGTCCTCCAGCAGTTGCCCGAAGGTCGCCATGTCGAGGAGGTAGGGACCCTGCCGGGTCCACATGCCGGGCCGCTCGCCCGCCACGACGTCCCGCGCGGTGGCCTGCGTCCCGCTCATCCCGCCACCGCCTTCGCGGCGTGGTCGGTGTCGATCTGCACCGACCGCTCACGCGCGTGCGGAACGTTCTCCGCGCGGCCGGCGGCCGTCACCCGGATGAACTCGGCCTGCGCACGGAAGGCGCCCAGGTCGCGGGCGCCCGAGTAGCTCATCGCGGACTGCACGCCACCGATCAGCTGGCGCAGCGTCCGCGACAGCGGCCCGGAGGCCGGGAAGGTCGCCTCGACCCCCTCCGGGACGTAGTCGTCCAGCTCCTCCTGGGTGACCGTGCCACCTGCCGCCCTGCGCAGGGTGAGCTCCATGCCGAGCGAGACGAAGCCGTTGCTGACCCGGTAGTGGCGGCCGTCCCGTTCCACCGGGGTGGCCGCGCTTTCGTCGGCGCCCGCGAGCGCCGAGCCCAGCATCACCGCGTGGGCCCCGGCCGCGAGCGCCTTGGCGATGTCACCGGCCTGCCGGATGCCGCCGTCGGCGATGATCGTCACGCCGGCCTCCGCAGCCGCGTCGGCACAGTCCATGACGGCGGTGAGCTGCGGCACGCCGGTGCCCGCGACCAGCCGCGTGGTGCACACACCGCCCGGCCCGATCCCCACCTTCACTGACTGGGCGCCGGCCGCCGCCAGGTCTCGTATGCCCTCCGCCGTGGCCACGTTGCCCGCGATGAGCGGCGTGTCGGGGTAGGTGGAGCGCAGTTCCTTGACGGTGTCGATGACCTGGTCGCTGTGTCCGTGCGCGACATCCACCAGCAGGATGTCCGCGCCGTGCGCGACCAGTTGGGCCGCGCGCTCGCGCCAGTCGCCGGTGACGCCGACGGCTGCACCGGCCAGCAGCCGCCCCGCGGCGTCGAGCGTGGGACTCTGGCCCTGCTCACCGTCGACCTGTACGGCCTTGACCGCGTCCAGTTGGGCGACCTGCTGCTCGACGGTCTGCATCCGGTGCAGGATGCCGAGGCCGCCCCGCTGTGCCATCGCCGCCGCCATCCGGTCGCCGGTGCACCACTGTGTGTTGGCCGAGACGACCGGCACCCTCAGGGTCAGCCCGGGCAGCAGCTCGCTGCTGGTGTCGGCCTGCCGCCTGCTGGTCAGCGAGGTGCGCCGGGGTACGAACAGGACGTCGTCGAAGCTCAGTCCGGTCCGCCTGGGTTCGGAGATCCGCATGCCGTGTCCTCTCCTCAGCAGGTGCGGTCGTTGGTGAGCGTGATGAGCTCGCTGCGCAGCGCCGCGTCCTTGAACGCGCCCCGCCACACTGCGGTGGTCATGGTGGCGGGCGTCCGGATGCCGCGCATCCCCATGCACAGGTGCTCGCCGCGTCCGACGACCGCCACGTCGGGGGAGCCGGTGAGCCGCTCGACGTCGTCGCCGATCTGCTGCGACAGCTGTTCCTGCGACTGCAGCTTGTGGGCGTGCTGGTGCGCGATCCGGGCGAACTTGCTGAGGCCCAGCATCTTCTGCCGCGGCAGATAGCCGATGGTGAACCGGCAGGAGAACGGCAGCAGGTGGTGCTCGCACAGCGACCACACGCTGATGCCGGAGACGGCGACCAGGCTGCCGCTCGCCGTGGTCTCGAAGAGGGTGTCCACGGTCCCGGGGTCGTACCCCATGAACTCGCGCCACCAGCGTGCGTAACGGGCCGGCGTCTCCTGGAGCCCCTCACGGTCGGGATCCTCGCCGATCGCCACCAGCAGTTGGCGGGCGATCGACTCCAACGGGTCCTTGTCCTCCCTTTCCAACAGCGCCAGATCCTCGGTCAACACTTCGATGCTGCTGCTCACTCAGACACCCCGCTTGCTTCCCCACACGTTGACATGCAGTCGTCCGGACAGATTCCACTTACGTGCCGCCACTTCATCGGCGAGCGTGCGCATTCCCGAGTCGATTTCCTCCGGGGTCTGCCCCCTGGGCATGACCCACACGTTCTTGAGATCGAACCGGCGCACCAGTTCATCGACCTCCGCCAGATCGGCGGTGTCGCCGCAGACGAACTTGAAGGAGACCCCCGGCAGTTGGGTGAACCGCCGCAGAGCCTGCGGAACGATGCGCCGCTCCTCGGCGACCCCCGAGTGCGCGAGCTTCGGAGACACGTTGAACCGAGCCCCGGCCGCCGCCAGCGCGTCGCACGGCTCCACGGTGCCGTTGGTCTCGAACTCGACCGCCACCCGGTGTTCCCGGAGGGCCCGGATCACGGGCAGTACCCGGTCCTGCTGGCTGAGCGGTTCACCGCCCGAGACGACGATCAGGTCGACACCGAAGCCGAGCAGCCGCTCGGTGACCTCGGCGACGGTCAGCGCGTGCAGCTCGTCCGCCGCACGGTAGGCGATGCCGGTGTCCGACTCGCCCTTCCAGTCCCACGTATACGGTGTGTCGCACCAGCGGCAGGTCAGATTGCAACCGCCGAGACGGAGGAACGCACACGACCTTCCGGTGGAAGGTCCTTCTCCCTGTATGGCGCTAGGTAGGTCCGAACATCTCGTTCACCACGAGCTTCGGAACCGCCATCTTCACCACCCCCTTGAGCCCGACCGGGCTCGTCGATCCGGAACGGCGTCCGGGTAGTCGTGTGGGAACTCGTCCGGTGATCCGGTCGGGTACACGGTCAGTCGGTGGGACCGGCGGGCCGGTACGTCGCCCAGGTCTTGGGCGTTTCGGAGACCCGCACGGCGGTCAGCTCCGGGAAGTCCGCAGACCACGTCCGGTAGATCCACATGGCAAGGTGCTCGGCCGTCGGATTCACCTCGGGCAGCAGGTCGTTGAGATGCCGGTGATCGACGGTGTCGTCGAGCCACTTCTTGACAATGCCCAGTTCGCCGTAGTCGCGCACGAAGCCGACTTCGGCCAACAGGTCGGGGTGCCCGCTCAGTTCGAGTATCACGACGTAGTTGTGGCCGTGCAGTCGGCCGCACTGGTGGTCCGGTGGAAGGCCGGACAGTTGGTGGCTCGCGGAGAAGTGGAACTCCTTGGTGATGGACAGCACGGTCCGGGTCCTTTCTTTCATGGTGCTCGGATGGTGTCGAGTGCCTGCACAGATCCTGAAGGCTGCGAAGGGTTCGGTGTCATGACGTGGCGGTGGCAGGTGACGGCCATGACTGCCAGTGGCCAGACGCGACCGGAGGGCCGATCGCGCTGCCGGTCGCTCGAGAAGTTCCTCGAGGTCGGTCAGGCAGTCGCCGCAGCCCGTGTTGGCGGCGGTGGCCTGCCGAGGACATCCGTCATGATGTCCAGATCGCTGTCCGCGATGACCAGCGAGGGATGGATGCTGATCACGTCCGGGCTCATTTCGGTCGAGGTGACGACGAGACCGGTCCGGGGATCGGCCGACAGGCACAGCCGCCGCAGCGCGGGAGCGTGGTCACCGGTCAGCGCGAGGCGGGCGGTGCCGAGGAAGGGCCTGACAGTCCCTCACCGGATCCGGGTGGGCGGCCCCGAGCGCCTTCAGGCGGTCCGTCAGCCGGGCCGCGAGCTCCGCCATGTCCGCGGGGCTGGCTCGGCCCAGGCGCGGCTGCATGCTGCGGGGCGGTGCTCATCGGGCCGCCCTCGGGGTGCGGGCCGGGCGGGTGGTGGCCAGTTCGGTGAGCGCCTTGCGGTCGAGTTTGCCCGAGCCTGTGAGCGGCAGGGCGTCCACGACCTGGTAGCGGTCGGGGACCATGTAGCGCGGCAGGACGGTCTGGGCGTGCCGGCGCAGTTCGGCGGCGGGCTTGGCGGGCGCGTTCTCGGCGACGACGACGCAGGCGACGAAGAAGGTGGCCCCGGCCGCGGTGGTGATCACCGTGACGGCGGCGTCCTTGACGTGGTCGTGGCCGCGCAGCGCCGCCTCCACCTCGCCGAGTTCGATGCGGTAGCCGCGCAGCTTGATCTGCTGGTCGTTGCGGCCGAGGTACTCGAAGGAGCCGTCGGGCAGGCGGCGGGCGAGGTCGCCGGTGCGGTAGTAGCGGTCAGGGCCGTCGGGGCCGTCGAGGGTGACGAAGCGCTCGGCGGTGAGCTCGGGGCGGCCGAGGTAGCCGTCGGCGACGCCCGGGCCCGCGATGAGCAGTTCGCCGCTCTCGCCGTCGGGCAGGGGCCGAAGGTCGGCGTCGCGGATCTCCAGGCGCAGATGCGGCAGTCCGGCGCCGATCGGCGAGCGCACCGGACCGTCGAAGTCGGCGTCGGACAGGGCGCGGTGGGTGGCGTAGACGGTGGTCTCGGTGGGGCCGTACATGTTGACGGCCGTGGGCGCGCTGCCCGGGTAGGCCTTCAGGAAGGCGGCGACCACGTCGAGGTCGATGGCCTCGCCCGCGAACACCAGGTAGCGCAAGGCGAGTTCGGGGCGACCGGCCTCCTCGTACGCCATGGCGAGGGAGCGGAAGACGGACGGCACCTGGCCGAGGACGCTGACCCGTTCGGCGCCGAGCAGCGCGAGGAAGTCGGCCGGGGACTGGGCGATGCGCAGGGGGACGGTCACGGCGGTGGCGCCGGTGGCCATGGAGGCCCAGAACTCCCAGACGGAGACGTCGAAGCTGAACGAGTGGAACAGCGCCCACCGGTCCTCCGCGGTCACGTCGAACAGCGGCAGCGCGGCCCGCAGCAGGGCGAGGACCTGGCGGTGGCCGACGACGCAGCCCTTCGGGTTGCCGGTGGAGCCGGAGGTGTAGATGACGTAGGCGGGCTCATCGCCGGTCGACTCGGCAGCGGGTAGGGGGAGTTCGGCTTCCCCGCCGCCGTGCGGCGACAGGACGGCGACCGTGTCGAGGCCGCGCTCGACCGCCTGCTCGCTGTCGCCCACGACAGTGGTGACCCCGGCGTCGGCGATCATGTACCGAAGCCGTTCGCTCGGGTAGGACGGGTCCAGCGGTACGTAGGCGGCGCCCGCCTTCATGACGCCGAGGATGCCCACGGGGATGTCGGCCGAGCGCTCCAGGAGCAGGCCGACCAGGTCGCCGGGGCGGACGCCGGCGTGGGCGAGGCGGGCGGCGAGCCGGTCGGAGGCGCGGTCGAGTTCGGCGTAGGTGAGGGTGCGGCCGTCGTCGATCACCGCGATCGTGTCGGGCTGTTCGGCGGCCACCAGCCGGAAGAGGCCGGGCAGCGAGCGCACGGCGTCGAGCCGGGCCATGGCAGGGGTCGTGGTCATGTGGGGTGTCGTTCCCTTCGTGTCGGAACGTCGGAATGCCGGAATGCCGGAATGTGCGAACATCTGCGCGTCCGTCGGGGCAGGGGTCAGGCGGCGGTGCGGACGAGGTCCGCGAACGTCTTCGTCAGGGCGTCCGCCGCGGTCGGATCCAGCGCGTCGGCACGGGAGTTGACGACCAGGCGCAATCCGCCGTCGGCCCGGGGCCAGACCTCGGTCTGGATCTCGGCGGGGATGCCCAGGTAGGGCAGCCGGTGGAAGGTGGTGGTGAGGCCCGTCAGGGGTAGTTCGGCGGTGCTGTTGTCCTGGAGCGCGAACACCGTCTGGAAGAGCGGACTGCGGGTACTGCGGGGCGGATTGACCAGGCGGACGGCCTCGGTGAAGCCGATGTTCTGGCAGGCGAACGCCTCCCGCACCAACCGCCCGGCCGCGGCGGCACGCGCCGCGCCACCGCCGTCGCCGAGGGCCGCGCCCCGCAGCCGTACGCACACCATGCCGATGTGGCAGCCGACGGCGGTCTCCAGCAGCGGGTCCACACGCTGTGCGACGGGCACGCCGACGCCGAAGTCGTCCTGCCCGGTCAGATCGGCGAGCGCCCGACCGTACAGCGAGAGCAGCACCGCGAACCGGGTGAGCCCGGCGTCCGACGCCATCCTGTCGACGCCGGCGGCCTCGGTGGCCGTCAACGCGACCTCGGTACGCAGGACTTCGGGTCCGGCGGGGGCCCGGGGCACGGGCAGCCGCAGCTCCGGGACGCCGGTGAGCGCGGCTGTCAGCCGCTCCCGCTGCGCGGCCTGGTCGGCGGCCCGCTCGTGGCGGGTGCGCACCGCCCACGCCTGCGCGGCCGTCGGGGCCGGCGCCCAGGCGGGGACGGACCGGTCCAGGCGGGCGTTGTACGCGGTGGCCAGGTCGGCGGCGAGCACGGACTCGGACCAGCCGTCGAAGGCGATGTGGTGGACTGCGTACCCGAGGACGGTGGTCCGGGTGCCCGCGACCGGTGCGAGCACCACCCGCCAGACGACGGACTCCGCCGGGTCGAGGGGGGCCGCGAGTGCTTCCCGTACGGCGGTGAGGGCGGCCTCGGTCGAGGACGCTGACGGCAGCTCGGCGGGCCGCGGGGGCGGTTGGTCCGCGGGGACGGCGAAGGCGCGGGCCTTGTGGGTGCGGTACGCGGAGCGCAGCGCGTGGTGCCGGGCATGCACGTCGGCCAGGGCACCGGTGAGCGCCGTACGGTCCAGGTCGCCGTCGATCGTCCAGGCCGCGAGGCAGTGGCCGGCGCGGTCGTCCGGCTCCAGCAGGTGGCGGATCAGGAACCCCGACTGCACGGACGTGAGCGGCACCTCGTCCGGTGCCTGGTCGGCGGTCGGCGTGTCTTCCTCCCCGGTGAGTTCCGCCAGCCGGGCGCCGAGGGCGGCGGCCGTGGGGTGTTCGAAGAGCGCGGCCAGCGGTACGGGGCGCCCGAGCCGCGCGCTCAGCCGGGCGCATACCCGTCCGGCGCCCAGCGAGGTGCCGCCGAGCGCGGTGAACTCCGCGTCGACGGGTACGGAGGTCCGGCCGAGGACGTCGGCGAAGACGGCGGCGACGAGGTCGAGGTGCGGGTCGCCGCTCGTCGGTGGGGACGACGGTTCGCCCGCCGGAGTGGATGCGGTGGGGGCGGCTGCGGTCGGGGTGCTCTCCTCGCCCGGTAGCAGGTCCAGCAGGGCGCGTTCGTCGAGTTTGGCGTTGGCGGTCAGCGGCAGGTCGTCGACGCTCAGCAGGTGGTCGGGGCGGTGGTAGGAGACCAGGGCCGCGCGTACGGTCTCCAGCGCCCCGTCGAGCGGGTCACCCGGCCGCGCCGGGAGGCAGAAGGCGGCCAGGCCGCGGCAGGCGCCCGCCTCGTCGCGCAGGGCGAGCACGGTGGCGCGGCGCACGGCGGGCAGCAGGGCCTCGATCTGCCGCTCCACCTCGGCCGGTTCGACCCGGTGCCCGCGGATCTTGACCTGCCGGTCGGCGCGGCCGAGGTAGCGCAGCAGACCGTCCCCGTCCCAGGCGGCGAGGTCGCCGGTGCGGTAGACGCGCACGGGAGCGCCCTCGATGGTGACCTCGGTGAACTTCTCGGCGGTCAGCTCGGGGCGGCCGAGGTAGCGCAGCGCGAGTCCGTGGCCGGCGATGCACAGCTCGCCGATCTCGCCGACGGCGCAGACGCGGTCGCCGTCGAGGACGTGCACCTGGGTGTCGGGAACGGGCCTGCCGATCGGGATGCCGCCCGGCCGCCCGCAGTCCTCGGGCCGGATCCGGTGCGTGGTCGCGAAGACGGTGCTCTCCACCGGGCCGTAGCCGTTGATCAGGGCGATGCCGGGGTGACGGTCGAGGAAGCGGCGAACGTGCGGTGCGGAGAGGCGCTCGCCGCCGGTCATGACCTGGCGTACCCCCGTGAACGCGTCCGGGTCCTCGTCGACGATCATGTTGAAGAGGCTCGCGGTCAGCCAGACCGTGTCGACGCCGTGCCGCGCCACACCCGCGCGCAGGGCGCCGGGCGAGAGGTAGGGCTCCGGTACGACGACGGAGGTGCCGCCGTTGAGGAGCACCGACCACAGCTCCAGCGAGTAGCCGTCCCACGGCACCGGAGCGGCCTGCGGCACCGCGGTGTCCGCGGTGAACCGGGCGAAGCCGTCGGGGCGGAACAGCCGGACGGTCGCCCGGTGCGGTGTGAGGACGCCCTTGGGCCGGCCGGTGGTACCGGAGGTGAAGAACACGCAGCAGGGATCGTCGCCGGCGACGGCGACGGCCCGGAACCCGGCGCCGGCAGCCTCTCCGTCGACAGCGGTGAGCCCACCCGCCGGAGGCGTCCAGCGCATGACTCCCTCACCGGGCACGGCGCCCCCGTCCACCGCGTCGACCAGCACCCGCGCGTCGGTCTGTTCGAGCACGTCCTCCACGCGGGCGGCCGGCCAGGCGCCGTCGACCAGGGCATAGGCGGCACCGAGCTTGAGCACGGCGAGCACGGTGGCGACCAGCTCCGCGCCGCGCGGCAGCCGTACCGGCACGACGTCGCCGCGGCGTACCCCGAGGGCGGCGAGCCGGACGGCGTACGCGGCGGAGGCACGGTCCAGAAGGCCGTAGGTGATGCTCCGCTCGCCGTCGACGAGACACACCGCGTCAGGGGTGGTGGCCGCGATCGCGGCCACGATGCCGTGCACGGACTCGCCCCGCGGATAGGGGCGGGCGGTGTGGTTCCATCGCGGGTCGGGTTGCATGCGTCCTCACACTTGGGGGTTGGGGCGGCCGGGCGGGGGCTGGGGGTCAGTGGCTCGGCGCCGGCTCGGGGTCCTGGTCCTTGGCGGGCTCGCGGGTCTTCTCCGCCGCCCGGGTCAGCGGCGGGCAGGCCAGGCCCGCCACCAGCAGGAGCGCGGCCAGGACGCCCCAGCCCAGGCGGCCCTGGTGTACGGCCAGGGCCGTGACCAGGTACGGGCCCGCCGTCTGCTGGAGGCCGCGGCCCAGGGCGAACACGCCCTGGTACTCACCCTGTCGGCCCGGTGGCGGCAGGTGCAGGGAGAGTCCCCAGGAGCCGGCCGCCTGGCCGAGTTCACCGAGGACCAGCACCGCGGTGCCGATCAGCAGCAGCGGTACCGCGACCCACGCGTCGGCGTCCTGCGTCAGCGCGAAGAGCAGGCAGCAGACGGCGAGCAGGACTCCGGAGCGGCGCAGCAGCCGGGCGGCTCCGGGCGCGGTCTCCGCCCCACGGCTCGCGGCGACCTGGAACGCGATGACCAGGACCGTGTCCACCATCAGCAGCACGGAGTTGACGGCTCCCGGGGCATGCGTGCGGCCGATGATCCACAGCGGCAGCGCCACCGTGAGGATCGGCTGGTACAGCTCCAGTACGCCGCACAGCAGCGACAACGCCACGAAGCGGATGTCCCGCAGCCCGGACCGCCGCAGCTTCGGCTCGTCGAGCGCCTTGACGGCGTCCTCGTCCTCAGCGGTCTCGTCTGCGGCGGTCTCCCTCCCGGAATCCGCGGCTTCCTTCGCGGCGGCCGCACCGCCCCGCCCCGGCAGTCTCGCCGTCAGCACGGCGCAGCACGCGTGGGCGGCCGCCGTCAGCAGGATCACCGCGAGGAACCCGGACCGCCCGCCGACCGCGAGCGCGCCGCCCGCCACCGCCGCGCCCAGCAGGAAACCGAGGTTGAACAGCGACCGCATCTGGGCGCTGACCTTGACCCGGGCGTCGGTTTCGAACACCTCGTGGGTGAGGGTCATGCGCAGCGGATGGGAGGCGGTCTCGCACACCGAGATCGCGCAGGCCAGCGCGACGAACCCGGCGAAGCCGCCGACCGCGCTGTACCCGGTGAACAGCGCGGCCAGCGCCGCGTAGACGGCGAGCAGCGGACGCCGCGCGCCGAGCCGGTCGGCGAGCTTGCCGATCGGGACCGTGAACAGCAGTCCGGCCAGACCCGCGATGGAGAGCCCGAGCCCCACCTGTCCGGCGGTCAGGCCGACGGACGTACGGAGGAAGATGGCGCTGGAGCTGAGGAAGAGGCCGAAGCCGACCGACTGCACCATGGTCAGCACCGCGAGCCCACGGGCCGGTCCGGGCGCCGGCACCATGTCGGCGGCCCAGCTGCGGACCACCGTGGTGGCCCTGTTGCCTGCCACTGTCAATTCACCTCGGGATACGGGAGTTGGGCGTACGAGAGCGGTCTCAGCCCGCGTACGACGCGAGCTTCTTGGCGAGGACCCGGGCGAAGGCGGCGTCGCGCAGCAGCGGCAGCGTGCCCGCCGACTCGAAGGTGTGGGTCTCGGTGGTGGCGGCCATCCGGCCCCAGTCGGCCTCGGGGCGGTCGGCGTGCTCGGCCAGCTGGAAGACGGTGACCTCACCGCCGTAGGGACGGGGCTCGTAGTGCTCCTGGGCGAAGATGCCGGCCGCCCACACCGCCTGCCGCCAGTGCAGGTCGGCCGGGTCGACGTTCTCGTCCAGCCAGGCGATCTCGACCATGCCGCGCATCAGCCGCTCCTGGTCGGTGAGCAGGTCGGGCACCTCGAAGCGCTCGCGCAGCGAGGCGAGGCGGAAGTCGTACAGCTCGCGAAGGCCCCAGGCGGCGTCGAGTTCGGTGCTGCCGGGCGGCATGGTGTTGACGACGGCGAGTACGGCGACCTGCTCGCCGCTCTCCTCCAGCTGCCGGGCGATCTCGTAGGCGATACGGCCGCCGGCGCACGGTCCGACGAACAGGTACGGGCCCTCGGGCTGGACCGCGCGGATCTCACGCAGGTAGCGCGAGGCCATCTCGACCAGGGACAGCGCGGGCCGCTCCCGGCTCCACATGCCGACCATCTCCAGGCCGTACGCGGGCCGTTCACCGCGGAAGGAGTCGACCAGGTCCGCCAGGAAGCGCACGTTGCCGGTGCCCCAGTGGAAGCAGAAGACGGGCGTGCCGGTGCCCTCGGCGGCCAGCGGCACGAGCGTCGGTGACGGCTCGGTCCGCAGCGGGCTCAGGCCGGTCTCCCAGACGGTGCTGAAGTCGGGGTCGGCGGGGCCGTCCGCCGGGGTGCCCGCGGCCGGTCCGCTCAGGGCGTCGGCGAGGGCGGCCGGGGTCTTGTGGGTGTAGACGTCGTTGGCCGACATCTCCAGGCCGCGCTTGCGGGCCTCGGTGACGACGTTGACGATCAGCAGCGAGTAGCCGCCGAGGTCGAAGAAGTCGTCGTCCTCCTCGACGTCGGTGTCGAGGAGGTCCTCCCAGATCTCGCTGACGATCTGCACGATCTCTTCGCGGTCCAGCGCCATGGGGCGTCCCTTCGTAGCAGTGGGTGACGGGTGGTGCGGGGTCGGGTTCAGGCGGGCACGCCGGCGAACTCCGGGCGGCGGCTGGTGATCCCGGCGAGAATGCCGCCGAGTTCCAGGCGCTGCGGGGAGCCGGGCGGGGTGTAGGCGCCGGTGAGCAGGTCGATGACGGCGCGCGGCCGGAAGAGCTCGATGCCCTTGCGGTGCAGTTCGTCGAGGTCGGCGCGGGACAGGTGCGAGTAGTAGCCGACCTCGTCGGGGTCCTGCGGCTGGTCGGTCCAGTTGCCGTCGGCGGCGGCCGAGGCGATCGCGTCGAGCAGCAGCGCGGCGGCCTGTCCGCGCTGGGCGGCCATGTTCTCCAGCACCGAGACCCCGTAGTCGAGCGGCGCGCTGGACAGCGCTATGACGCCGCCCGCGTCCCACTCCTCGTTCACCCGGTGCAGGGTGAATCCGGCCTCCCGCTCGCCGTGCAGCATGGACCGGGCGAAGGTCAGCACACCGCGGTAGCGAGGCAGGATGCCGGGGTGCAGGTTGGCGAAGAGCGCGGGAGCGCCGGGCTCGGGCCGGAAGTGGTCGATCAGCGGCGCGCGGAACTTCTGGTAGCAGCGCACGGAGAACGCGGCGCGTACGTTCTCGGCGGCCAGGTAGGCGATGAAGGCGGGCGAGTTGACGTCCTCGACGACCCGGACGACCGCACGCTCGCGGTACAGCTTGGCGATGCCGGCCGGGGGCAGCAGGGCGCCGTGCAACGGGGCCGGGAGGCTGTCGAGGTACGGGTGGACACAACTGTTGAGCAGGGTGCGCTCGTAGGTGAACAGTTCGCGCAGCTCGGGTTCGGCCTTGGGGTTGGGCCGCTGGTGGGTGTAGCAGACGTACGGGGTGTG
Source organism: Streptomyces sp. NPDC001492 (assembly GCF_053597275.1). Lineage (NCBI taxonomy): Bacteria > Bacillati > Actinomycetota > Actinomycetes > Kitasatosporales > Streptomycetaceae > Streptomyces > Streptomyces sp. NPDC001492. The sequence continues at coordinate 258,174 of NZ_JBSFHW010000006.1, read as the reverse complement.
GCCGGCTCGCAGGACGTCGTCGAGCACCTGCCCGACGATCAGATGGGACGTGAGGTCGTTGCCGACGAGGAACGCCACCCGCATGAGGGATCTCCTGACGGTGGGTACGGCGACCGGGATCAGGCCGCGGCGGGGCTGTCGAGACGGGGAAGGGCCGCCGCCACCGCGCTGTGGGCGTTGGCGAGGTTCGTCTCGAAGGAGTTGGTGTAGAAGTGCACGCCTCTGGTGAGGGGGCCGATGTAGTGGGCGCGTGCGGAGAGCGAGCCGTCGCGGCGCACCACGCGCAGGGTGTCGAAGTCGACGTCGATGCCGCCGAGCGGATGCGGGGTGATGTCGCCGCGCATCAGCATGTTCTGGATGAGTGAGGAGTCGGAGCATTCGAGGGCGAAGCCGGTGCCGGTGGCGTTGACGAGCCACTCGACGTGGTGCGCGACGCCGCCCGCCTCGATACGGAAGCCCCGCGCGTCCTCGTCGTACGACACGGAGGTGAGGTCCCTGGCGGCGACGAAGGCGCCGTCGGTGGCCATGTCGAGCAGTCGGCGGGCGTTGTCCAGTGGCATGCAGTGCCGGAACATCGACCAGATCGACAGGTGCTCGGTCATGAAGGAGGCGCGGGCCTCGGGTGACATGCTGCGCCACACCAGCGGGACGATCTCGGAGGTGGCGTCGAGGATCGAGTACCAGAGGGTCTGGCCCTTCTCGGCGAGCTCGACGTCCTTGGCCAGCGTGTGGGTGAACGTTTCCTCCGGGCGGGCCAGCACCCGCGTCCAGTCGATGGCGATCCCGAGACCGTCCTCGAGCTCGCGCTGGAACAGCTCGGCGACCTCGGTGAACTCCAGCTGCCGGGTGAAGTCGCCGGTCAGCCGCCGCAGGTTGGCCTCGGTCACGTGCCGCAGGGTGTGCCGCACGCGCGGGCCCTGGACCTTCGGCAGGGAACGGCGCCGGGAGAAGCAGGTGATCGCGCCGCGGTGGCCTGCGGCGCGGAGCTGGAGCAGGGCGTCGACGGCGGTGAGGCTGGTGCCGAGGATGCCGACGGTGGCGTCCGGGCCGATGGCCTCCAGGCCTGCGCCCTGCCACATGGAGTGGACGTAGGTGGGGAGCTTGGTGAACTCCAGGTACTCCGTGGAGGGCAGGTCGCCCAGGCACAGGAAGACCCGGCCGAAGACGAAGTGGTCGAGTCCGGCGATGAGATGGACTCCGCGTTCGTCCTCACGGCAGTCGCTGACCACGGACTTGTGGGTGACGACCTTGATGCCGCGCTGCCGCGCCTCGGCGAGCGCCTCCCCGAAGAACTCCTGGAGGTACTCGGCGAACAGCCGGCGCGGCACGTACTCCCCCGCGTCCGATGCCGACGCGTCCTCGCGGCCGGCCAGCCAGCGCACGAAGTGGTCGGGGTCGTCGGCGTGCACACTCATGGTGGCGGCGCGCATGTTCAGCAGGTGGCAGTCATGGGGCGTGCTGTAGGCGACGCCGGCGCCGAGGCGCTCCTTGGTCTCGAATATGTGGATCTCGGCTCCGGCCGCCCGGCCGCCTGCCACCAGGGAGCGGACGAGGGCGACGAAGACGCCGACACCCGTCGCTCCCATGCCGGCGACCGCGTAGCGGTGGTCTGAGCCGGTCGGCCGCACTACCCCGTGTTCGACTGACATGGTGGTTGGGTCGAGCCTTTCGTCGTGAAGGGGGCGGGACGATGTGGGGAGAGGACGGCCCGTGGATCTCTGCGAGGGTGCGGAGAGCCGGCCCGGTCAACGGCCGTGCCGCGGGCCGCGGTCGATGAGCTGGTCGCGCTCGGGGCCGACGGAGACGTAGCGCACGGGTGCGCCGACGAGCTCCTCGACGCGCAGGACGTAGGCCGCGGCGGCCGGCGGGAGCCGGTCGAAGTCGCGGATGCCGGTGAGGTCCTCGTCCCAGCCGGGCACGGTCTCGTAGACGGGTCGGGCCCGCTCCAGCAGATGGTTCATCGGGAAGTCGCCGGTCGGCCGGCCGTCGATCTCGTACGACGTGCAGATGCGCAGCTCGGGCAGGCCGCTGAGGCTGTCCAGCTTGGTCAGGGCGAGTTCGTGGGCGCCCTGGAGAAGGACGCCGTAGCGGGAGGCGACGGCGTCGAAGGGGCCGATGCGGCGCGGGCGGCCGGTGTTGACGCCGTACTCGCCGGAGGCGCGGCGCAGGGTGTCGGCCCAGTCGCCGTGCTCCTCGGTGACGAACGGGCCCTCGCCGACGCAGGTGGAGAAGGCCTTCATCACACCGGTGACGTGGGCGAGCCGGGCGCCGGGCAGGCCCGCGCCGACGGGGGCGTGGCCGGCCAGCGTGCTGGCGGAGGTGGTGTACGGGTAGATGCCGTACAGGACGTCGCGCAAGGCGCCGAGCTGGGCCTCGCACATGATGTGGGCGCCCCGCTGTTCGGCGCGGGCGAGCTCGGGCACCACGTCCCGCACGTACGGCCGCAGCCGCTCGCCGTACTCCAGGCCCCACTTGACCATGTCGTCGAGGCTGATCGGCGGCCGGTCCGGGTAGAGGCCGGCATGGGCGAGGTTCTTCCACTCGACGACCGGGGCGAGGCGGTCGCGCAGCAGGTCCTCGTCGAAGAGCTCGCCGATCGCGATGGCCCGCTTGAGGTGGCGGTCGCCGTAGACGGGGGCGATGCCGCGCCGGGTGGAGCCGAAGGGGCGGTCGGCGAGCCGGTCCTCCTCCCAGGCGTCCTGGTCGCGGTGGAAGGGGAAGCAGACGGTGGCCCGGTCGGAGACCCTCAGTCCCGAGGTGTCGATGTCGCGCTCGCGCAGCTCGGTGAGTTCCGCGTCCAGCGACTCGGGGTCCACGGCGGTACCGGGGCCGATCACGTTGACGGTGCCGGGCTGGAAGATACCGGAGGGGACGAGTCGGAGCTTGAAGGTGCCGAGCTCGTTGACGACCGTGTGGCCGGCGTTGTTGCCGCCCTGATAGCGGACCACGAGGTCCGCGTCCCGGGCCAGATAGTCGATCATCCGGCCCTTCCCCTCGTCGCCCCAGTTGATGCCGACGACGGCGTGCAGCGTCATGACGGTGTCTCGTTCCCTCGTTTGGTCGGTCGTGTGCGGTGGCGGGTCGGACGAGCGGTCGGTCGTGCCCTCGTCAGACCCGGGCCAGCCCCTCCGCCCGGGCCGCCGCGGCCACCGCCTCCGTGACCGCGGGAGCCACCCGGGGGTCGAAGGAGTCGGGCAGGACGCGTTCGGGCGTGAGCTCACCGGCGATCACGTCGGCCAGGGCCTTGGCGGCGGCCAGTTTCATGGACTCGGTGATGCGCGGAGCACGCACGCGCAGGGCGCCGGCGAAGATGCCGGGGAACGCCAGGACGTTGTTGACCTGGTTGGGGAAGTCGGAGCGTCCGGTGCCGACGACGGCGGCGTAGCGGTGGGCGCGGTCCGGGAGGATCTCCGGGTCCGGGTTGGACAGGGCCAGGATGATCGCCCCGGGTGCCAGCGTGGCGAAGGGCTCCTCGGCCATGGGGCTGCCGGACAGGCCGATGAAGACGTCGGCGCCGCGCATGGCGTCCGCGATGGTGCCGGTCAGGCCACGCCGGTTGCTGTCCTGGGCCAGCGCCCGTTTCGCGGGGTTCAGGTCGTCGCGGCCCTGGTGGACGACGCCCTTGCTGTCGCAGGCCACGATGTCCCCGATCCCGGCGTCCAGCAGGATGCGTGCGACCGCGATCCCGGAGGCGCCGGCACCCGCGACCACGGCCCGCAGTTCCCGCAGCTCGCGGCCGGTCACCCGGGCCGCGTTCCACACCGCGGCGAGCGTGACGACCGCAGTGCCGTGCTGGTCGTCGTGGAAGACGGGGATGTCCAGCCGCTCCTGGAGTCGGCGCTCGATCTCGAAGCAGCGCGGCGCGGAGATGTCCTCCAGGTTGATCCCGCCGAAGGCCGGGGCGAGCCGCGCCACGGTCTCGACGATCTCGTCCGTGTCGGTGCAGTCCAGCACGAGCGGCACCGCGTTGACCCCGGCGAGCTGCCGGAACAGGATCGCCTTGCCCTCCATCACCGGCAGCGAGGCCTCGGGGCCGATGTCGCCGAGCCCGAGGACGGCGGTTCCGTCACTGACGACGGCCACCGCGGAGGACTTCCAGGTGTAGTCGTATGCCAGCTCCGGCCGCTCGGCGATCGCCGTGCAGACCCGGGCCACGCCGGGCGTGTACGCCAGGGAGAGGTCCGCCGCGTCCGCCAGCGGTGCCGTGGCGACGACCGCGAGCTTGCCATCGCGATGGTAGGTGAAGACAGGGTCCTCGGTCGCGGTGGGAAGGCCGAACTGGCTGGTCATAGACGCCCTTTCGTCACGGCCGGTCGTTGGCGGGTGCACCGCCGACCTTTGCGGGTTGCCTAACGCTACGAAGCTCTCTCCAAATTTGTCAAGCATTGTCAAACCGTGTGACCGGTGGCTACGGTTCCCTGGCATCCGCTGGCCCAAGGGGGGCGCCCGGAGCGACGGCAGTCGCAAGGGCGGTGCCGCGAGGACACCCAAGAGAGATCAAGCCACTTGAAGAACGTTCTGCACATAACAGCTGCCCTGGGCCTTTCGGCCCTCCTGTCACTGCTGGGCGTCGAGGTCGCCGGGGCCACCGCGGGGGACGCCGGACGGCAGGTCACGGCCGTGGCGGCCCAGGCCACGTCGACGGTCGACATCGACTGGCCGTAACCGCGTTTTTCCCGGCCGTCCGCCATCCTGTACAGTGGTTGCCACTCTTCGGCAACCCTTGCCAGGTTGGTGGGTGGTCGGCCCGCTTCGGCCCGACCGCCATACGACAACGTTTCTACTGGGGTGGTGACGGCGGATGCTGGAACAACCGGAGTTCGGTCGGCGTCTGCGACAACTGCGCCTGCAACAGGGCAAAACCCAGGCGGACCTCACCGGCCCCGGAATGTCGGCCACCTATCTGTCCCGACTGGAGTCCGGCGGCCGCCCGCCGACGCCCCGCGCGGTCGGTTACCTCGCCGAACGGCTCGGAGTGCCCGTCGCCTCTTTCGAGCAGCCACCGGCGAGCGACCTCGGCGACGTCCTTGCCACCCTGTACACGCTGTCCGGGAGCGAACGCGATGCCGAACTGCGCGTCATGCTCCAGGACGCCCTCGCGGAGCCCGGCACCACCGACCAACAGACCCGCTGGCAGGCCCTGGCCCATCTGGCCCGCCTGCACGGCGCGCTCGGCGACTACGCGGAGGAGCGCGCCACCCTGGGGGAGCTGCTCCGGCTCAGCGACGCCCTGGCCCGCCCCGCCCTCCAGGTGCACACTCTCATCCGGCTCGCCCGTTCCCTGCGCCATCTCGGCGACGCGGCCAAGGCCCGCGACCTCATGTGGGAGGCTCTGCGCCTGTGTGAGCAGCACCACCTCCAGGTGCCCGCCGCTGATACGGCCCGCAGCCGGCTGCTCCTCGCCTCCACCGAGGCCGAGCTGGGCAACCTCGCCGAGGCCGCCCGGCTGAGCGGCGAGGTGCGCAACACGCTGCCCCGGACCGACGGGGCGCTCGCCGCGGAGTCCTTCTGGGTCGCCGCCACCGTGCAGACCAGGCTGGGCCAGTACACCCGGGCCGCCGAACTGCTCCAGCACGCCCTCGCCGCGCTCGACAGCCATGAGGATCTGACGCTGTGGATGCGCCTGCGGCTTGCGGCGGCGTCACTCGCACTCCAGACCGTCCCGCCGCGCGTGGAGGAGGCCGCCGCCCGCCTCCGTGAGGTCGAACCGGCGCTGGACCTCGTCGGCTCCCCACTGCACCGGCACGAGTTCCAGTTCCTGCATGCCCAACTCCACTACCGGCAGGGCGACCTGGCCGCCGCCGAGGCGCTGTGCGGCCGGGCCGAGGAGGGCGCCAACCTGTTCACCTACCGTGACCGAGTCCGCCTGGAGGCCCTGCGCGGCCTGCTCGACATCCATTCCGACCTGCCGGGCGCCCTGGACCGGCTGCGCAAGCTGGCCACGACGGTGCAGGAGGCCAGCCTGCCGGACCTGGCCGCCGAGATCTGGCGCACGGTGGCGGAGGGGTCGGCACTCCCGGTCGCAGGGCGCGTCACCGCTCCTGCCGTACCCCCTCGATCACCCGGTGGAGTCCCTCGGTGAGCGCGTCGGCGTCAGTCGTCGTGTCCGAGTCGGAGAGCCACTGGACCATGAGGCCGTCGAGGAGGGTCTGATGGAAGCGGCCCTCTGCCATCGGGCAACATGATCACTAGTGGCCTCGTAATGCGTAGGTCTCGGGTTCGAATCCCGAAGGCGGCTCTTCTGGAGGGCTAGGTCAGACGCAGCCGACCTAGCCCTCTTGTCATTTCTTGACGGTGTGAGTCGGCGGCGGTGAGCAGCGCTTTCCGCAGGGTCGCGGGGTGCCGAACGGAGAGGGAGGTATGCGAGTTGACAGGCGTTTTGCCGTCACCTGAACGTGTGGGACTGCGGCATCCCTGCCGGTCGGAGGGCTCGGGCGTGCTGGGCTGACCACCGTGAGCGAGCGCAAGCCCTGCAAGACCGACCTGTCCGACGAGCAGTGGGCGCTGATCGAGCCGGTGATCGCCGCGTGGAAGGCCGCGCACCCCTCGGTCAGCGGTCACCAGGGTCGGTACGAGATGCGGGAGATCGTCAACTCGCTCCTCTACCAGGGCCGCACCGGCTGCCAGTAGGACTTGCTTCCGCACGACCTGCCGCCGTGCGGCACGGTGATGTACTACTTCACCAAGTGGCGCGACGACGGCACCGACCAGACCATCCACGACCTGCTGCGCTGGCAGGTGCGGGAGAAGGCGCGGCGGAAAGCGGACCCGAGCCTGGTGGTGCTCGACACGCAGAGCGCGCACGTGGCGGCAGGGGTGCCCGCGGAGTCGACGGGGTGTGATGCGGCAAAAAAAGTACCGGGCCGCAAGCGCGGCCTGGCTGTTGACGTGTTGGGCCTGGTGATCGCGGTGGTGGTGCTCGCCGCTTCCGTGCACGACAACGCCGCTGGCATCGCGCTGCTGGACAAGGTCGCCGCCGACACCGACACCGTGGAGAAGGCCCTGGTCGACCAGGGCTTCAAGAACGCCGTCGTCGCGCACGGGGTGCAGGTCGGCATCGAGGTGGAGATCGTCGGGCGCAACCCGGCGCAGACCGGGTTCGTGCCGATCCCCAAGCGGTGGATCGTGGAGCGCGCGTACGGGATCTCGATGCTGCACCGCAGGCTGGTGCGCGACTACGAGCACCTGCCGCGCAGTTCGGAGTCGCGGGTGTACTGGGCGATGACCGCGGTGCTACTGCGTCGGCTGACCGGGGCCACCGCTGCGGCCTGGCGCAGCACATGACCGGCGGGGAGCCGACCCTCGGGGCGGTGCCGGCCCGGCTGGAGGAGCGGGAACGCGAGATCGCCGCGCAGGCCGAGACGACGGGAGAACAGATCGCGCAGCTGACCGCACGGCTGGACGAGCTCGGCAGGGCCGGCCGCCGAGGAGCTCCGGATCACCCGCAAGACGCTGCTGGAGCTGCCCGATCCGAAGCCGCCCGCGCCGCCGGCACCGAAGCTGCCCGACCATCCGGCCTACCAGCAGATCATGGCCCGGACTACAGGACAGCGACCTGACCATGCAGCACTCACGTCAGTGTGAAGTGCAGTATGTTCTGCACAAACTGCAGCCTGAGGACCGGATCGGGATGAACCGCCATCGCCAGCAGGGCGATTCCCATGCCCATCCCGCCGTACGTCACGGTGTCGGTAAAGCGCGACCGAACTGCGAGCATGCCAACCTGGGGCAGGGCCCATCGCAACACCGCACCGAGCAGCAGCGCTCCAGCGAAGATCAGGCAACCCACTCGGAGCGCGTATCGGAACCCTTCCGTTGCCACCACGGCCAATCCGACGGCTGCGACCCCGAGGACTAGCAGCGTCGGCCACTGCCGGGCGGGCGCGGGCGCGTCGCCGGGAGCGGCCCGGCCGCCGCCCTCGGGACGTGCGGTGTCCTTCGTGAACAGCGGGAAGCGGCGCGTGACGCGGCGCGGCCTGCCCTCGGCGTCGGGCGCGCTGATCGCGTCGCGCACGGTCTCCTCCGCCTGCCCCTCGGGATCCTCGACCGCCCGCTCGGGCTGCTTCGCCGCCCCCTGGGGGCGCTTCGCCTCAGCCGGCACTGCGCTCCGCCGCCTCGACCACGTTGACGAGCAGCTGGGCACGGGTCATCGGGCCGACACCGCCGGGGTTCGGCGAGATCCAGCCGGCGACCTCGGCGACGCCCGGGTGGACGTCGCCCACGATCTTGCCCTCGGCGCTGCGCGAGACACCGACGTCGAGGACCGCGGCACCCGGCTTCACGTCCTCGGGCCGGATCAGATGGGCGGAGCCGGCCGCGGCGACGATGATGTCCGCGCGCCTGAGGTGCGCGGACAGGTCGCGGGTGCCGGTGTGGCACTGGGTCACGGTCGCGTTCTCGCTGCGGCGGGTGAGCAGCAGCGGCATCGGGCGGCCGATGGTGACACCGCGGCCGACGACGACGACCTCGGCGCCCTTGATCTCGACGCCGTACCGACGGAGCAGGGTGAGGACACCGTTCGGGGTGCAGGGCAGCGGGGCCGGCTCGTTCAGGACGAGACGCCCGAGGTTCATCGGGTGCAGGCCGTCGGCGTCCTTGTCCGGGTCCATCAGCTCCAGGATCCGGTTCTCGTCGATGCCCTTGGGCAGCGGCAGCTGGACGATGTAGCCGGTGCACGCCGGGTCCTCGTTCAGCTCCCGGACGACCGCCTCGATCTCCTCCTGCGTCGCCGTCTGAGGCAGTTCGCGCTGGATGGAGGCGATGCCGACCTGGGCGCAGTCGCGGTGCTTGCCGGCGACGTACTTCTGGCTGCCGGGGTCGGTCCCGACGAGGATCGTGCCGAGGCCGGGCGTGACGCCCTTCTCCTTCAGCGCCGCCACGCGGGCGGTCAGATCGGACTTGATCGCGGCTGCGGTGGCCTTGCCATCGAGAATCTGGGCGGTCATGCCCCCATCCTCGCGGATGACCGCCCCCCGGTTCCAATCCGGGTGCCGTACCGGCGGGACAGTCATGATCGGCAAGATTGCACTTGCACAACACATGCGAAATGCCACTGGACAAGGCGAGCAGCCGTAAAGAACGATGAACGGCGCAGTATCGCGGTTCGTGTTCGGGGGGCAAACCGCTCACATCGTGTGATTCCTCCGCGCAATCCGCAATGTCCCCATATGCGCAACGGAGGAATCCCGCCATGAGTTACGGCGACCCGAACAACCCCTACGGCCAGCCGCAGCAGCCGCCGCAGCAGCCCGGTTACGGCTACCCCCAGCAGCCCGGTCAGCAGCAGCCCTACGGCTACCCGCAGCAGGCCCCGCAGGGCGTGCCGCCGCAGCAGGGCTACGGCTACCCGCAGGCGCCGCAGGCCCCGGCCGGCTACGGCTACCCGCAGCAGCCGGGTTACGGCATGCAGCCGCCGTACGCGAACTGGGGTCAGCGTTTCCTGGGCACGCTGGTCGACGGGCTCGTGTTCCTGGTCCCCTACATCATCGTCATCGTCGGCGGGGCCTCCAAGACCTGGGCCGTGGCGATCATCGGCTACCTCGCCCTCATCGGCCTGGCGATCTGGCAGCTGATCAAGGAGGGCCAGACCGGCCAGACGGTCGGCAAGAAGGCGGTCGGCATCCGCCTGGTGCGGGAGGCCGACGGGCAGCCCCTGGGCGTCGGCATGGCCTTCGTGCGCCGGCTCGCGCACTTCCTGGACAGCCTCGCCTGCTACCTCGGCTGGCTGTGGCCGGCCTGGGACGCCAAGCGCCAGACGTTCGCCGACAAGGTCTGCTCGTCGATCGTGATCCGCACGAACTGAGCGCTGCTCCACCCCATTTCACGGAGGAACACCCCCCATGAGTTTCGGCGGCCCCAACAACCCGTACGGCCCGCAACAGGGTCAGCAGCCGGGCTACGGCTACCCCACGGCTCCCCCGGTGGGGCCCTACGGCGGGGCTCCCGTCATGACGACGATGCCGGGCACCGTGAGCGCGGGCCGTGTGCTGCTGTGGGTGATCGTCCCCTTGCAGCTCATCGGCGTGGCCCTGTTCGCCTTCGTCGCCGGGGTCGTTCGGCGGACGACGAGCGCCGGCGTCGAGGACGACGCCTCGTTCGAGAAGATCAAGGAGTACTCGAGCGGCGTGCTGTGGGCGCTGGTGGTGTTCGCGTTGGCCTGGGCGGTGTTCGCGGCCGTGCTGGCGTTGAAGTTCAGCGACGGCGGCAACCGCGTCCGGATCACGGCCATCGTCTTCGGCGTCATCACCGCGATGCTGGGCCTCTACCCCTTCGTCGTCGTGGGCCTCCTCCACACGGTTCTGGGCATTCTCATAGCCGTGTTCGCCGGCAACGCGAACGGAACCGCCTGGTTCAACCGCGTACGCCAGTGAACCGCCCCGCGCCACTGAACAGTTCGCGCCAATAAATCGCCAAGGGCCGTGTCTCCCCGTCCGAGGGGGACACGGCCCCGGTGCGTCGCCCTACTCTGACCTGGGTAGCCGGCAGGCACGGGAGACGCACCTTGTACAGCATCATCGTGGTACCTCCGCCGACCACGGAGGACCGGTCCACTCGCACCCAGCTCAAGCTGGCGCCCGGCGAGCGGCTGACGTTCGGGCGCAGCACCGACTGCGACGTGGAGATCCCCCACAAGGGCGTCTCCCGCAGGGCCGGTGAGATCACCGCGCAGGGCGCCTTCTGGATACTGAGCAACCTCAGCCGGGAGCAGACGTACGTCGTGGAGAACCCGGAGGGCGCCGGCGAGCATGTGAAGGTCGGCCCGGGCCGCCTCGACGCCCCCGTCCCCTTCGAGTTCTCGCGGATCGTGCTGCCGGCCGCCGGGGACCTCCTGGCCGTCGAGGTGTGGGCGCCGCGCCACGACTACCTCCACTCCGAGGGCGACCTCGACGGCGCCACCACCGCCCCCGCCTTCTCCGTCGACCGCACCAAGCGCTACTTCGCGGTCCTCGCGGCCCTGTGCGAACCCCGCCTGCGCGGCGAACCGCACGCGCCGCTGCCGACCGTCGACCAGGTCGTCGACCGGCTGCGTCCCAACTGGCCTGCGGCGTCGCGCACTTCGGTGCAGTGGAACATCGACTACCTGGCCGTGAAGCTGCGTCTGAAGCCGGGCCCGGAGGAGGCGGACAGCGGCCCGCGCCTCAACGGCAAGAAGGAATCCCTGGTCTCCCTCGCACTCCGCTTCGACCTCGTCCGCGAGGACGATCTGGTGGTCCTGGCCGCCTCCCCGTCCGGCCGGGCGGTCCGGTGACCGAGCCGTACGCCGTGCCGGTGCCCAAGGGGTACCGGGTGGGCGTCTGGGAGGTACGGGACCCGATCGCGACGGGCGCCTTCGGGAGCGTGTACGAGGGCCGCCGCACGGGCGAGGACCTGACGGGCACCGGCGGGGAGCTGCCCCGCACGGTCGCCCTGAAGTTCCTGCCGACCGGCACCGGAACCCCCCGCCAGCTCGCCCATCTGCGTGAACTCATCGACCGCGAGGTCGAGTTGCACCGCCGTCTGCGGCAGCCGCGGCTGATCCGGATGTACGACACCCTGACCGTCGACGACCCCGGCCGGCCGGCATTGGACGGTGCCACCGTCCTCGTACTGGAGAAGGCGGAGCGCTCCCTGTCGGCCCTGCTGTCCGCGGACCCCCGTCCGGCCGCGGGGCCGGCGCTGCTCGCGCAGATCTGCGAGGGCCTGGCCCAGCTGCACCGCGCAGGCTGGGTGCACGGCGATCTGAAACCGGCCAACGTGCTGCTGATGAAGGACGGTTCGGCGCGGCTAGCCGACTTCAACATGGCGGCGGAACTGGAAGGCACGCACGCCTACACTCCCGCCTTCTCGACGCCCGACTACACCCCGCCCGAACTCCTCTGGTCGGAGATCGGCACCCGCGGCCGCCAGATCCGCCCCTCCGCCGACGTCTGGGCCTTCGGTGTCCTGGCCCATCTGGTGCTGACCGACTCCTTCCCGCTGCCCGGCGGCACCCCGACCGCCCGACGCGACGCGGCCGCCGCCTACGCCCGCGGCACCGACGAGCTGCGCCTCTCGCCCGAACTCCCGGACGCCTGGCGGGAGATCGTCCGGGACTGCCTCTCCCGCACCCACGCCGACCGCGTCGCCACGGACACACTGCTGCGCCGGGTAGCGGAGGCGGCGGGCACGGACCGCCCGCCGCGCCGGTTCCCGTCCTTTTCGCGCCGCGGACACCGCTCGACGGTGATCGCGAGCGCGACGGCGGCCACCGTCGCGATCGCGGCGCTCGGCTACGGCATCAGCACCTGGGCGGACTCCGGCAGCACCCCGCCGGCCGTCAGGAGCAGCTCTCCCGCGGCGGAGATCACCCCCGCCACCTACGGCTCCGCCGAACTGCGCACGGACCGGGGCATCCCGGCGGTCTACCGCCCGATGATCGTCGACGCGGCTCACGCCTGCGACCAGGCGGACGTCACACCCGCGCTCCTCGCGGCCATGCTCAAGGCGGAGAGCGACTTCGACCCGAAGCTCTCCGATCCCGGCAAGGACGAGTACGGCATCGCACGCTGGACCCCGAGGCTGCTGCGCTGGTGGATCCGGGCGGACGGGCAGCCGGTGAAGTCGATCCCCAAGCCACCCCTCTCCGTCCCCGACTCGATCACGGCCCTCGGCCACTACCTCTGCTACATCGAGCCGAACCTGACACCCGGCCTGCCCGGCGACAAACGGGTACTGATCGCCGCCGCGTACCGGACCTCGTACAAGCGGGTCAACGCCGCACGCGGCATTCCCCCCGAATACCGCGCCTACTGCAAGCGGCTCGCCCAGTACCTCAAGGAGTACACACCACCGGGCAAGGAGTGACCCTGAGAGTTCCGAGGTACCGGCGGGCGGGCGCCGGCGGCACGGTGGTACCACTCCGCCACGGCGGAACGACCACCAGAGTTCATGCCAGAGTTCATGGGGGAAACGTGAACATCGCCAAACCCGCCGCGCTGCTCCTCGCGGCCACCGCCCTGCTCGCCGGCTCCACGGTCGCGGCCACCGCCGCCGACACCCCGGACGGCACCCGGGTGACCTCGACACCGGACGGCATCCGCGTCAACAGCCTCCAGCGGACCGCCGACCAGGTGCTCGCCGGCCACCCGAAGGCCCTCAAGTCCACCGCCGACAAGGTCCAGTACGACGGCCTGACCCTGACCCGGGCCCCGAAGGGCAAGCTGGGCGCCCAGGACCTGGCCTGCGGCTACGGCCACCTGTGCATGGTCGTCAGGGGCACCAAGTTCGACTTCTACAAGTGCCAGACCTGGACCGTCAGCAACTGGACCGGCGACGGCCCGTTCACCAACAACCAGACGCCCGGCACGGTCGCCAAGTTCTACAACCAGGACGGCAGCGTCCGCTGGACGTCCACGGCGTACGAGGCAGGCACGGCCACCTGGGACCCGATCTGGTCCCTGCGCCCCTGCTGACAGCGCTCAACAGCAGCGGTCTCCGGCTCCCTCGGGGGAGGGCCGGAGGCCGCTTTTCCGCTTCGCCGGAGGGAAGCCGACGAAGAAGCCGCCACAGCGGCAACCCGGTAGTCTCTCGTCAACCAGCGGTGCCACTGCGCACGTTGGGGTGACCGAGGTCGACAGAGAACACGCCGGGGGATCCATGTCAGACGCCGCCCTCGCACAGACGTGTGCGAGGCTCCTGCGGCCGGCCGACCCGGTGCGCATCGGGCCGTACGTGCCGTTGGGGCTGCTCGGCAGCGGTGGGATGGGCCGGGTCTACCTGGCACGGCACGGCGACGGGACGCCCGGGCTGGCCGCGGTGAAGGTCGTACGGCCCGAACTCGCCGAAGACGTGCGCTTCCGGCGGCGGTTCGAGCGGGAGGCCACCGTGCACGCGCGCGTGGGCGCGCCGTACACGCCGGAGCTCTTCGGTACCGGGTTCGAGGCCGACCGCGAGTTGCTGTGGATGGCGACCGCGTATCTGCCGGGTCTCAATCTCGCGGACGCCGTGCGCGAGTGCGGAGTGCTGGGACCGCCCGGGGTGTGGCGGCTCCTCGCGGACCTCGGCCGGGCACTGGGCGCACTGGCGGCCGTGGGGATCGTGCACCGGGACGTCAAGCCGTCGAACGTCCTGCTCACTCAACAGGGCGCGCACGTGATCGACTTCGGCATCGCGCAAGCGGTCGACGCCAGCGCGATCACCACCACCGGCAGCAGGGTCGGCACCCCGGCCTTCATGTCCCCGGAGTACCTCAGGGACGGCCGCTGCGACACGGCGTCCGACGTGTTCTGCTGCGCGAGCACCGTCGTCCACGCGCTCACCGGACACGCCCCCTTCGGTGACGGCACCGGCATGGACGTCCTGCACCGCGTCGCCTCCGAGCAGCCGAACGCCGAGATCATGGCCGAGGTCGCGACCGCCGACCCCGCCCTGGCCGCCCTGCTGACCGCCTGCCTCGACAAGGACCCCGCGCTGCGGCCCGGCCCACAGGACCTCATCGACGCCGCCGCCGCACACCCCCGGGCCACGTCCTGGCAGGAGCCCCTGGGCGGCCGCCTCCTCGCCCGGCAGCAGGCGTACGAGGTGCTGCGCACCAGCCCCGTACCGGGCGAGCAGACACCGACCCGGCAGGTGCTGTACCCGACAGCCGGGCCGGGCTTCGGCCCGCCGGTGCCTCCGCCGGCGACGCCGACCGCACCCGTCCGGCCCCGCGGGAAGCGGTACGCCGCCCTCGCCGCCGTACTCGCGGTGTGCGCGGTCGCCGTGACCGCCTTCCTGCTCACCCGCCCGTCGTCCTCCGAGGCCACCACCGGCGCCGCCGCCACCGCCACCGCGGCCGAGGACGGTGCCGGGCCCTCCTCGGCCTCCAGGAATCCGAAGGAGAAGGGGCGGGAGAAGCCGACGGGACAGGGGCAGGGGCAGCTGGTGGACACGGGCGCCTCCGCCACCCCTTCCCCGTCCGGCAACAGCACTCGAGGCACCGGCCCGACTCCCCACCCCGCCTCCAAGACACCCGGCACTCCGACCCCCGCCCCCTCGAAGTCGACCCCCGCCCCCGCGAAACCACCCTGGCTCACCGACTGCACCTACTACTCCGGCACCGAACAAACCGAGCTCGGCGACCGCGGCCAGCGCGTCGTACAGGTGCAGTGCATGCTGACCAAGCGCGGCTACAGCGTGGGAAGTTCAGGGGTGGACGGGGACTTCGGGAAGGCCACCGACGCGGCGGTGCGGAGCTTCCAGAGCGACAAGGGGCTGGAGGTCGACGGCCAGGTGGGCCCCAACACGTGGGCGGCGCTGCGCGGTTCGACCTGAGGTCCTGAAGCCGGAACCCTTACGGATAGTACGGGGTGTACGTGATCGAGGAGACCTTCAGATACCTCGCGCCGTCTCCGGTGGCCCAGGTCGAGTCGTTGGGGTTGCCCGGCCAGTCGCCGCCGACGGCGGTGTTGACGATGAAGTGCATCCCCACGCCCGACGGAGTGGAGTACCACTTGGTGCCGGTGATGGTGCCGTCCACGGCGAAGTCGATGTGATCGGGGTACCAGGAGAACGAGTACGTGTGGTACGCGTTGGTCCAGCCCGCACCGTTGGTCTTGGAGAACTGGGTCTGGGCGTTGTTGGTGTCGTGAGAGGTCTGGTAGACGGTGTTCGCGTTCTGACCGACGATTTCGGCGGCGTCGAACTCGGGCAGCCAGGGATTCAGGTAGGCCGCCCAGACCGCCGGCAGGAGGCCCTGGCCGTTGGGCATGTTCGCGGTGAAGCTGTATGTGCCGTAGCCGTAGAGCGCCTTGGACTCCACACGGCCCGAGTAGTACGTGCCGCCCGACTTGTAGGTCTTGATGACCAGGGTGTTGCCCTCATACCAGACGCAGCCGGGGGTGTAGGTCTCCAACTCGTTGTTGGCGGTCCAGCGTGCGTTGATGACGTTCCAGGAGTTGACCGTCTGCGGGGCTCCCCAGGACGCCGCGTGGGCTTGCGGCTGCCCCAGGAGGAGCAGAGACAGCGCCGCCAGGGCGGCGACTATCAGGCGTCCCGGCCGGACAAATACAGATGACATCGCGGCTCCATCGCTCGGATGACACGGGATGTGGGAGCGGTCCCACATTCGTCATCCGGACTGTAGGAGTCCGTTCAATGTTTGACAAGATGCACGGCGCGGATGGCTTCCTGGCTTCTGGAGTTGAAGCCACCAGCTGCCTAGCCGAGGTCCGAGACGGCCGGGGATGTCCAGAAGGTCACAGCCGGCCCATAGGAGCCGTCCTCCTCGTCGTCGACCTCGACGGTGATCTCCCGGTCCGGGAAGCGCGCGGACAGGACTCCCTGCCGGCACTCCCCCACAGCCAGCGCGAGTTGGGGCAGCTCCTCCCCGAGCTGATCGTCGTCCGCCAGGGAGGTGTTGAGGAAGACGTCCCACAGTCTGACCCGATTGACGACTGCTTCGACTCGTTGCCGATCATGGCTCAAAGTCGTGAACCAGTGGTCGACAGTGTCCCGGCTGAAGTTCTCCTTGAGGAACACGCCACCGCGGTACTCGACCGTCTCGGGGCAGAACAGCCAGGCCGCCGCCAGGACGAAGCGCAAGCCGCCCTCGTAGTCGAGGTAGTTGGCCGGGGAGAGTGCCTCGTCCTTCCATTCGGTGCGCCATTGCCTGAAGAACGCCGGCAGCTCGCGCTCGGACCACACCGGTTTGCTGTGCGTCACGGGATCTCCCCTGGGACCTACGGCAAACCGCCCGTACCCGGCGCGAACCGGGTACGGGCGGGTGAGCCGGCGGCGAATGCGCCGCTGTGCGGAGACGGCTCAGTGGAAGAAGTGCCGCGTCCCCGTGAAGTACATCGTCACGCCCGCCTTCTTCGCGGCCTCGACCACCAGCTCGTCGCGGACCGAGCCACCCGGCTGGACGACCGCCTTCACACCGGCCTCGATGAGGATCTCCAGGCCGTCCGGGAAGGGGAAGAACGCGTCGGAGGCGGCGTACGAGCCCTGGGCGCGCTCGACGCCCGCCCGCTCGACGGCCAGCTTCGCGGAGTCGACGCGGTTGACCTGGCCCATGCCGACACCGACCGAGGCGCCGTCCTTGGCGAGGAGGATCGCGTTGGACTTGACGGCGCGGCAGGCCTTCCAGGCGAAGGACAGCTCGGCCAGCTCCTCCGCGGAGAGCGCCTCGCCCGTGGCCAGCGTCCAGTTGGCCGGGTCGTCGCCCTCCGCCTGGAGGCGGTCGGTCACCTGGAGGAGCGCGCCGCCGTCGATGGGCTTGATCTCGGCGGGGTGCGAGGGGGCGGCCGGGGCCTTCAGGACGCGGATGTTCTTCTTCTTGGCGAGGGCTTCGAGGGCGCCGTCCTCGTAGTCCGGCGCGACGATGACCTCGGTGAAGATCTCGGCGACCTGCTCCGCCATCTCCTTCGAGACCGGGCGGTTGACGGCGATGACGCCGCCGAACGCGGACAGCGGGTCACAGGCGTGCGCCTTGCGGTGCGCCTCCGCGACATCCGAACCGACCGCGATACCGCAGGGGTTGGCGTGCTTGATGATCGCGACGGCCGGCTCGTCGTGGTCGTACGCGGCACGGCGCGCGGCGTCCGTGTCCGTGTAGTTGTTGTACGACATCTCCTTGCCGTGCAGCTGCTCGGCCTGCGCGAGGCCGCTGCCGCTGCCGTCGACGTACAGGGCGGCGGGCTGGTGCGGGTTCTCGCCGTAGCGCAGGGTGTGCGCGCGCTCCCAGGTGGCGCCCAGGAAGTCGGGGAACGCGGAGTCGTCCACAGGCGCGTACGCGCTGGCGAACCAGCTCGCCACCGCGATGTCGTACTCGGCCGTGTGGCGGAAGGCCTCCGCGGCGAGCCGCTTGCGGGTGGTGAGGTCGAAGCCGCCGTCCTTGGCCGCGGCCAGGACGTCCCCGTACCGCGCCGGGCTGGTGACCACGGCGACCGACGGGTGGTTCTTGGCGGCCGCGCGGACCATCGAGGGACCGCCGATGTCGATCTGCTCGACGCACTCGTCGGGGGACGCCCCCGAGGCGACGGTCTCGCGGAACGGGTAGAGGTTGACCACGACGAGGTCGAACGGCTCGACGCCCAGCTCGGCCAGCTGCTCGCGGTGGCTCTCCAGGCGCAGGTCGGCGAGGATGCCCGCGTGCACCCTGGGGTGCAGGGTCTTGACCCGGCCGTCCAGGCACTCGGGGAAGCCGGTGAGCTCCTCGACCTTGGTGACGGGCACGCCCGCGGCGGCGATACGGCCCGCGGTGGAGCCGGTGGAGACGAGCTCGACACCGGCCTCGTGCAGCCCGCGCGCGAGCTCCTCGAGCCCGGTCTTGTCGTAGACGCTGACGAGCGCCCGGCGAATCGGCCGCTTGTTGCTGTCGGCGGTCACTGGATAACTACCTTTCGTCCCTCAATGCGATAGCCGTTGCGGGCGAGCCGCCCCACGACATCGACGAGCAGCCTTCGCTCGACTTCCTTGATGCGCTCGTGCAGCGCGCTCTCGTCGTCCTCGTCCCGGACCTCCACCACGCCCTGAGCGATGATCGGTCCGGTGTCGACGCCGTCGTCGACGAAGTGGACGGTGCAGCCGGTGACCCTGGCGCCGTACGCGAGCGCGTCGCGCACACCGTGGGCACCCGGAAAACTGGGCAGCAGGGCGGGATGCGTGTTGACGAACCGGCCGCCGAAGCGGGCCAGGAACTCCTTGCCCACGATCTTCATGAACCCGGCGGAGACGACCAGGTCGGGCTCGTACGAGGCGACGGCGTCGGCGAGCGCCGCGTCCCACTCCTCGCGGGTCTCGTAGTCCTTGACCCTCGTCACGAAGGTCGGCAGCCCGGCGCGCTCGGCCCGGGCGAGCCCCTCGATGCCGGGGCGGTCGGCCCCGACGGCCACGATCTCGGCGCCGTAGGCCTCGACGCCGGTCGTCTCGATGGCGTCCAGCAGCGCCTGCAGGTTGGTGCCGGATCCGGAGACCAGCACGACAAGGCGCTTGGCCACGGGCTTGGCGGCCACGGTGGGGCCCTTTCTCGGGGGAGCGTTTCCGTACGGTCGGCCGTATGTACGTTCGTACGAATGCTTCGCGCCCCGGGATACGGGGAAGTCTACGAAGCGGCCGAACGTCAGCAACGATACCGGCACTCCGGGCAGCCCCCACGGGACGGGGGCGCGGCCGGAAGGTAGCGTCTGGGAGAGCCCGGGTCGGGAACGTGATCGTGGTGCTGTGCGTTTCCGGAGTGGAAGCTCGTGCCAAGACAGCCGTACGAACGCCTGATCAAGGCCTGCTCACTGCCGTATCGCCTAGGGGAAGACGCTCACTTGATGCCGGACCGCAGCCTGCGACTGCTCACGCTCCCCCCGCAGTCGGTGGAGGGAGGGGAGCACCGCGGCGTGCTGCTGCGGGAGCGCCCCGCCTCGCCGCCCGACGCGCCCTCGGACCGGAAGACCGGCGACTCCCCCGAGGACGACAACCCCTTCGCCCCGCCTCCGGAGGGCACGCCGGACCGCCCGTGGCGGCCGCGCCGCCCGGCCGAGGGGGAGGGCGGCGAGGGGTCCGGCGAGTCCGGTTCCCCCTGGGGCAGCCAGTGGAGCGACCGCCAGCCGGGCCGCTCCCCCGGCGGTTTCGGCGAGCGCCCCGGCGGTCCGCCCCCCGGCCCCGAGGGTCAGGGCGGCAACACTCCGGGCTCGGGCATGCGCTGGGACCCGACGGACCCCTCGCAGCGCCGCGCCCGCTACGCGCTGCTGTGCGGCATGTGGGCCTTCTTCTTCGCCCTCTTCAGCTGGCCGTACGTGGCCCTGCTGCTGGGCGCCCTCGCCCTGTACTGGGGCATCAGCGCCCTGCGCGCCAGGACCGGCGGCGCCGAGCCCGCGGACGAGCCGGGCGGCCGGCCGCAGACGACGGCGGCGGTGACCGGCCTGGTGACGGCCTCCCTGGCGATCGCGCTGGTGGCCGCGACCTTCACCGCGCAGCTGGTGTACAGCGACTACTACACCTGCACCAACGACGCCCTCACGAACCAGGCGAAGCAGTCCTGTACCCAGCTTCTGCCGAAGGAACTGCGGGGGCTGCTGGGCACGAGCGGCTGACGAACGGCCGTTGCGGCAGCACTCACGGCCCGTCCGGCGCATCGGGTGCGTCCGGCGTCCGAGGCGGCTCGGACGCGTCCTTGAGGGCTGCCCAGCGTGACTCGCGGGTGGCGTCGCCGGGCCATGAGGCCGACGGCTCGGGCGAGGGGGGTTCGACGGGCAGGAAGTCGTACGGCCCGAAGCCCGCCTCCTCCTGGTCGCGCAGCGCGCCGTACGCGTCGTCCTGGTCGTAGGGGGCGGAGGGCGTCGCGGCGTCCGCCGGATTCCGCGCCCCGTCCGAAGCCGGCTTCTTCCTCCAGAACCGCCCCTTGACCTTCGCCTTCTCCGCGTTCTCGGGCTTCTCCGCCGTCCTCGGCTTCTCCTGCTTCGAGTCCACGGCCTCCGGCCCCGGCTCGACGAGCTTCGCTTTCGGGTCCACGGTCTTCTGCCTCAGAGCGAGAGTGTTCGGTTCCGGTTCCGCGCCCGTCCCGCGTCCCCGGCGCGCCCGGCACCGCCAGGCCCGCACGACGACCGCCGTCGGAATCGCCGCAACCGCCGTCCAGACGACCGCCGCGCCTCCCGTCTCCCACCACACCGGCCCGAACCTGGCAAGCTGCGCGACCCCGAGCCGTCCGCCCGCCATCGTCGCCAGTACGGCCATTCCGGCCCCGCACAGCAGCGCCGCCAGCAGGGCGGTGCCGGCGGTCTTCCTGGTCCCGGAGGTTCCGGCGTCGGGCGAGGAGGACGCATCGCGCGCTTCCGCCCCGCCCACGAACCACCCCACCGCCAGTCCGGCAGCCAGCGGCACCGCTCCCGCGACCCAGTTCGGCCATCCCCCGGCCCCCGCGTCCGGCACCGCGGCCAGCAGCGGAAACGGCGGCAGCAGCGGGGCCGGCGCCGAGGACAGCGGGTCCACCACATGCCCCGTGCCCAGCACGAACCCGGGCCCGAGGGCGTACGCCGCCCCCCACACCGCCGCGTTCGGCACCAGCACCAGGCACAGGAACAGCACGGCGAAACGGCCCGACCAGCCCTCCGTCAGATGCAGGAAGGAGACCCGCGCCGCCCCTCCGTGCCACACCAGGGAGACGGCCACGAGCGCCGCCCCGCCCCCGACGAGCACCGCCGCCCCGGCCCCCGCGGACCGCGCCGCGATGCCCAGGCGGGCATGGGAGCCCGGCCCGCGGACGAAGCTGCGCAGACCGGACGGCAGCAGCTTCAGCACACCGTCGAACGCCCGGCGCGGATGCCCGTAGGCCGTCCACACCCCCGCGCCCGCCATCACCATGACGAGCACCGGCAGGCACAGCATGGCCCGCCCCCACGAGGGCCGCAGCTCTCCGCCCGAGGCATACAGCGCGGCGGCCGCACCCACGCCGAGGTAGCCGAGGACCACACCCGCCCAGGCGGTACGGGCGGACAGCAGCGGCCCGTCCTCCTCGCCGCCGTACACCACGTCCCGCGCCGCCCGGTGCAGCAGCAGCACCGGCAGCGCGAACAGCAGCAGCGGAGTGACACCCACCGGGGCGGGGACACCGGAGAGCGTGTCGGTGCGGAGCAGTTCGGTGCCGTGTGCCAGCAGCCACAGCGCTGCGGCGACGTGCAGTGCTCCGCCGGGCCCGCTGTCGGGGTACGGCGAACTGATCCAGAACACCATCACCAGCACGGTGATCGTCCCGAGCCCCAGCCCGGCGGCCACCGCACCGCCCGCCACGCCGGCGCCGAGGCCGGGCGATCGGTCACGCATCCTGGCCCGGATCCGGGCACGCAGGTACGGCAGCGGAGCTCGGCGAGCGGTCGTCTGGATCACGACCGCCATGCTCCCAACGACACGCGCTTTCTCGTCGTAATAGGCAAACCGCCGAAGTGTCGCCCAATATACGTTTATGTACTTTTTCGTACGAAAGGGCGCCCCGTGACGCCGAACCCTGCGAGCCCGCTGGCGCCCGAGCTGACGCCCGCTCAGGCCTTCGACGCGCTGTACGCGTTCTGCGCCCCCGCCCTCGTACGGCAGACGTTCCTGCTCACCGGGCGGCGCGAGCTGGCGCGCGAGTCGGTCGAGCGGGCCTTCCAACTCGCCTGGCAGCGCTGGCCCGAGGTGGCCGTCGACCGGGATCCGGCGGGGTGGGTGCGGGCGACGGCGTACGAGTACGCGCTCTCGCCCTGGCACCGGTTCCGCCCGAGCCTGCGGCACCCCGAGCCGCCGCTCGCCGACCGGCGCGACCGCGAGCTGATGACAGTACTCATGGAACTCCCGCCCTCCTATCGCCGGGCGCTGCTGCTCTACGACGGTGTCGGCCTCGATCTGCCGGAGACGGCGGCCGAGGCGGAGGCGAGCACTCCGGCGGCGGCCCACCGGCTGCTGCACGCGCGCGAGGCGATCGCCGCACGCCTGCCGGAGCTTGCCGACCCGTCCGCGTTGAACCGCCGCCTGGTCGAACTGGCCTCCACGGAGCGGCAGCCCGCGCCGAACCCGCCGACGGTACGCAGACGCGGCGAACGCAGCGCCCGCTTCTGGACGCGGGCGGCCATCGCCTTCACCGCAGCCCTGATCGGCACGACAACCCTGGCCCTGCAAACGGCACCCACGCACTACGAGCCCCCGGTACCACCAGGCGCAAACGTGCAAGGGCTCCCACCCCGGGTGGCCCGCGGAGCCCTGTCGGCCCCCCAGGCCCAACTCCGCGCAAAACTACGGTCGGGGACGGCCCACGGCCCGGAGCGGCTGGTACCGCTGACGTCATAGCCGGCCTCCGTAGCCTGCGGGCAGTCGTGCCGCTGGGGCGGCACCCGTCCCGAAGAGAGGCGGCACCCCGCCTGCGCGGGCAAGCGAAGACGCCGGTGGGCCCGCCCCCACCCCGGGGAACGGGCCCACCAACGCTCAGCTAAAAGGCCGCTCAGCCGGCGAGGATCTCCCGCGCCAGCTTCGCCGTCTCGGTAGGCGTCTTGCCGACCTTCACCCCGGCGGCCTCAAGGGCCTCCTTCTTGGCGGCAGCCGTACCGGACGACCCGGAGACGATGGCACCCGCGTGACCCATGGTCTTGCCCTCGGGCGCGGTGAAGCCCGCGACGTAGCCGACGACCGGCTTCGACACGTTCTCCTTGATGAACGCGGCCGCCCGCTCCTCGGCGTCGCCGCCGATCTCACCGATCATCACGATCAGGTCGGTGTCGGGGTCGGCCTCGAACGCGGCGAGCGCGTCGATGTGCGTCGTGCCGATGACCGGGTCGCCACCGATGCCGACGGCCGAGGAGAAGCCGATGTCACGCAGCTCGTACATCATCTGGTACGTCAGCGTGCCGGACTTCGAGACCAGACCGATGCGGCCCGGCTTGGTGATGTCGCCCGGGATGATGCCGGCGTTCGACTGGCCCGGGGTGATGAGACCGGGGCAGTTCGGGCCGATGATCCGGGTCTTGTTGCCCTTGGACACGGCGTACGCGTAGAACGCGGCCGAGTCGTGGACCGCGATGCCCTCGGTGATGACGACCGCGAGCGGGATCTCGGCGTCGATGGCCTCGACGACGGCGGCCTTGGCGAAGGCCGGCGGAACGAAGAGGACGGACACGTTCGCGCCCGTCTTCTCGATCGCCTCGGCGACCGTGCCGAACACCGGGATGTCGGTGCCGTCGATGTCCACGGACGTGCCCGCCTTGCGCGGGTTGACGCCACCGACGATGTTGGTGCCGTCGGCGAGCATGAGCTTGGTGTGCTTCATGCCCGTGGAGCCGGTCATGCCCTGGACGATGACCTTGCTGTCCTTGTTGAGGAAGATAGCCATGGCTGTTCTGTCCCTCGTCCCTTACTTCGCAGCCGCGAGCTCGGCGGCCTTGTCGGCCGCGCCGTCCATGGTGTCGACGCGCTGCACCAGCGGGTGGTTGGCGTCGGTGAGGATCTGGCGACCCAGTTCGGCGTTGTTGCCGTCGAGGCGGACGACGAGCGGCTTGGTGACGTCCTCGCCGCGGTCCTCCAGGAGCTTCAGCGCCTGCACGATGCCGTTGGCGACCTCGTCGCACGCGGTGATGCCGCCGAAGACGTTGACGAAGACGGACTTGACGTCCGGGTCGCCCAGGATGATCTCCAGGCCGTTCGCCATGACCTGCGCGGAGGCGCCGCCGCCGATGTCGAGGAAGTTGGCGGGCTTCACGCCGCCGTGGTTCTCACCGGCGTACGCGACGACGTCCAGGGTGCTCATGACGAGACCCGCGCCGTTGCCGATGATGCCGACCTCGCCGTCCAGCTTGACGTAGTTGAGGTTCTTCTCCTTGGCGGCGGCCTCGAGCGGGTTGGCCGCGTCCTTGTCCTGGAGGGCCTCGTGCTCCGGCTGGCGGAACTCGGCGTTCTCGTCCAGCGAGACCTTGCCGTCCAGGGCGATGACGTCACCGGAGGCGACCTTGGCCAGCGGGTTGACCTCGACGAGGAGGGCGTCCTCCTTGATGAAGGTGTCCCACAGCTTGACGAGGACGTTCACGACCTTGTCGGCGACCTCGGCCGGGAACTTGGCGGCCGCGACGATCTCGCGGGCCTTCTCCTCGGTCACACCCTCGTTGGCGTCGATCGGCGTCTTGGCGACGGCCTCGGGGCGCGTGGCCGCCACCTCCTCGATCTCCATGCCGCCCTCGACGGAGGCGATGGAGAGGAAGGTGCGGTTGGCACGGTCGAGGAGGAAGGAGACGTAGTACTCCTCCACGATCTCGGGCGCCGTCTCGGCGATCATCACCTTGTGGACCGTGTGGCCCTTGATGTCCATGCCGAGGATGTTGGTCGCGTGCTCGACCGCCTCGTCCGGGGTGGCGGCGAGCTTCACGCCACCGGCCTTGCCACGGCCGCCGACCTTCACCTGGGCCTTGACGACAGACTTGCCACCGAGGCGCTCGGTGGCTGCGCGGGCCGCCTCAGGCGTGTCGATGACTTCACCGGCCAGCACCGGTACATCGTGCTTGGCGAAGAGGTCCCTCGCCTGGTACTCGAACAGGTCCACGCGCTTCCGTCCCTATCAGTGATCTCGCGGTTCGTTGGATGCGTGGGCGTGCCGCGAAGGGCAACGTGACGTCCGCTAGTCACAGGGGAGGCGCACACGGTGTCCGAGCGCGCGGCATGTCCGTCTCGCAGGTTATCGCTGCTTGCGGAGGGCCCCTAAATCGAGGGTCACACCTGAGCGGTGATACCTGTCACATGATGCCGCGCTCACTGGCACGGCGTGCCGGATGTGAGGGCCGGGCACGGTTCGCAAGGGCGTGCGGGGGGGCGTACGGGGAGGGGCCTCACCGGGCTGGGGTTGACCCGGTGAGGCCCTCTGTACAGCCCCGAAGGGGGGCTCGGAGCAGGTGGTCCCCACCCCAATGGGGATCACCTGGCTCCGCCCGCGGAGTTCGGGCCGGCCGGTCCGACGGCTTTCGGCCGTCCGGGTCCCTGGATCCGCGGAGTCGGTCGAGCGTCAGACGCCGTACGGGCTGCCGTACTGCACGTTCTGCGCGTAGCCCGGCGTGATCGACTCGGTGACGCCCTGGACACCGGTGACGGCGTGCTGGGCGAGCGGGCCGCCGGTGGACCGGACGGTGTCGGTCAGGTCGCCGGCGAAGGGCGCGACCTGGCCCACGACGCCGTGGGCGAAGGGGTCGAGGTCCCCGGCGACGCCGTAGGCGAAGGGGGTGGCGTCGCCGGCGACGCCGTACGCGAGCGTCGTCGCGCTGCCGCCGACGCCGTGGACCACCGGCTCGACGAGGTCGACGACGGGCTGGGCGGCCCCGGTGACACCGTGCGCGAACTGCGGCACCTGTCCGGCGACGCCGTACGCCAGGCCGGTCGCGTCACCGGCCACGCCGTACGCGAGCGGCGCCACGTCGTCGGCGATCCCCCCGGCGAACGGCCGGACGTCGCCCGTCACGCCGTACGCCAGTCCGCCCGCGTCCGCCACGGCCTGCCCGGCGACCGGCAGCACGCCGTCCACGGCGGTGTGCGCGACCGGCGGCAGCACGGCCCCCGTCGCGTCCTCGCCGACCTGGCCGACCAGGCCGGTGGCGTACGAGGGCACGTCCGCGACGACACCGGCGGCGACCGGGGCCACGCCGTGCACGGCGCCACCGGCCACCGACTGCACGTCGGACACCGCGCCACCGGCGACCGGAGTCACGCCCTGGACCACGCCTCCCGCCACCGGCTGCACGCCCCGCACGGCGCCCGCGGCGACCGGCTGAACGCCCCGCACCGCGTGGGAGACCACCGGCTGCACGCCCCCGACGACCCCGCCCGCGACCGGCTGGACGTCGGCCACCACGCCGTACGCCAGCGCCGTCGCCGCGCCGGCCGTATGACCGGCGGTCTGCCCGACGCCGGTCACGGCGCCGCGCGCGACGGGCAGCACGCCGTGCACCGCGCCGGTGGCGACCGGGGCCACGCCGTCCACGGCGCCGGCGGCGACCGGCAGCACGCCGCTCACGGTGCCCGTGGCCACCGGCGCCACCCCGGCCACGGCGTGGGTGACGGTGGGCGCGACCCCGGCGACGGTCTGCTGGGCGACCGGGACGACGCCCGCCACCGCCTGGCCCGCGACCGGTGTCACGCCCTGCACGGCGTGGGCGGCCAGGGGCGGGACGGCGGCCGCGGCCGTCTCCGCGACGACCGGGGTGACCGTGCCGGGAACGCTCTTCACGGTGCCGACGACCTTCTGCTCGACCCCGCCGACCGTGCCCGTGACATGGCCGGGGACCGCGGCCACGGTGGCCTGCGCGGCACCGGCGACGGCACCGGCCTCGCCCTGTGCGAGACCCGTCACACCTGCGGCACGGCCCTGAACACCCGCCGCGGTGCGGCCCGCGCCCGCGACGGTCTGCCGCGCCTTCGTCCGTACTACACCGTCGACGCCCTGCGCCCGGGTGCGGGCCGCCGACTGCACGCCCTGGAGCTTCGTCTGGGCGGCGGCCAGCGCCTGCTCCAGCTCCGGCACGAAGGCGGCGAGCGGGCCGAAGAGGTAGTCGACCGCGCCCTGCGGAGAGGAGGACGTGTCGGTGACGGTGGTGGTGCCCTGGGCGGCCGCGGCCTTCGCCTCGGCCTGCGCGGCACGGGCGGCCTTGGCGCCCTGGATGGCAGCGGCGCCCTTGACCTTGGAGGCCTTCTCGGCCGCCCGCGGGGCGGACACCTCGGCGTCGACGTACTGACGGGCCTGCTCGGCGGTGTCGCCGGGCGTCGTCTTCTGCGCGCCGGTGACCGTGGAGGCCGCCTTGTGCGCGGTGGAGCCGGCCGTCCCTGTGACGCCGGAGACGGTGTGCTGGACGCCGGTGACCACGCCGTCGACCGTGCCGGTGACGGTGTCGGTCAGCGCGCCGAGGGTGCTGCCGGAGTCGACGGCCACGTCGGTGGCCGGATCGGATGTCGTATCGGACACGGACAGGGTGGACGAGGGCAACTCGTCGGCGCTGGCCACGGCGGACCCGAGCGCCCATGCGCCGGTGACACCGGCGGCTATGACGATGGAGCGGCGGATGTTCTTGTTCATGCGTGCGTCAGATCCTTAGATCCCTGGAAGCTCCGCGCTCCTTGATCTCAGGGGAGATCCGGGGAGTTCCGGGGCTTCTTCGAAAGGCTTGGGGACAATTCCGGCGCCGCTTCCGGTCCTGGTCCGGGGAGTCGGGACCAGCGGAGTCGGCGGCTTGCGTCCGGAGAACGAAGGGGTGTCCGGACGGGCGGGCAGACCTGCTCCGCCCCCGCGCGGCAGGTCCGTGGCGGGGGAAGGGCCTGCCCTAGCCGGGGAATACGGGGATGTCCCGGTGCCTGTCCCGGGTACCGGCCGCGGCTGCGCGCGCGGCGGCGCCGGGCACGAGTCGCACGAACGGCCGGTGGTTCAGGGCGACGGCATGTGCGTCGCCGTGCCTCGAGGTGCCGTTGTCGACCGCGGCCCGGTTGGCCGGTGCGCCGGCCGGGTCGCGGTCGGGGGCCTGCGGTGCCGGGGCGTACCCGGCACCGGCCCGCCGCCCGCCGCCCTGCACGGCGGTGGCGTGGCCCGCGGTCACGTCCACGACGAACCGCGGCCCGTGCCCCGTATCGCTCGCTGCCCCTGTGGAGCGCCGGTCGTCCACGGCGCCTTCCCTTCCGGAGTGCCCTGCGGCACCCGGCTGCGGCGCCGGCGCGACCGGCGCGGGAAGTATCCGGCCCGGCGGCGCAAGGAAGCCGGGCAAGGTGGGCAGGCCCGGCGTCGACGGCGATCCAGGCAGCCTCGGCAGGGAGGGCAACGACGACAACGGCGGTATCTGCGCGGTCACCCTGCCCAGCCCGGCGGTCACGGTCTCGACCAGACCACCGACCGGCTGTACGACGTGATCCCCCACGGAGCGGACGAGCTCACCGGCCGACGGGGTGAGGACCTGACCGGCTGCGCCCGGGTTCGCGGGAATGGCGCCGGGGTTCGGGGCGGGCCTGGGATCGGTCGGTGCCTGGACCGGCGCCGGTGCCGGAGCCGGTGCGGCGGGAGTCGTCGGCTCGGGCTTGTCCGGAGCGGCCGGCCGGGGTTGGGTGGCCTGCACCACGCGTGCGGCCGAAGTGTTCGTCAGCCGGCCGACCGTAGCGGCCGACGTGTTCGTGAGCCGAGTGACCGTGGCGACCGCATCGCTCGTCGACGACGCCCGGACGCCGTCCGCCGGGACGGCCGCCACGACCTCGGACGCGGAGGCGGCCGGCGCCTGCTCCGCCGCGTGTGCCTGTTCCCCGCAGAGGAACCCCAGCGCGAACAACCCGCCCACCAGCAGCACGACTTGCAGCGCACGCCGGCCGGCCGCCGTGCGCATCACGCGCAGAGCGGCACCGGGCAAGGCTGCTGGCCAGGTCAAGAGGGGGTGGTCCTCCCGTGCGGCGGAACGAATTTCACATGACGAGCCGTAACGAGCTACGAGTCCGGCGCGACGCGGTGCGGTACGGACGAGGCGGCACAACGGCGCGCCGCGGATGAGGCGTCGATCCTCGCACGGCCCTCCCGAGGTTGCGCAAGCCCCCAGTTACCGATGGGTAGGCATGTCCGTTTTGCTGGGCGAAGTCGGACGACGATGCATCGACAAATCGTCAGTGACCGTTCCGTGTCTCCCCGGTTGCACCGTTTCCGGTCATGCCGTGTCGTGTCCGGTCATGCCGTGTCAGGTATGGGCAGCGGTCGTTTCTCGATGGCCGCCGCCATCACTTCGGGGAAGAGATCGGGCGTGCACGCGAACGCCGGTGCCCCCAGCGCGGCGAGTGCGGCCGCGTGCTCCCGGTCGTAGGCCGGCGCCCCCTCGTCCGAGAGCGCGAGCAGCGTCACGAACTGCACTCCGGACGCCTTCATCGCGGCGACCCGCTTGAGCATCTCGTTGCGTATCCCGCCCTCGTAGAGATCGCTGATGAGCACGACCACCGTCTCCGCGGGCCGGGTGATCTGCGACTGGCAGTAGGCGAGTGCCCGGTTGATGTCCGTGCCGCCTCCCAGCTGCGTGCCGAACAGCACGTCCACCGGGTCGTCGAGCTGGTCGGTGAGGTCCACCACCGCCGTGTCGAAGACGACGAGTCGCGTGTTGATCGACCGCATGGAGGCGAGCACCGCCCCGAACACGGACGCGTAGACCACGGACGCCGCCATCGACCCCGACTGGTCGATGCAGAGGACGACTTCCTTCTTCACGGACTGGGACGCCCGCCCGTAGCCGATGAGCCGCTCCGGCACGATCGTCCGGTACTCGGGCAGATAGTGCTTGAGGTTGGCCGCGATGGTGCGGTTCCAGTCGATGTCGTGATGGCGCGGCCGGCTGATCCGCGCGCTGCGGTCGAGGGCGCCGGTGAGGGTGGCCCGGGTGCGGGTGGCGAGCCGCTTCTCGAGGTCCTCGACGACCTTGCGCACAACGGCCCGTGCCGTCTCCTTGGTCGTCTCCGGCATCGCCTTGTTGAGCGAGAGCAGCGTGCCGACGAGATGGACGTCGGCCTCCACCGCCTCCAGCATCTCCGGCTCCAGCAGCAGCGCGGACAGCCCGAGCCGGTCGATGGCGTCGCGCTGCATGACCTGGACGACGGAGGAGGGGAAGTACGTCCGGATGTCCCCCAGCCAGCGCGCCACCGACGGCGCCGACGCCCCGAGCCCCGCCGACCGGTCCCGCCCCGCCCGCCCTTGCCCGTCACCCTTCCCGTACAGCGCGGCCAGCGCCCCGTCCATCGCGCTGTCCTGCCCCGACAGCGCGCATCCCGTGCCGTCGGCGGCGTCGCCCCCGAGCACCAGCCGCCAGCGTCGCAGCCGCTCCTGCGCCGGGGCCGCCGGGTCCGTCGCCTCGGCCGTCATCGGCACACCCCCGTACGAGGCCGGTCCCAGAGCGGCATCACGGCGACGGCGACCAGCGGACGGTCCTTCGCCCCGCCCCCGTACCTGGTGCGATTCCTGTTGCCGTTCCTGTTCTCCCCGACGGCCCTCGCGCCGACGAGCTCCTGGGCTTCCATCAGTCCGTCCTTCGTCATCCCGCCACCCCCGCAAGGTCGTTGTCGATGTCCTCTTCCACTTCCACCCCTCCCGGGCCGCCCGGTCCGTCCAGGCCCAGCAGCAGCCGGACCACCGGCAGCACGGCGTCCGCGCGCCCGGGGTCGAGGTCGACCGCGAAGCCCGGTATGCCGGAGCCGGCGGCCGTCACGCTCCCCCGCTCCCCCGGTCCGCGCCGGACGAGCTCGCCCAGCGTCCGGCGCACCCCCGGCTCGTACGCCGAGAACGTCCGCCGCAGCAGGGGCAGTACGTCCGTGAAGGCCTCCGCCGGCACGCCGGTCAGCCACGAGTCGACCAGCCCGAGCAGCCGCTCGTCGTGCACGAGGAGCATTCCGCCGCCGGACCCTCCGCCGACGAAGCCCTCGATCCAGGCGGCGGCATCCCCCGGCGGGGTCCCCGATGACAGCACGAGACCCATGAGCCGCGCCGCCTCGTCCTGCCCCAACTCCCCGTCGTCCAGCAACAGCCGCACGGCCCGCCCGCGGACCACACCGGGCGCGGTGTCCCGGACGGACAGCGCGCGCAGCACCGAGTGCCAGCGGCCCCGCAGGTCGCGGTGGCCCGGCGTGGGCGCCTCGCCCAGCAGCCCCACCGCCCCGTGCACCGCGTCCACATGGCGTCGCATCTCCTCGGCGGCGTCCGCGTCCAGGGCCGCGCAGGCCGGGGGCAGGCCGACGAATATCCGCTCGGCGAGGCCCGCGGCGACTCCGGCCAGCGCCCCTGTGTCCGTGCCGCGTACATCGCCGTACCGGAGGGAGCGGACCAGGGCCGGCAGGGCCTGCGCGAGGTGGCCGACGTCCGTGTCGAGCGCCGCCCGGTCGGCCAGGACCTGCATCACCACCGGTAGCGCTTGGGGGAGTTCGGCGAGCAGACAGCGCTCGGCGAGTCCGGTGACGTCGGCCAGGACCTGTGCGGCGACGGCGTCCGCCTCCGCCTTGGCCGTCGCGGCGGCGAGCACCGTGGTGCCCCACACCCCGGCTTCCGCCACCCGCACGGCCAGCTCCGGCTCCCAGCGCAGCCGCCACGTCTCCCGGAACGTGCCCGTGCTCCCCCGCGAAGCCACCGGTTCGCCCCACGCCACGCCCAGCAACCGCAGTCGGTGCAACAGCCTGCTGCGCCCTGCGTCGGTCTCCCTGCGCAGGTCGAGCTCCAACTCCCGCTCCAGCGCCTCCGGTTTGAGCCGCAGCCGACGCCGGCTCCGGTCCAGGTCCCGCTGCAACGGCACCGCCGGCGCAGCCTGCGGCACCTCCCCCAGCACGTCCCCGACGACCAGCCGGTCGTGCACCAGCGCCAGCGGCACGTCCGAGCCCTCGCACATCACCGCGCGCACGGCATCAGTCGTCTCGCCGAGCCCCGGCAGCGGGCGGCCCCGCATCGCCGCGAGCGTCTCCGCCAGCCGCACCGCCTCGATGACATGCGCCGAGGAGACGATCCGGTCCTCGTCCCGCAGCAGCCCGGCCACCTTGGTCATCCACCGCTCGACCGGCCGGTCCGGGGCGGCGAACAGATGCCCGTACCAGCCCGGCGAGTCGATGCCGGCCCCGTAACCGCTGACCCGCGACAGCCTCCGGTACGTCCACGGCACCCACGTCATGTCCGCCTTGACCTTGGGCAGCCCCTTGACCAGCGCCCGGTCGGCGGCGACGGCCGTCTTCTGCCGCAGCGCGGGCACATGCCAGGCCCCGCACACGACCGCCACCGTGTCCCCGAACTCCCGCTGCGCGGCCCGCACCTGGAGCCGCATGTACGCCTCCCGCACGAGATCCCGGTCGTGCCCCCCGCTGCCGTACGCCTCCCGCAACGCCCCCATGGCCTCTTCCAGCGCCAGAAACGGCGCGAACGCGTCCCCCTCCCCCACCCCCCGGTGCTCCACGACGTCCTCCCACCACCGCTCCGGGTCCTCGTACCCGGCGGCCTCGGCGAGCACGGCGAGCGGGTCGATACGGACGTCGTTCGCCAGGACGGACCTGTCGGAGGAGGGCCGGCCACCGAGATCGGCGTCGGCATGGGCGTGAATGCTGGTGCCGGCATCGGCACGACTGTCGGCCCCGGCATCGGCACGGCTGTCAGCGTCGGCCCCGGCATCGACACCTGACCCGGCTCCCGTCTCCGCCGCGGCGCCGGCTGCGGCCGCGGTGTTGGATCCGGTCTCGGCGTCGGCTCCGACCGCGATGTCGGATCCTGCGCCGGGGTCGGCGTCTGCCCTGGCCCCCGTTCCTGCTGCGGCACCGGCCCCGAAGTGGGCTTCTGACCCAGCCCCGGACCCGGCCCCAGCGCCGGATTTGGCCCCGACCGCGCCCCCGCGCCCGGCGCCGTCGCCACCCACACTCCCGCGCCCGTTGTCGGCACGGGACGCGCCGCCCCCGGCCGCATCGGTGTCATCCCCGCGTCCACCGCCCGCGCCGCCCCCGCCGAGTTCGTCCTGCGTGTCCCTGCTCCACGCCAGGGTGTGGGTCGCCGGCAAGTCGATGAAGCGCGCCGGTACGTCGTGCTCCAGGGCCCACCGGATCGCGACCCACTCCGGGGAGAACTCGGCGAGCGGCCAGAAGGCCGAGCGGCCGGGCTCGTCCACGGCGTGGGCGAGGAGGGCGACCGGCGGCCGCATGTCCTCCTCGGCGGCCAGCGGGATCAGTGCGTCGGCCTCGGGCGGGCCCTCGATCAGCACGGCCCGGGGCCGGGCCGCGTCCAGCGCCGCCCGTACCGCTCGTGCCGAGCCGGGCCCGTGATGTCGTACGCCGAGCAGCAGCGGCCCACCGCCGGCCGCGCCGCTCCCGCCCCTTGCCGTCCCTGTCACGCCGTCCCCCTCGTCCTGGTCATCGCGCCCCTCGAATGCGGCCGCCGGACGCCTGCCGGGCACCCTCCGGACCGCTGCCGTTCCCGACGTGCAGCCAGTCCTCGTGTGCCGTGCACACCGAGCCGCCCGGTCCCTGGCTCCCGCCCGAGCCCTTGTTCCCGCTGTTCCCGCCGTTTCCGCCCGGCCGGCCCCACCCCAGGTCGTTCACGCGCTCACCTCACGGCAGGCCCGGTAGAAGTCCTTCCAGCCCTCGCGCTCGCGGACGACCGCCTCCAGGTACTCCTGCCAGATGACGCGGTCGGCCGCCGGGTCGCGGACGACGGCACCGAGGATGCCCGCGGCGACGTCCCCGGCCCGCAGCACGCCGTCGCCGAAGTGGGAGGCCAGGGCGAGTCCGCTGGTGACGACCGAGATCGCCTCCGCCGTCGACAGCGTGCCGCTCGGCGACTTGAGCTTCGTACGCCCGTCGGACGTGACCCCGTCACGCAGCTCGCGGAAGACGGTCACGACGCGGCGGATCTCGTCGATGCCCTCGGGCACGGCCGGCAGGTCGAGCGAGCGGCCGATCTGGTCGACGCGGCGCGAGACGATGTCGACCTCGGCCTCGACACTCTCCGGCAGTGGCAGCACGACCGTGTTGAAGCGGCGGCGCAGGGCGCTGGAGAGGTCGTTGACCCCGCGGTCCCGGTCGTTGGCCGTGGCGATCAGGTTGAAACCGCGGACGGCCTGCACCTCCTGCCCCAACTCCGGTATCGGCAGCGTCTTCTCGGAGAGGATCGTGATGAGCGTGTCCTGGACGTCGGCGGGGATACGGGTCAGCTCCTCCACCCGCGCCGTCATCCCCTCCGCCATGGCCCGCATGACGGGGCTGGGCACCAGGGCGGCCCGGCTCGGGCCGTTCGCCAGCAGCTGCGCGTAGTTCCAGCCGTACCGGATCGCCTCCTCCGGCGTGCCCGCCGTGCCCTGCACGAGCAGCGTCGAGTCGCCGCTGACCGCCGCGGCCAGGTGCTCGGACACCCAGGTCTTCGCGGTGCCGGGCACGCCGAGCAGAAGCAGGGCGCGGTCGGTGGCGAGCGTGGTGACGGCGACCTCGACGATGCGGCGCGGGCCCACGTACTTCGGTGTGATCACCGTGCCGTCCGGCAGGGTGCCGCCGAGCAGATATGTCGCCACCGCCCACGGCGACAGCTTCCAGCGGGCCGGGCGCGGGCGGTCGTCCTGCGCGGCGAGTGCGGCGAGTTCATCGGCGAAGGCGTCCTCCGCGTGCGGCCGCAACGCCTCGGCCGGCTCCTTCGCGGGTACTTCGGCTGCTTCGACGATCGTCGGTTCCACGGACACAGACATGGCTGAGGCCCCCTCCAGCTCGGCCGGTTCGGATCTGGCACCCACGTTGCACTACGCCACTGACAATCCGTTCTGACCTGCGAAAACTCCTGTCAGAGCGCGCTCGCCGGACCGATTGTCAGTGGCGGGATCTACCTTCGATGTCATGACTCAGCAGGGGGTGCGCTGGAGCGCGGATCAGGTGCTGGCACTGGCGCCTGACGCCGCGTCACGCAAAGCGGGCAGCAAACTCGGCGCGGCGGGGCCGTGGTCCGAGGCGGGGAGTTCCGACGAGGGGACGGTGTGGGGGCAGTGCAAGGGCAGTGGCAGCAAGCCGTATCAGACGGTCGTGGACATCGCGGATGCGGCGGGCCCCGCGTACAAGTGCAGTTGCCCGAGCCGCAAGTTCCCGTGCAAGCACGCGCTCGGGCTGCTGCTGCTCTGGGCGGGCGGGGACGGTGCGGTGCCGTCGGCGCAGGCGCCGGACTGGGCGGTGCAGTGGATAGAGGGGAGAAGGCAGCGCGCCGAGCAGAAGCGGGAGGCTGGGGCGGCCGGTTCCTCGTCCGGGTCCGGTGATCCGGAGGCCGCGCGGCGCCGGGCGGAGCGCCGGGCCGAGCGGATCACCGCGGGTGCGACCGAGTTGGAGCAGCGCCTGACGGATCTGCTGCGCGGCGGTCTGGCGAGCGCGGAGCAGGCGGGGTACGCGCTGTGGGAGGAGACTGCGGCCCGCATGGTCGACGCCCAGGCGCCTGGACTGGCCGCGCGGGTGCGGGAGTTGGGGGCGATCCCGTCGTCCGGGCCGGGCTGGCCGGTGCGTCTGCTGGAGGAGTGCGCGTTGCTCCATCTCCTCGACCAGGGCTGGCTGCACCGGGAACGGCTGCCGGACGGCCTGGCGGCCACGGTCCGTTCACGGATCGGTCTGCCGGGCACGGCGGACGGCCCGCCGCTGCGCGACCGCTGGCTGGTCCTGGCCCAGTACGACACGGCGGACACCCGCCTGACGACCCGCAGAATCTGGCTGCACGGCACGGACTCGGACCGCACCGCGCTGCTCCTCTCCTACGGCGCCGCGGGCCGCGCCCCGGAGCTGGCGCTGCCCGTAGGGCTGACCCTGGACGCCGAGGTGTCCGCCTATCCGGGCGCCGGGCAACTGCGGGCGGCCCTGGGCGAGCAGTTCGCACCGCCGGCCCCGTCGGTGGCACGGCCGCCAGGAGTGACGACCGCGCAGGCGGCCGCCCGCTATGGCGAGGCACTGCGGGACGACCCCTGGCTGGACTCCGTCCCGGTCACGCTGGACCGGGTCATACCGATCCCGGACGGCGACTCCTGGCAGCTGGCGGACGCGGACGCGGATGCGGACGCGGCGCTGCCGCTGACTCCCACTGCCCGCAGCCGCCCCGGCCTCTGGCGCCTGGTCGCCCTGTCCGGCGGCGCCCCGGTCAAGGTCTTCGGTGAGTGCGGCCACCGGGGTTTCACTCCGCTGACGGCGTGGCCGGAGGGAGCAGGAGAGGCGGTGCGGCTGTGCTGAGCCGAATGTCGCAGGACCGCCGTACGACGCCCACAGGGACGGGAGCTTCACGGAAAGGAACCGCATGAACACGACGTCCACGCCGGTGCATGCGCCCGCCTCGGGCGCCTGGGAGGAACTCGTCACGGCGGCACTGCTCGGAACGGAGCGGCGCACCCCGCCCGGCGCAGCGCCGGGGCGGGAGGCGCCGGTGGCGCTGCTGGACGCGGCGGCCGCGGAGACCGTTCGGCGGCGGGCGGGGCTGCGAGCGGCTCGGGCGGCGGGACGGCCCGAGCCCGCTGCCGAGGACCCTCGGCCGGTACTGCCCCCCGCGGCGGCCCGCAGGCTCGCACTGCTGCTGGCCGACCGGCCGGGCACGGGCGGCGGCGGCCGCAGAGGCACGGCGCCGGACCTCATGGAGCTGCTGCCGCAGTGGCTCGCGGCGGCCAACGCCCGCGGTTTCGCGGCACCCCCGCAGGCGCTGCCCGCGCTGCTGGACGCGGCTCGGGGGCGTACGGATCTGCGGCCGGCGGCGCTGGCGTTCGCAGGGCCGCGCGCCGTGTGGCTGGCCCGGCTGAATCCCGACTGGCGGTTCGCCCTGCGTGCGATCCCGGGCGGGGGCGCCGCCCTGCCGCACCCCGAGGACACGGAGCAGACCCGGCGCCTGTGGGAGGAGGGCCTGTTCGCCGAGCGGGTGGCGCTCCTGTCGGCCATACGAGCCCGAGAGCCCGCCGCCGCCCGCGAACTGCTCACCACGACCTGGTCGACGGAGCGGGCCGAGGACCGTCTGATGTTCCTCGACTCGTTGCGCACGGGACTCGGCCCCGAGGACGAGCCGTTCCTGGAACAGGCGCTGGCCGACCGGAGTCGCAATGTCCGGGCGACGGCAGCCGAGTTGCTCTCGGCGCTGCCGGGTTCGGCGCTCGCCGCGCGGATGGCCGTCAGAGCAGCGGCGTGCGTGGCCGTCGACCACACGGGCGACTCACCGGTGATCGTCGTCGAGGCTCCGCACGAGTGCGACGCGAGCATGGAGCGCGACGGTGTCGTGGCCAAGGCTCCGGCAGGGCGGGGTGAACGGTCGTGGTGGTTCGGCCAGTTGGTGGAGGCGACACCGCTCGGGACATGGTCCACGCGGCTGGGCGGCCGTACGCCACGGCAGATCGTGGCGCTGCCGGTGACGGACGACTGGCAGAGCGAACTGCATGCCGCCTGGTGCCGGGCCGCCGTGCGGCAGCGGGACCCCGAGTGGGCCCGGGCGCTCCTCGGACCCCCGTCCGCCCCCGAGGCCGGCGGGCCGGGCGCGGTGTCACTGGCCGAGCGCGCCAGGCTGCTCGGCACGCTGAGCGCAGCGGAACGGGCCGACTGGGTGGCCGGGTTCATCGCGGCACATGGCCTGTCAGAGGCGTTTCAGCTGCTCGGGGTGTGCGCGGTGCCCTGGTCCGCGCCGCTCGGGCGGGCAGTGGTGGACGCGCTCAACATCGCCCGGGACGCGGGAAGTTACCCATGGAGCTTCAGCGGAGTGATGGGCCTGGCCGAACGCTGCCTCGACCCCTCCGAGGCAAGCCGCCTCGACGGCCTGCTGGCGATACCCGACGAGCCGGAGGACGCGTCACCGGGGGCGGGCGGCTACTGGGCGGAGGCGTTCCAGCGCCTGGTGACGACCTTGCGGTTGCGGGCGGCGATGGCGGAAGAGCTGGACGCGGCGTAGGACTGTCCTTCAGGCCTCAGCACTTCTTCAGCGCCGGTCAGCGCATTTCAGTCCGTCGTGGAAGTCCTCCCGCTCAAGCGAAGCCGAGAGCGGGGGAGTTTGAGGACGAACCCGTTCAGGCCGAAAGGGGGTCTGGGGGCGAAGCCCCCAGGGCCGGTCACCCCGTCCCACCCGCACCACACGACGGTCGCACCGCCGGAGGCCTACGCCTCGGCCGGCTGCCTGACATTCGCACGCACCCAGTCCACGATCGACTGCGTCGTCGCCCCCGGCGTGAAGATCTCCGCGACACCCTGCTCCTTCAGCGGAGCGATGTCCGCCTCGGGGATGATCCCGCCGCCGAAGACCAGGATGTCCTCAGCGTCCCGCTCCTTGAGCAGCTTGATCACCGCGGCGAAGAGCGTGTTGTGGGCACCGGACAGGATCGACAGCCCGATCGCGTCGGCGTCCTCCTGGATCGCGGTGTCGACGATCTGCTCGGGGGTCTGGTGAAGGCCGGTGTAGATGACCTCCATACCCGCGTCGCGCAACGCACGCGCGATCACCTTGGCCCCGCGATCGTGGCCGTCGAGCCCCGGCTTGGCCACCACCACGCGGATCGGACCGGCTGCCACACCCATCACTGCCTCCATGAAGCGACTGCATCCATCCCTACCGACAAGTACTGGGTACCCGAACCGGCCGGGGAAGTGAACGAACGTTATCGCCAGCATCCCGCAACCGGCAGTTTCGCGGTGAAGAGCGAGGGGGAAATCACACGATGGGACACGTTCACCGCGCAGCGTTCCGGCGGGAACACGCGCAACTGGAGCCGCAAAGGAGCCGCCGCACCACCGCGCCGCAGACCGCGCGCCGTGGCGATGCGGTGTGTCGACGATGCCGTGAAGGACCGTCGACCGCCTTCCGCGGCCTCAACGAGGGCACACGGGGGACAGAGGCGTCTCCTGCGTGCCGACAGGAGGTCGGCCATGAAGGTCACGAGGGCAGCGCTGCCCTTTCTCCCGCTCTGCCAGCGACTGCTCCCGAGCAGACTGGCGGGACTCTCCCTGGCCCTGCTGAAGGCGACCGCCCTGGAACTCGCGATCCTCGCGGGACACCTCCTCCTCTATCCCTCCGGCGTCATCCAGGAACGCCGAGGGTCATCGGTCCCGCTCCCGTCGGCGGACGGCGCAGCACAGCTGCCGACCGGGACCAAACCCCCGGTCGTCCTCCTGCACGGCTTCATCGACAACCGCTCGGTTTTCGTGCTGCTGCGCCGCAGCCTCGCCCAGCACGGCAGGCAGCAGGTCGAGTCGCTCAACTATTCGCCGCTGACCTGCGACATCCGCACCGCGGCCGAGCTGCTGAGCCGGCACATAGAAGAAATCTGCGAGCGCACGGGCAGCAGGCAGGTCGACATCGTCGGACACAGCCTCGGCGGACTGATAGCGCGGTACTACGTGCAGCGGCTGGGCGGCGACATCCGCGTCCGCACGCTGGTGACGCTCGGCACCCCGCACTCCGGCACCCGGGTGGTACCGCTGGCGAACGCCCACCCGATCGTCCGCCAGATGCGCCCCGGCTCGGAGCTGCTCGAGGAGCTGACCCGGCCCGCGCCGGGCTGCCGTACGCACTTCGTGAGTTTCTGGAGCGACCTCGATCACCTGATGGACCCACTGGAGACCGCCTGTATCGACCACCCCGACCTGATGGTGCAGAACGTGCAGGTCAGCGGGATCGGACATCTCGCCCTGCCCGTGCACCCCGCCGTGGCGACCGGGATACGCCAGGCCCTCGACGCCGAGGGAACAGGAGCAGAAGCCGCCGCGCACGCCGGCGGCCTGACAGTGGCCTGACCCCGCCTCTTACAGCCCCGTCCACAGCCGCATCCGGTACGGCCGTATCCGTACAGCCCGCTCACAGCCCTGAACGGCACCCGGACAGCACTCGCACGGCTTTCCGACAGCCATTTGGCCTCGAACATTCTTCGAACACAGGGCCAAAGCCGTGCCCGTCGTCCCCCGAAACACGGCCGAATGCCCGTTTCCTGCGCGCACGAAACCTGTTGAAGATTGTCGAGCCCGTATACCGCCGGGTACAGTCACCGCACTGCTCTGGCAGCCCCTGTTGTCGAGGCGAAAGAGAAGTTGGTGAACGACCGTCACCCGTCGGGGACCATGACCCCGGCTCCGGCTTCCGATGCCGCCTCGGCGCACTACGCGTCGTACGGCACGCAGGAAGCCCAGTACGGCGACTTCACCACGTACAGCGGCTACGACTCCAGTGGTTTTGCGACCGGCGGCCACGCCACCGCGACCTTCGCCGCAGACCCCCTGTTCGGCAGCCTCCCGGGCGAGAGCACGGGTTCGTACGACTCCGGCCAGTGGGCCACGGGCGGCCACCAGACCCTGAACTACGACGCGTACGCGGCACAGCACCATGCCGCCTACGACACCGGTGTGTACGACACGACCCTCTGGGCCGCCGACCACCAGCCGCTTCCCGTCATCCCACCGCAGGCCACCGGGCACGACGTCTCAGGCCAGTGGGATGCGAACGCCTGGCTGCAGCCCGACCACTCGGGCAGCACCGCCGATCAGACCCAGCAGTGGGAATGGGGCACCCAGGCCTTCGACACCGGGGCGTACGACGCCACACAGTGGAACTCCGAGGGCCCCGAGGCCGACGGCACCGCCGCGCCCGCCGGAACCGCCGACGACCACGAGCAGCAGGCCGAGCACGCTGCGTACGAGGAATCCCTCCCGGACGACGGCCAGTCGAACGCCACCGGAGAGCTGCCCTCGGTGACCCCGCTCCTCGACGAGCAGGAAGAGGTCAGGTCGGCTCCGGTCTCACGCGCGGGCTCCCGCAGCGGGGCCCGCTCCCGCCGTCGCGCGCCTGCCAAGCGGTCCGCGCTGCTGACCATCGCCGTGCCCTCGGCGTGTGTGATGGGCGTGGCCGGTATCGCCGCCGCCTCCGTGGGCACCTTCACCGGCGACCAGGGCACCTCGACGACCGCGTCGGACGCACATGCGGTGAAACCATCCGCCGCCAACAACAAGCTGGACACCCAGCTCCGGAGCCTCTCCGCCGGCGCCGACGACTTCGCCGACCGGGCCAGCCGTACGCAGGAGCGCATCGACCTCAAGGCCCAGCAGGAGGCCGAGAAGAAGAAGGCGGCAGCGGAGGCGGCCCGCAAGGAGCGGCTGCGCCCGAAGTACGTCCTTCCGGTCACCCAGAGGGGGCTCAGCGCCTACTTCGGGCAGGCCGGCATCAACTGGATGTCCGTACACACCGGCATCGACTTCCCCGTCTCGTACGGCACGACGGTGATGGCCGCGACCGACGGCACCGTGCGCACAGAGTGGAACAGTGCGTACGGGAACATGATGATAGTGACAGCGAAGGACGGCACGGAGACGTGGTACTGCCATCTCTCCAGCTATCGCGTCGCCTCCGGTACGACGGTCAAGGCCGGCGACCCGATCGCGTACTCGGGGAACTCCGGCAACTCGACCGGCCCGCATCTGCACTTCGAGGTCCGGCCGGGCGGGGGTTCGGCGATCGACCCGCTGCCGTGGCTGCGGAGCCACGGGCTCGACCCGACTTAGGAGACCCGGGGGCCGCGCCCCCTGGGTCCTGTCACAGCTTCTCCACCGGCGCATACCGCAGCAGCAGGCGCTTCGGCTTGGTGTCGCCGAAGTCGATCGTCGCCTCGGCGTTGCCGCCCGTGCCCTTCACGGCCACGACCGTGCCGAGTCCGAACTGGTCGTGTGTGACCCGGTCACCCACGGCCAGCGAGACCACCGGCTTCTCGGAGGCCCGGCTCGTGGCGAATCCGGACGCACCCGACGCCGACGAACGGGAGCGCGAGGAAGACAGCGAGGACGCCACGGCCGACGCCGGTCCGGAGGAGACCGGGGCGGCGGCGCCCGTCCGCTTCCAGTCGACGTGCTGTGCCGGGATCTCCTCCAGGAACCGGGAGGGCGGGTTGTACGACGGCTGGCCCCACGCACTGCGCAGGGAGGAGCGGGTCAGGTACAGCCGCTCACGCGCGCGGGTGATGCCGACGTACGCGAGCCGCCGCTCCTCCTCCAGCTCCTTGGTCTGGCCGAG
The DNA here is from genome assembly GCF_053597275.1 of Streptomyces sp. NPDC001492. Taxonomy (NCBI): domain Bacteria; kingdom Bacillati; phylum Actinomycetota; class Actinomycetes; order Kitasatosporales; family Streptomycetaceae; genus Streptomyces; species Streptomyces sp. NPDC001492. The sequence continues at coordinate 216,266 of NZ_JBSFHW010000006.1, read as the reverse complement.
GGCGCGCATGTGCGGGAAGACGCCGTCCTCCATGCCGGTGAGGAAGACCACCGGGAACTCGAGGCCCTTGGCGGTGTGCAGGGTCATCAGGGTGATGACTCCGGAGCCGTCCTCGTCCTCGTCGGGGATCTGGTCCGAGTCGGCGACCAGTGCGACGCGCTCCAGGAACTCGGCGAGACCGGGGGACTCCTCGCCCTCGCCCGCCTCCTGCTCGAACTCCAGGGCCACGGCGGCGAGTTCCTGGAGGTTCTCGATGCGGGTCTCGTCCTGCGGGTCGGTGGAGGCCTGCAACTCGGCGAGGTAGCCGGTGCGTTCGAGGATCGCCTCCAGGACGGTCGCCGGGCCCGCGCCGGACTCGACGATCGTCCGGAGGTCCTCCATCAGCGTGTTGAACCGCTTGACGGCGTTGGCCGACCGCGCCGCCATGCCGTAGGCCTCGTCGACGCGGCGCAGCGCCTGCGGGAAGCTGATCTTCTCCCGCTGGGCGAGGGCGTCGATCATCGCCTCCGCGCGGTCGCCGATGCCGCGCTTGGGGACGTTCAGGATGCGGCGCAGCGGCACCGAGTCCTCGGGGTTGGCCAGCACCCGCAGATAGGCCAGGACGTCCCGGACCTCCTTGCGCTCGTAGAAGCGGACACCGCCGACGACCTTGTAGGGCAGGCCGACGCGGATGAAGACCTCTTCGAAGACACGGGACTGGGCGTTGGTGCGGTAGAAGACGGCGACGTCCGAGGCCTTCGTCTCGCCGGCGTCCGTGAGACGGTCTATCTCGTCGGCGACGAACTGGGCCTCGTCGTGCTCCGTGTCGGCGACGTAGCCGGTGATGCGGGCGCCCGCGCCCGCGTTCGTCCACAGGTTCTTGGGGCGGCGGGACTCGTTGCGCTCGATGACCGCGTTGGCCGCGGAGAGGATCGTCTGGGTGGAGCGGTAGTTCTGCTCCAGCAGGATCGTCGTCGCGTCCGGGTAGTCCTCCTCGAACTGGAGGATGTTGCGGATCGTCGCACCGCGGAAGGCGTAGATCGACTGGTCGGCGTCGCCCACGACGCACAGTTCGGCGGGCTGCAGGTCGTACTCGTTCGGCGGTACGTCCTCGTCGTGCGCGCCGGTGCCGACGAGTTCCCGTACGAGCGCGTACTGGGCGTGGTTGGTGTCCTGGTACTCGTCGACCAGGACGTGCCGGAAGCGACGGCGGTAGTGCTCGGCGACGTCCGGGAAGGCGCGCAGCAGGTTGACCGTCGTCATGATCAGGTCGTCGAAGTCGAGGGCGTTCGCCTCGCGCAGCCGCGACTGGTACATGGCGTAGGCCTGGGCGAGGGTCTTCTCGAAGCCGTCGGCGGCCTGGGCGGCGAAGTCCTCCTCGTCGATCAGCTCGTTCTTGAGGTTCGAGATCTTGGCGCTGAAGGACTTCGGCGGGTAGCGCTTGGGGTCGAGGTCCAGGTCGCGGCAGACCAGGGCCATCAGGCGCTTGCTGTCGGCCGCGTCGTAGATCGAGAACGACGAGGTGAAGCCGAGCTTCTTGCTCTCCCGGCGCAGGATGCGCACGCACGCGCTGTGGAAGGTCATCACCCACATCGCGTTCGCGCGCGGGCCGACGAGCTGCTCGACGCGCTCCTTCATCTCGCCCGCGGCCTTGTTGGTGAAGGTGATCGCGAGGACCTGGCCCGGATGCACGTTCCGCTCGCCCAGGAGGTAGGCGATGCGGTGGGTGAGCACGCGGGTCTTGCCGGAGCCGGCGCCCGCCACGATGAGCAGGGGGGTGCCGGAGTGGACGACGGCCGCGCGCTGGTTCTCGTTCAGCCCGTCCAGGAGCGCGGCCGGGTCGATCGCCGGGCGGGGGGCGCCGTTGCGGTAGTAGGCCTCCCGGTCCGGGGGCACGTCGAACTTCCCGCCGAACAGATCGTCCGGGACCGGCTCCGGTCCGTGATCGTCCTCGGGCGGCGGCGGAGGTTCCTCCTCGTGCCCGCGGGGGGCCTGGAGGTTCGCCAGGAAGCTGTCGTCAAAGAGGCTGCTCATCGCTCTCCGAGTCTAGGGCGCCCCACTGACAGCCCGCCGCCGCCCTGAGAACATCGCCGGAATCCACTGACTCCCCAGCCCCCGCCGGCCGCGGAATCCCTGATTCTTCCGGACCTGGCCGCGAGGTTTCCCTCCAGAACCGTGCCGTCACAGCCCGTAATTGAACAGGCCGAGACAGCTACCGAAGCGGGCAGATGTCGCCACTCCGGAAAAACACAGACAAGACGCCACGCTTCCTCCCGAACTGACGACTGCGTGCGGCCCGCTGACCAAAGGTCACGAAAATGTATCGGGCATATCGAACATCATCCTTCACAGGGGCCACACGAGTTGGCTACCGTTCCGGCAGGCCGCACGACCCCCACCGGCGAACGTCGCCGGGCCGCGCGGCCTCCGCCGAGTCCGGGGCGCCGCCGCGCATCCGGAGCCGGGGACCCACACCGACCTTGGGGTGAATCGGTCCTCCCTTTCGAGGCACGGACCGTAGGGCAACCCTTCCGAAGCACGCGCCCGAACCCGACAGCTAACTCGGTAGGCGGAAGACGGAAGGAGTCGCCTCCCTTGGCGTCGCACCGCAAGTCGCGCCCCGCGGGTACGCGCGTAGCAGGCATACGCACCCCCGCCCTCGCCACGGCCGCCCTCACCTCGGTGGCCCTGCTGTCCCAGTCGGCGAACGCCGCCCCCACTGCCGACGGCAAGCCCAGCCTCGAAGAGGTCGAGAAGAAGGTCGACGACCTCTACCGCCAGGCGGAGTCGGCCACCGAGAAGTACAACGCGGCCAAAGAGAAGACCACGAAGCAGCGCAAGAACGTCGACACCCTCCTCGACGACGTCGCCAGGCGCACGCAGAAGCTCAACGAGGAGCGGGAGCAGCTCGGTTCCTTCGCCGCGGCCCAGTACCGGACCGGAGCCGCCGCACCCGACACGGCGACCTTCCTGCTCGCGGACTCCCCACAGGACTACTTCGACCAGACGCAGCTCATGGGGCGGCTGACCTCTCGCCAGAAGAGCGCGGTCGACGACTACTTCACCGAGCAGTCCGCGACGATGAAGAAGCGCGAGGAGGCCTCCAGGAGCCTTCAGACGCTCACCGAGACGCAGAGCGACCTCCAGACCGCCAAGTCCACGGTGCAGAAGAAGCTCTCCGACGCGCGCGCGCTGCTGTCGAAGCTGACCGCCGAGGAGAAGGCGCGGCTCGCGGCTGTCCAGAAGCAGAAGGAGGAGGAGGCCGCGCGCAAGGCCGCGGAGCTGGCGAAGCAGCAGGCGGCGGCGGAGAAGGCCAAGGAAGAGGCCGCGGCCCGGGACAGCGGCTCCTCCGCGGGCTCGGGATCCACCTCCGCCGGCGACTCCTCGTACGCCACCAAGGCCGAGAAGGCGCTCGCCTTCGCCCGCGCCCAGATCGGCAAGCCGTACGTCTGGGGCGCCACCGGCCCCGACTCCTACGACTGCTCCGGCCTCACCCAGGCCGCCTGGAAGGCCGCGGGCGTCGACCTTCCGCGCACCACCTACGACCAGGTGAACGCCGGCACCACGGTCTCCCTCACCGACGCGCAGCCCGGCGACCTGATCTTCTTCTACGACGACATCAGCCACGTCGGCCTCTACATCGGCAACGGCATGATGATCCACGCCCCGAAGCCCGGCGCCTACGTCCGCGAGGAGTCGGTCTACTACGGCGGCGCATCGATCATCCACAGTGTGGTGCGGCCCGCCTGAGGCACCGGGGAGCAGAGCACGCGCGCGTGCGGGGCAGTTTGTGACGCACGCGCGCGTGGCCCGCCCTCAACCCGCGCCGCACTCCCTAGCATCGGCCCCATGCCCGGCAGCACCGGCCCCAAGGCCGGCCCGACCTTCCTCCGCGCCTGGTGGGCGCGGCGTTCGCCGGCGGCCGGGGCCGCCGTGATGGCGACCGGCATTGTGTCGCTCGGACTGCATCTGACGGGATACGAGGTGCTGTCGCGGGTCGCCCTGGGCCTGGCCTGTGTCGCCTGGGTGGTGCTTGCGGCAGGCTTCGGTGTCCGTCTGGTGCGGGAACCGGAAAAGTGGCGGACGGAGGCGGGGACGCCGGGGGCGCTGACCGCCGTCGCGGCGACCGCCGTGCTCGGGACCCGGTTCTGCGCCCTCGGACGGCAGACTCTCGCGGAGGCCCTGCTCGCACTGGGGGCCGTGCTGTGGCCGCTGCTGCTGGTGCAGGTCGCACGGCACTGGCGGCGTCGTATGCCGGGCGCGGTGTTCCTGTGCTGCGTGGCCACGCAGGGGCTCGCGGTGCTCGGCGCCACGCTCGCCGCGGCCCGGGCGTCGGCATGGCTCGCGCACGCGGCACTCGCGCTGTTCTGGCTCGGGCTCGTCCTCTACGGCTGCGTGCTGGCCCTCTTCGATCTGCGACAGGTGACCGAAGGGCCGGGCGACCAGTGGGTGGCGGGCGGCGCGCTCGCCATCTCGGCGCTCGCAGGATCGAAGCTGGTCTTGGCCGACAGCGCGCGCCTGTACCTGTGGAACGACGACGACCGCGGAGTGCTGCGCGCCGTCACCGCGGCGCTGCTCGTACTCGACCTGGCCTGGTACGCCGTACTGCTCGTCGCCGAGGCGGTCCGGCCGCGACGCGGCTACGACGTGCGCCGCTGGGCGACCGTTTTCGCGCTGGGGATGACGGCGGCGGCCGTCCTGTCCGTCGCGGCCGCCCTCGACGCCCCGTGGCTCAGGGGGCCCGGGCAGGTGCTGCTGTGGGTCGCGGTGGCGGCGTGGCTGGCCGTCGCCGCGGGGGCCGTCGCCGCGGCCCGTGCCGGCATCAGGTCCACAGCACCGCGATGAAGATGTTCGCCGTGGTGAGCAGGCCCACCAGTCCGAACAGGCTCTTGTCGATCTTTTCCTCGTCCCGCTTCACATAGACCAGGCCGAGGATCACGATCAGCAGGGCCAGCTTGACGCCGATCTTGATGTTGTTGACGTGATGGTCGTCGGCCTGGTTGAGGCCGACCAGGATCGCGCCGGTGACCAGCATCGTCAGCGCGCCGTGCAGCATCGCCGGGACGAAGCGGGCCTCGCCGCGGCCCATCGCCTTCATCTGGGTGAAGAAGCCGCCGAGGAGCGCGGCGATGCCGATGATGTGCAGGCCGACGAAGAGATGGATGAGTACGTCCATGAGGCGGGAGCTTAAACAGGGGCGCACGGGGCGCCGGACACCGGCCCCGGCCTTCATCGGTGGGTCCTGCATCTATGCCATCGGTGGCTCCTGCATATATGCGGCCCATAGCACTCCGCCTTCCGTACGGGTCCCGGAACCGCCACATCGGTCAGCGCACTGCGTGAAGTCGACGGCGCGAGTCCTGGATCACGGCCGCATACGGTCAGCCGGCGATCCGCCGAGGGCACTTCCGCACATCGCGTTACCCAGCCGACACAGACAGGTTTAGCGTCCTCCACCAGGTGACCGGCTCCCCACCGCCGCCCGGGCCAGGGGCGGCAGTCGGCCACCACCGCCGAGAAGGTCCGGCGGCGGCCCGCTCCCCCTGTGCGGGCCGCCGCCGGACGCGTAAGCCGCCCCGGAACGGGCGGTCCTACGAAAGGACGGGCAGTCCACGTGGCAGCGCACCGCAGGCCCAGTCGGCGCTCGCTGAGCGGCAGTCCGGCCCGGACGGCGTTCACGATCGCCGTGGCGGGCGCGGCGACCGCGACGGGCTTCGACGGGACCGGGCACGCCGAGCCGGACCTGACGCCGACGCAGGTCAGGGCGGAGGTGGACAAGCTGTACCAGGAGGCGGAGGCCGCCACCGAGAAGTACGACGGGGCGAAGGAGCAGGCCGACGCCGCGGAGCGGCGGCTGGCGACACTGCGGGACGAGGCGGCGCGCAAGACCGACAGGCTCAACTCGGCCCGGGACGAGCTGGGTTCGATGGCCGCGGCCCAGTACCGGGACGGCGGTCTCGACCCCGCGCTGCAACTCGCGCTGTCGGACGACCCCGACCACTATCTCGAGGGCGCCGAGTTCGTCGACCGGGCGGGCACCCGGCAGGCGGCGGCCGTGGCGGACGTAAGGGAACAGCTGCGGGAGATCGAGCAGTTGCGCGGGGCCGCCCGCATCGAGCTGGCCGGGCTCAGGTCGCGGCAGGCGGAGCTGAAGCGGGACGAGAAGACGATCACCGGGAAGCTGGATGCGGCGCGGCGGCTGGTGTCCCGGCTGTCGGCTGCGGAGCGCGCCCGGCTCGGGGACGGCGGCAACCGCGCCTCACGGTCCGCCGAGGGCGGCCGGGACGGCCTCGTGTCCCTGGGAACGGCGACCGCCGAGGCGCCAGGCTCCCGTGCCGCGGCGGCCCTCTCGTATGCGTACTCCAAGCTGGGCAGCCCCTATGTGTGGGGCGCGACCGGCCCGGACGCCTTCGACTGCTCGGGGCTCGTCCAAGCCGCCTACCGCTCCGCGGGCATCTCCCTGCCGCGCACGACCTACGCCCAGATCGACGCCGGGCGCCGGGTCTCCCGCTCCGAACTGGCCCCGGGCGACCTGGTGTTCTTCTACTCCGGCATCAGCCACGTCGGCATCTACGTCGGCAACGGGATGATGATCCACGCCCCGAACCCGTCGGAGCCCGTGAAGATCGCGCCGGTCGACGAGATGCCCTTCGCGGGAGCCACGCGGGTGGTGTGAGCTTCGGACGGAGGCCCTCACACCAGCCGTCGCGCCGTCGCCCACCGTGTCAGCTCGTGCCGGTTCGACAGCTGCAACTTCCGCAGGACCGCCGAGACATGGGACTCGACCGTCTTCACGGAGATGAACAGCTGCTTGGCGATCTCCTTGTACGCATACCCCCGGGCGATCAGACGCAGCACCTCCCGCTCACGCTGGGTGAGACGGTCGAGGTCCTCGTCGACCGGCGGGGCGTCGGTGGAGGCGAACGCGTCGAGGACGAAGCCGGCCAGGCGCGGGGAGAAGACGGCGTCGCCCTCCTGCACGCGGAAGATGGAGTTGACGAGGTCCGTGCCGGTGATCGTCTTGGTGACGTAGCCGCGCGCGCCGCCCCGGATGACGCCGATCACGTCCTCCGCCGCGTCCGACACGGACAGCGCGAGGAAGCGGACGGGCTGCTCGGTGTCCGCCATCAACGCGGCGCAGCGGCGCAGGACTTCGACGCCGCCGCCGCCCGGGAGGTGGACGTCGAGGAGGACCACCTCGGGGCGGGTCGCGGTGATGACCGTGACCGCCTGGTCGACGTCCGCGGCCTCACCGACGACCTCGACTCCGGTCTCGTCGGTCCGGCCGATCTCGGCCTGGACGCCCGTACGGAACATACGGTGGTCGTCGACGAGGACCACACGCACGTGCCGCTCGCCCGCGCCCCCGTCGGCCGTCGGCTCCACAGGCTCCGCGTTCGCCTCGGTCGGGTCGCTCATCACGTCTTCTCCGCCCTCTCCATCTCCAGCTCGACCTCCGTGCCGCCGTCCGGCACCGCGCGCAGCCGCGCCGTACCGCCGTTGCGCTCCATGCGGCCGATGATCGATTCTCTGACGCCCATGCGGTCGGCGGGTATCGAGTCCAGGTCGAAGCCGGGGCCGCGGTCGCGGACCGACACGAAGACGGTCTTTCCCTCGACTTCGGCGTAGACCTGTACGGCGCCGCCCTCGCCACCGTACTTGGCGGCGTTCACCATCGCCTCGCGCGCGGCCTGCATCTGCGCGGCGATCCTCTCGTCGAGCGGGCAGTCGCCGACGATGACGACCTCTATGGGGACGCCGTGCTTGTCCTCCACCTCCGCGGCGTTGCGCCGCACCGCGTCGGCCAGGTCGGTGGGTTCGTCGGCCTCGTCCTTGCCGGTGCCCTCGGGCTTGTAGAGCCAGGTGCGCAGGTCGCGCTCCTGGGCGCGGGCGAGGCGGCGCACCTCGTTCGCGTTCTCCGCGTTGCGCTGGATCAGGGTCAGGGTGTGCAGCACGGAGTCGTGGACGTGGGCGGCGACCTCGGCGCGCTCCTGCGCGCGGATGCGCATCAGGCGCTCCTCGGAGAGGTCCTGGGTCATACGGACGAGGTAGGGGCCCGCGAGGAGCGTTATCCCGACGAGGACCGCGAGGGCCGCCTGCAGGACGGAGCCGAGATGGGCGGCGGAGCCCTGGAGCACGAACATGCCGGAGACGCCGGCGGTGACGAGGAGGACACCGCCCGCCGCGCGCAGCAGGGTGAGCGTGCGGCGGCGGCTGCCGACCTCCACCCAGCGGGCCCGGCGGGCATTGTCCGCCTGGCGCCAGACGAGGGCGACGCCCGCGCCGACGAGGACGGCGGGCCAGAGGTAGGCCTTGGCTCCGCCGCCCACCTTCACATTGCCCACGAAGACCATGGCCACGACGACCATCAGGAGCAGGGCGACGATCTGGCCCTTGTCCGGCTTGCGGGCGACCAGTCTGCGCCGGCCGTCCGGCGAGGTTTCGGTGCTGACCAGCGACGGGGGTCTCTGGCCGCCGACGCCGCCGACGCCGAGCGGCACGAAGAACCAGAACGCGGCATACAGCAGCGCGCCCAGGCCGTCCGCCATGAACAGGCCGACGAACACGAGCCGCACCCAGATGACCGGCAGCCCGAGATGCCCGGCGAGCCCCCGCGCCACGCCACCGAGCCAGCGTCCGTCGCTGCTGCGGTAGAGCTTGCGCGGCGGCCGCGGTTCGAGGAGTGGCGCTGCAGCGGCTTCCGGCATGCCACCGATACTCACACGGTCGGCGGACAGGGGCATCAGGGTCGGTCCCCTAGACACCCCTGATCTTCGAACCCGGGCCCGTCGAACGGTTCCCGGGCGCCGGCTCAGGGGTGATATCAGGGTCCGGCCAGGGTCGTACCGACTCCCGTCGGAGCGGCTCGCCCGTCACCATGGACACATGACAGATCACGAGCGCGCCGCGACGGGTCCGGGACCCGCCTCCGGCCCGCGCCCCGCTCCGGGCGCCGGGCCGCAGGATGCCGGGCCCGCCGCGGACGCCGCACCCGCCGCCGGGGCGGGGCCCGGTGCGGGAGCGGACCCGGGCGTCGGCGCCCGGGCCGACGCGGGCGGGGGCTCGCGCGCGCACGGGCGGGCGGGCGCGCGGGGAGAAGGAGAAGGGGGTGCGGGCACGCAGGCAGAGGGGGGTGCGGGCGCGGAGGCCACCGAGGCTCCCCGCAGGTTCCGCCGCGACCGCCGGTACAAGGTGCTCGCCGGGGTCTGTGCCGGGCTCGGGCGGCAGTGCGACATGGATCCGGTGATCTTCCGGATCACCCTCGCGGTGCTCTCCGCGACCGGCGGCATCGGCCTGCTCTTCTACGGCTTCGCCTGGCTCCTCATCCCGTACGAGGACGAGGAGGAGAACGAGGTCCGCAAGCTGCTGACCGGCCGCGTCGACGGCCAGGCGCTGACCGCGGTGATGTTCGCGCTGGTCGGCTGCGGGGTGTTCCTGTCGCTGCTGAAGAACGGCGGGGTGCTGGCCTTCGCCGTCGTCCTCTCCCTGCTTCTCGCGGGCGCCGGGTACTGGTCGCGGCAGCGCGGCGCCCCCGACCCCGACCCGCTGGCCGCGCAGGCCGTCGCCGATGCCCCGCCGGAGGCCCAGGCACCGCCGGCCCCCGCCGCCTACCCCTCCTGGTGGCGCGACCCCATCGTCAAGGACGGCACGCATGTCGGCGGCACCGGCTATCTGTGGGGCCCCCGGGACTCCCGCGACCGGGACATCGCGGCGGCGGTCAACATCAGCCTCGGCACGTCCTGGACCAACCGCGCGGACCTCCGCACACCGCGCTCCCCCGCGCCCAGACCGCGCGGCCCGCGCTGGATCGGCGGCTGGGTCTTCCTGCTCGCCCTGCTCGCGGGCGGCCTCGGTACCGGGCTGACCTGGGGCGACCATGCGCTCGGCACCAGCCTGCAGACCGGTCTGTCCTGCGCGCTCCTGGTCTTCGGCCTGGGCATCGCGGTCAGCGCGTTCCTGGGGCGTACGGGCGCGGGATCGGTCCTCCTCGCCATCATCACGGCGGCCCTGCTCGCCGGCTCGGCGGCCCTGCCCAAGGACGTCGGCACGCACTGGACACGCACGACCTGGCAGCCGGCCGCGGTGGCCGATGTGCGGGAGAAGTACGACGTCGGCAGTGGCGTCGGCACCCTGGACCTGAGCCGGCTGCACCCGGCCAGGGGCGAGACGGTGAGCACGAGAGCCGACGTCGGCCTGGGCCGGCTGAAGGTGATCGTGCCGAAGGACGTGACCGTGAAGCTGAGCATCGACGTGGGGGTGGGCGATATCCAGCTGCCGGGCGACAAACCAGGAGACGTGGACGTGGAGCCGGGCAAGCACAAGGAGACAACCCTGTCGCCGGTCTCGGGCGGCAAGAACACCGGCACGCTCGACCTCGAGCTCCAGGTCGGTCTGGGACAGGCGGAGGTGAGCCGTGCTGCGTCATGAGTTCCAGCCCGGGAAGCTGGTCGCCGGTGTCTTCCTCGCCCTCGCGGGCGCCCTCTACGCCGGTGACGCGGGCGGACTGTGGGAGACACCGTGGTTCGCGGTGATCCCCCTCGTCACGGGCGGCCTCTGCCTGGCCGGCGTGGCGGGAGCAGTGGCGCGGGGCGTACGGAAACGCAGGACGGCAGTGTCAGGGAAGGGGGCGAGTGAGGCACAGCTGAACGCGCCGGGAACCTGACCAGCACTCCGGGGGCGGTGGCTCCCGCCGAGGAACACGACCCCGGTCGTGCCCCGTACGGCGTCGCCACCGGCAGCCCCCGCCTACCAGGAGCTACCGGTAACCAGCCGCCCGTTGCCTGCGCCGCGCGCGGAGGGCGGCGTCCAGGGAGAACGTGGCGGCGCCCGCGAGGACGAGGGGGAGCCAGGCCATCAGATAGGCGAGGTCGTTGCCGTAGTAGTACGGGTCGGACTGCCAGCTCACGGTCAGCCACAGGCTGAGGGAGATCAGTGCGCCGCCGAGCGCCGCCAGGCGCGCGAACAGGCCGATCAGGGTACCTATGCCGACCGCCAGCTCACCCAGGGCGATGGCGTACCCGAACCCCACAGGATTCTTCAGGGCCATGTCGACCATGGCCGGGATGGCGGAGGAGTCGCGGACGTTGCGCATCATCTCGCCGATGGACCCGGAACCGGAGCTCTTCATGAACGCGCTGTTGGTGAGCTTGTCCAGCCCGGCGTAGATGAAGGTGACGCCGAGGAAGACGCGGAGCGGAAGGAGGGCGTAGCGGGTGGCGGAGTCGCGCCAGCTCCGATCGCCGTCGAGGTACGGGGTGTGCGTTTCCGTGCGCATGCCGTGAGTCATCGCTGTCGCCTCTCGCCCGCGGTGCCGGGACCCCTCACCAGACGATACGTACGTCAGGGACGGTGCGCTCAATGCGTTCGTGCCGATTTCAGCGCCCGTGCCCCGCGTGGAGAGGAGGTGTCCCCTTCAGCCCGTCAGGATCGGTTCGGTCCATCGGGATCGGTTCAGTCCGTCACGTCGATCGCGTACCGATTCGTCTCTACCCCCGCCGCCGTGACTACTTGCACCTCGACCCTCCCGGGTTCCACCTCGGCCGGCACGGGCACGGTCAGTGTCGCGTCCGTCGGGTTGCTGAAGCCGCCGGTCACGGGGACCAGGGGCACATGGACGTTCACCGTGCCGATGCGGACCACCATCCGCGTCAGCCGGTCGGCGCCCTGGGCACCCGGCGGGACGAAGCCCGCGCCGCGGATCTCGATGTCGTCGCCGGTGCGGATGGGCGCGTCGAGGTCGCCGGCCTCCCGGGCGCGCACCACGGAGAGGATCACCGGGCGGCCGCCCTCCGCGTACTTGCCGGCCACATAGGTCGCCGCCGACACCAGCACCACCACGGCGAGACCCCACGGAAGGTCCGGCAGCTGGTCCGGGCGGCGGGCCAGCCGTACCGCGGCGAACAGGACGGCGACGGTGCTGATCACGACGTACTGGATGTCGGCGAAGGTGCCCCGTCCCGAGTCGTCGGTCAGCAGGTCGGCCGCCCGGGGCCGGTGCGCCCGTACCTTCTGCAGCCGCTGGCCGAGGACCCGCAGCCCCACCACGCGCCGCACCAGCACCGCGATGCCGCACACCACGGCGAGGACGGTGACGACACCGGCGCCGCGGGCGAGGTCGAGACCGGAGATCACGTCGTCGCGCTCCGCATGGTCGGAGGCCGCGGCCAGCCGGGCGGCCAGGACCAGCACCGCGTAGGCGACGAACAGCACCCAGGCCGCCGCCACCGTGCGGGAGGTGGACAGTCGGTTGTCCTCACCGACGACGGGCGCCAGCACACCGCCGCGCGCCCGGTGGAACCAGGACGCGGCGGTCAGCACACCACCCACGAGCACGGCCGCGAGCAGACCCGCCGTGCGTGCCGTGGTCCAGCCCGCGCCGATGGCCGTGAGCGACTGCACCACCAGCAACAGCACCACCAGCGCCCACACCGCGCACACCGTCCGCCGCCACAGACGGGCCAGCCAGGCCTCGCCCTCGGCGCGGCCGCGTTCGGCGACGAGTTCCGCGGACTGGGCGAGCTCCTCCGAGACCCACTGGCGGGAGGCGGAGGCCGAGTGCGCCACCGCGGCCGGCAGCCCCTGTCCGGCCGCGAAACCGTCGCGCATCAGCAGAAATTCGGCGACCGCGCGCCGGTGTCCCTCGCGCGCCCCGTGCGGACAGTCCCCGCAGGTGCAGCCACCGCCGTGCGCACCTCCGCGGGCGCCCGCGTCCGCGCCGCCTCTCGCCTCCTGCACCGCCACGTCCGCCGCCCGCCTTCCCCGCAGCCCCTATGGCCGGCGGCCCCGTCCAGCAGTCGGCCGCCGCCCTGCAACACCCGTGTGATGACAGCGAATTGTGCCCTACGCCACGCCGCCCCCGCCCGCCAGGTCCGGTCAGCCCGGGGTGAAGTGCGGCCACCGTGTTGACCCGGCTGCGAGAATTTCCCCATGGCCGAGATCATCCAGCGGGACGGGACCTGGGCCTTCGACGGCACCATGGTCAGGATCACGCCGGGTCTCCACCGCTCCGTGCCGCTGTTCCGGCAGACGTACGGGGAGGTCGCGGTGCCCCTCGAAGCCGTCGCGGGCGTGGTCTTCGAACCGGAGCGCAAGCGCGGACGGCTGCGGATACGGCTGCGCGAGGGCGCCGATCCGCTGCTCCAGGCGACCGGCGGGCGGCTGCCGGATCCGGCCGACCCGTACCGGCTGGTGGTGGACGTGGACCGGGCCGGGGTCGCCGAGTACGTGGCCGAGGAGATCCGCCAGGCCCTGCTGCTCGACCAGATCCCCAAGGAGCCGACCAAGGCGTATCTGCTGCCGGGGCCGCCCGTCCCGGTGTCGGTGCGGTCCTCCGACGGCACGGTCTCCTTCGACGGCACCCAGGTGCGCATCGACTGGGCCGACACCTCCGACCGGGTGAAGCGGGCGACCGGGCCGCGGATCATCGCCCTCGGCGACCTCGTGCAGGTCGAGTGGCTGCCCAACTCGGGTTACGAGGACGGTTTCCTGCGCTTCGTGACCCGCGAGACGGTGTTCTCCAAGCTGCCGCCGGAGAAGGACCCGTACGCCCTGGACCTGTGGGGCAGCGCCCGGCGCGATCTGCTCACGGCGCTCGTCGCCACCGCGATCACCGCGCGGCTGCCGCATCCGTCCACCCGGGGCGGCGGCGAGCAGGCGCAGCGACGGCAGCCGACGGCAGCCGTGCCGCCCGCGGCCGACCACCACGACGTACTCCTGCGGCGGCTGCGGGAGCTGGGCGAGCTGCACCGGGAAGGGGTGCTCACGGACGAGGAGTTCGCGATGACCAAGGCGGCCGTACTGCGGGGCTTCTAGGCCGTGCCAGACCCCGCGACGCCGAGCTGATCCAAACGGCAGGGCCTAGCTGAGCAGATCGGGTTCGCTGCGGCTGATGTCCTGCCACAGGGGCTGGTAGTTGATCCATGCCACCAGGTCGCCGCCGAGCTGCTCGCGGGTCGCCACCGCCGCCCTGTGGTCGATGAGCAGGGGGCGTCCGGCGGCCTTGGCGGTGAGCTGCACCTGGGCGGAGCGTTCCATGGACAGGAACCACCAGGCCGCCGCGTCCACCGAGTCGCCGACCGTCAGCAGCCCGTGGTTGCGCAGGACGAGTGCCTTGCGGGTGCCGAGCGCGGAGGCGATACGGCGGCCCTCCTCGGCGTCGACGGCGACGCCGGTGTAGGCGTCGTAGAGGGCGTGGTCCTCGTAGAAGGCGCAGCTCTCCTGGGTGATGGGGTCCAGGAGGTCGCCGAGCGCGGACAGGGCGCGGCCGTGCACCGAGTGGCAGTGGGCGACGGCCACGACGTCCGGGCGGGCCGCGTGGACCTGGGCGTGCACGGTGAAGGCGGCCTGGTTGACGTGGTAGCGGCCCTCGATCACCTGTCCCTCGGAGTTGGCGAGCACCAGGTCGCTCACGGTGACGTGCTTGAACGGCATCCCGAACGGGTTGACCCAGAAGCAGTCGCTGTATTCGGGGTCGCGCGCGGTGATGTGGCCCGAGACGCCGTCCTCGAAGCCGAGCCGCCCGAAGATCCGCAGCGCGCCCGCGAGCCGCTCCTTGCGATGCCGGCGCTCGTCGTCGAGAGAGTCGTGCATCGGCGGCATCGCGAACCGCAGCCGGTCGCTGGGAAGGGCGGGCGGCGGGGTGGGCCCGCTCCCGGGGGTCCCGTGCATGTCTCCTCCAGCACTGGGTTGCTCTACGGGGCGGAAGTTACCGTCGGTCAGCTCAGGAGAACAGAGATGTTCTGTAAAGATGACGCGCGCAACCGTTCCGGGGGCGCACGCACAGAAGTGGCGCCCCCACGCATACCCGACAGGAGATGTCGGGTATCGGCGTCACACTCGCCGTATGACAGCGAACTGGGCGGCTTTCCTCGCCGCCGAACCGGCCCTGGCCCGGACCGTCGAGAAACGCTTCGGCGCCTTCACCCACCACGTTCTCGCCACTCTCCGCAAGGACGGCTCCCCGCGTACCACCGGCCTGGAGGTCCGTTTTCTCGACGGTGAGCTGTGGCTCGGCATGATGCCGGACTCGCTCAAGGCCCTCGATCTGAACCGCGACCCGCGCTTCGCGCTCCAGGCCAATCCGGGGCCGGGCACCACGATGGGCGGCGGCGACGTGCGGATCGGCGGGCGGGCGATCGGCGTCGAGGACGGCGCGGCGAAGGCGGCGTACAGCAAAGAGGTGGAACCGCCGGAGCCGTTCCACCTCTTCCGTACCGAGCTGACCGAGGTCGTGCGGACCTATGTGGAGGACGACAAGTACCTCGTCGTCCAGGTCTGGAAGCCCGGTGAAACCCTGCGCACGATCAAGCGCACCTGAGCCCCTTCACCGCGGGGGCCTACTCCCACTCGATGGTGCCCGGCGGCTTCGACGTCACGTCGAGGACGACCCGGTTGACGTCCGCGACCTCGTTGGTGATGCGGGTCGAGATCTTCGCGAGGACGTCGTACGGCAGGCGCGACCAGTCCGCCGTCATGGCGTCCTCGGAGGAGACCGGGCGCAGCACGATCGGGTGGCCGTAGGTGCGGCCGTCGCCCTGGACGCCGACCGAGCGGACGTCCGCGAGCAGGACCACCGGGCACTGCCAGATGTCCCGGTCGAGGCCGGCCAGCGTCAGCTCCTCGCGGGCGATGGCGTCGGCGTCGCGGAGCAGGTCGAGCCGCTCCTTGGTCACCTCGCCGACGATTCGGATGCCGAGGCCGGGGCCCGGGAAGGGCTGGCGCTGGACGATCTCCTCCGGCAGGCCCAGCTCCTGGCCGACCATCCGGACCTCGTCCTTGAACAGCTTGCGCAGCGGCTCGATCAGCTGGAACTCGAGGTCCTCGGGGAGGCCGCCGACGTTGTGGTGGGACTTGATGTTGGCGGTGCCGGTGCCGCCACCGGACTCGACCACGTCCGGGTAGAGCGTGCCCTGCACCAGGAACTCCACCGCCGGACCCTCGTCCGCGATGATCTCCGCCTGGGCCTGCTCGAAGACCCGGATGAACTCGCGGCCGATGATCTTCCGCTTCTCCTCGGGGTCCGAGACACCCTTGAGCGCGGTCAGGAAGCGCTCCTCCGCGTCGACGACGACCAGCTTCACGCCGGTCGCGGCCACGAAGTCCTTCTCGACCTGCTCGGTCTCGCCCTTGCGCATCAGACCGTGGTCGACGTAGACGCAGGTCAGCTGGTCGCCGATGGCACGGGCCACGAGGGCCGCGGCCACCGCGGAGTCGACGCCGCCGGACAGCCCGCAGATGGCGCGCTTGTCGCCGACCTGCTCGCGGATCGCCGCGACCTGCTCCTCGATCACGTTGCCGGTGGTCCAGTCGGGCTTGAGACCCGCGCCCCGGTAGAGGAAGTGCTCCAGGACCTGCTGGCCGTGCGTGGAGTGCATGACCTCGGGGTGGTACTGGACGCCGTAGAGCTTCTTCTCGTCGTTCTCGAAGGCGGCGACCGGGACGACGTCCGTGGAGGCCGTGACGGAGAAGCCCTCGGGGGCCGCGGAGCAGGCGTCGCCGTGCGACATCCACACGTGCTGCTCGGCCGGGGTGCCCTCGAAGAGGGTGGAGGACGACTTCGAGACATGCAGGTCGGTGCGGCCGTACTCGCGGGCGCCGGTGTTGTCCACGGTGCCGCCCAGGCTCTGCGCCATGAGCTGGAAGCCGTAGCACATGCCGAAGACGGGGACGCCGGCCTCGAAGAGCGCGCGGTCGAGGCGGGGGGCACCCTCCTCGTAGACCGACGAGGGGCCGCCGGAGAGGATGATCGCCGCCGGGTTCTTGGCGAGCATCTCCTCGACCGGCATGGTGCTCGGCACGATCTCGCTGTAGACCCGCGCCTCGCGGACGCGACGGGCGATGAGCTGGGCGTACTGCGCGCCGAAGTCGACGACCAGGACGGTGTCGGGGGCGGCGGCGGGGGTCGCTGATGACACGGGGTGCCTTCCGGCGGTTTGGGCGAGGGCTGTGAGACCGATTCTAACGGGGCGCCGCACCGGCCCCTCCCGTCCGGTGGATGGACCCCGGTTGGACAGGATCCGGCGCGCGTGCATACTGCTGCCATGCTCACGCACCCGACCTTCCTCTTTACCTATGGCAACCGGCCCGCCGGCTGCCATGGTCGTGCTGCTTGAGCTACTGACAAGCGACTTCCCAGGCGCCCCGGGCCGACAAGGCCCGGGGCGCCTGTCGTTTTCCGGGTCCTGCCGCTCCGGGGCACCGCATCCGACCCACCCGACGAGGAGCCCCCGACATGACCGCCACCGCAGCTGAGAAGAACGCCTCGGACAAGACCGGTGCCCGTACCTCCGAGGCCGCCGGTGTGATCACCGGTGCGCGGGAGCGCATCGACGCGCTCGACGACCGGATCATCGGTCTGATCCAGGAACGGATGGCCGTGTCCGCCGTCATCCAGGAGGCCCGCATCGCCTCCGGCGGGCGGCGGGTGAACCTGTCCCGCGAGATGGAGGTCCTCGGCCACTACAGCGAGGCCCTCGGCAAGCCCGGTACGTCCCTCGCCATGACGCTGCTCGAACTGTGCCGCGGTCGCATCTGAGTTCGCAGCCCCTTTAACCCGTACGGCGCGTGACCGCCCGGCGAGCCCCTTCGTTGGTGGTGGTGTCCGTGCCAGCCAGGCGCGGGCCCGAAAGAACCACGCGTGGCTTGCTGGAGTGATGAGACGTGCGGGTCGTGCCGAACGTCGTGGGACCTCACTCCAGGGTTGTGGCCGGACGGCAGGGGACAGCAGCCCGGTCACCCAAGTAAACGGTCGGTCCCGGGGACGCCCGGGGCCGACCGGCGGAAAATGCAAAAATGCACAACCCTGGGTCAAACGGTTGCGTACGCCCCGTCCATCCAGCACGATGCGTAGAAAGCCCCCAAGTCCCGCCACGGACAACTGCATTGCCTGCACTTCCGTACCGTCAGAGGTCTTGACCATCCGCGCGCCCCGAATGCGCCGGGGCGGCGACCCAGAGCACACAGGACAAGCGGCGCAACCCCCCGGCGCCGCTCCCAGGCACCGGCGCTGCCCTGACGTCGGTGCTGACGGAGAAGGGCCCCGCGGCCAAGCCCGCGGGGCCCTTCGCACGTCCGTGCACCGGACGGATCTCCGTGCGCCGGTCAGACCCTGGACACCGTGCCGCAGCCCTCCGTGCGGTCGCCGTCGATGCCCTTGCTGCGGTCGTACGGGTCCGTCGTCGGGCCCGTGGGAGGGGCGCCGGTCGCGGTGTCCGACGTGAACCCCGGGTGCAGATAGCCGTCGTAGACGTCACAGGCGGAGTTGCCGACGTCGCGGTCGTAGCGGCGGATGGTGATCTTGCCGGGGGTGACCTTGTAGCGGGCCGGGTCGGACATCTGGATGTCGAGGACGCGGCGCACGATGGTGCGGGTGACCTCCTTCGAGCCGCCGGCGCGGGCGACCGGGTAGACGAAGGTGTAGTCGGCGTGCACGGCGACGGAGGACTGTTCGCCGGCCTTGAAGGTGATGCGGCCGCGGGTCTTGATCACGTCACCGACGAGCCTGATCTCCGCCGGGTCGAAGCGGCTGAACATGGACAGCGGGTCGTGCTTCTCGTCCGGTTTGCTCAAGGCCGTGTCGAGCCGCGTGAGGAGTTCCGTCTGCTGTGGCTCGATCACGCCGAGCGCGGTGGCGGGGCGTTCGCCGCGCAGGGTGGCCGGGTCGAGGTTCGCGTCGACCAGGAGGGTTCTGGTCTGCTGCAGGGCCTTCTCGACCTGGGCCTTGGAGAGCGTGCCGACGGAGGTCGCCTTCGGCAGGACGATGCCCGCCGCGCCGTCGGCCCAGCGCTCGGCCGGGGAGCCCGCGAACGGCCGGGCGAGGGAGGGGGTTTCGGAGTCGGCCGGGGAGGGCGGGGCGGTGGGGGCCGCGGTCTCCGCCGGGAGCGGGGAGGCGGAGGGGCCCTCATGGTCCTTCGCGCCGAAGGGGTCGCCGGGCAGGACCGACGGTTTCACGGCCACGACGGCCACGGCGACGGCGAGCAGGACGCCGAGCACCGGCCAGACGCGGCGGCGCCGTTCGGGGCGGGCCGGACCGGCGCGCCAGCTCTCCGGGCTCTCGCCGCGCGCGTCCTGCTGCCGCAGCCGCTCGGTGACCATGCGGGCGCGGGCGGAGGGCTCCTTGGGGGCAGCGGCGAGCCCCGCCTCGGTGTCCTTGAGGAACTTGTCCCACACGTCGTCGGGTACGGACGGCTCCTCGCCGGAACCGGAACTCCGCTCTGGGGACGGTCTGTCGGCCACGACGCGAACGCCTTTCTGTCAGGGCTCTTCGGGGTTCTCAGGGGCTCATCGAGGTTGCTCGTCGGCGGATGTCATGTGCATCGCCTGTCGAGCAGCAGAGCGTACGTGACCCGGCCTGCCTGAAGAATGGCGGCTTCGTGAACTGCCGCCTGCCGGGAGCGAGTGACGTAGGCCACATAAGAATTCGGTTAATGCCCGTGCAACCATTCACAGGCTTCACGGATCCAACCATGCGAACCAAGGGCCACACCCGCGCCCCACACGCGGAGCCCTCCCATTGGACTGGACTCCCTTGAGGTTGTCATGAAGCTTCGCCGTGCCATGGGCGTCGCGGCCGCCACCGCGGTCCTCGCTCCCCTCGCGCTGCTGTCCGCGCCCGCCGCCTTCGCGGACGAGACGCCGGCCGCAGGCGCCACCGAGACCGTGTCCGAGACCCCCACCGAGACGCCGAGCGACACGGCTTCGGCGACGCCGACGGACACCGGACTGCCGACCGACACGGCCACCCCGAGCGCCACGGCGTCCAGCTCGACGCCGACCGCGAGCGCCTCCGCGAGCGAGTCGGGCGAGCCCACCTCCTCCACCTCGGCCGAGCCGAGCGAGGACCCCTCGGACCCGGACGTCCCCTTCTGCGAGGACGTCGACAAGAACTACGAGGGCGCCAAGGTCTCCGCGGCCATCAAGGGCCTGCCGGGCAAGATCGTCGCGGGCGACGGGTTCCACAACTTCAAGCTGACCGTCACCAACGACGCGGAGACCACCGTGGAGGGCGTCGCCTTCTACGCCGAGGTGGAGAACTACGAGCTCGACGAGTCGAAGTACCTGAGCCCGTACGTCGACCTGGAGTTCAAGAACCCCGAGACCGGCTCCTGGGACCGCATCGGTTCCGACGACTGGGCGGGTGACTACTTCTTCTACGTCCAGGAGCTGAAGGCCGGTCAGAGCGAGACGGTCTCCCTGCGCGTCAGCATCGACGCCAAGGCCCCGGCCGGCGACGCCTACTCCTTCGGTTCCGGTGCCTACCTCGACAACGTCGAGGGACAGGACTGCATCGCCGAGGGCTGGGCACAGTACGACTTCGAGGTGCTGAAGGCCGGTTCGGCCAACACCGACCCGGGCTCCGCCACCCCGAGCGACAAGGGCGGCAAGGGCTCGGTGAAGAAGCCGCAGGGCCAGATCTCCGACCTGCCGACCGGCAACCTCGCCGAGACCGGTTCCAGCTCCGCCCTGCCGGTGATCGGCCTGGTCGGCGGTGTCGCCGTCGTCGCGGGTGCCGGTGCGGTGTTCGCGGTGCGTCGCCGCCGGGCCGGCGCGGCCTCGTAGCAACAGCTCACCGCAAGGAAAAGAAGGACCCGCACTCGGAGGGGGGTGCGGGTCCTTCGCTGTGCCTGGGCGGCTACTTCTTCGGCGGCACCGCGGGCATTCCCAGGAACGGCAGCTTCAGCGCGCCGAAGGCGTCCGCCGGGACCGCGGGGGCCTTCGGTTCCACCGGCTTCAGACGTTCGTACGCCGCTCCCTGGGCCGGACGCGGGTCCTCCTCGCCCTTGTTGGGCCAGTACGACATCGCCCGCTCGGCCTGGGCGGTGATGGTGAGGGACGGGTTCACGCCCAGGTTGGCCGAGACCGCCGCGCCGTCCACCACCGAGATGCCGGGGTGGCCGTAGAGGCGGTGGTACGGGTCGATCACGCCGGTCTCGCGCGAGCTGCCGATCGGGCAGCCGCCGAGGAAGTGGGCGGTGAGGGGGGTGCCCATGAGTTCGCCGACGTTCGAGCCCGCGAAGCCGTTGATGTCGGCGGCGATGGCCGAGGCGGCCTCCGAAGCGGCCCTGATCTGCTTGGGGTTGGGGGCGCCGTGGCCCTGGCGGGCGGTGAGCAGGCCCTTGCCGACGCCGTCCGGCTTGAGGTACGTCGTCAGGGAGTTGTCCAGCGACTGCATCACCAGGCCGATGATGGTCTTCTCCGACCAGCGGCGGTTGGACAGGGAGCGCAGCACGAGGACAGGGTGGCGGGCCGCGTTCGCGAGCCAGCCCATGACCCTCGACGAGCCTTCCGCGTACGGCACCTGGAGGATGGACAGACCGCCCATCGAGTTGGAGCCCTTGCCGTAGCGGACCGGCTCGATGTGGGTGTTCTCGTCCGGGTGGATGGACGAGGTGATGGCGACGCCCTGGGTGAAGTCGACCTTCGGTCGGCCGGTCGCCTTGCGGTAGCGGCGGTTGTCCGTCTGCGCACCGACCAGCGCCTCGGAGTTCGTACGGGTCAGCTCACCCAACTTGTCGGAGACGTACGGGAGTTGACCGCCCGCCTTCATGCGGTGCAGCAGGGTCTGGGTGCCGTAGGTGCCGGCGGCCAGGACCACCTGGCGGGCCTTGAAGGTGCGGCCCTTCGACGACCTGCGGCGGTCGTCGGTCGGGAGGGTCGCCACCGCGTAGCCGCCCCGCGAGTCGTCCGTGACGGACACGACCGTCGTCATCGGGTGCACGACCGCGCCCGCCTTCTCGGCGAGGTACAGGTAGTTCTCGTTGAGGGTGTTCTTCGCGCCGTGCCGGCAGCCGGTCATGCACTCGCCGCACTCGGTGCAGGCCTTGCGGGCCGGGCCCGCGCCGCCGAAGTAGGGGTCGTCGACCTGCCCGCCGGGTGCCGCCTTCGACTTGCCCTCGGCGTCTTTCCCGTCGCCGAAGAAGACTCCGACGGGGGCCATGTGGAAGGTGTCGCCGACGCCCATCCGCTCGGCGGCGGCCTTCAGATGGACGTCGGACGGGGTCATCGTCGGGTTCAGCCGTACGCCGAGCATGCGCTGGGCCTGGTCGTAGTACGGCTTCAGCTCCTCCTGCCAGTCCGTGATGTCACGCCACTGGGGGTCGTCGAAGAACGGCTTCGGCGGTACGTAGAGGGTGTTGGCGTAGTTGAGGGAGCCGCCGCCGACGCCCGCGCCGGCCAGGACCATGACATTGCCCAGCAGGTGGATGCGCTGGATGCCGTACATGCCGAGTTTCGGCGCCCAGAGGTAGTTCTTGAGGTCCCAGGAGTTCTTGGGGAGGGACTCCCGGGTGAAGCGGCGGCCGGCCTCCAGGACACCTACGCGGTAGCCCTTCTCCGTCAGGCGCAGGGCGGTCACCGAGCCGCCGAAGCCGGAGCCGACGACGATGACGTCGTAGTCGTAGGTGTCCTGTGACACGTGCTCTCCTCGTTGAGAACGGGCGTTGCTACTTGAAGCGCAGGGCCTTCATCAGTCGCAGGCTGCGGCTCATGAACTGCGCGTACTTCTCGTCGTCCATGCCCAGTGAGGGGGCCATCGGCAGGAGCCGCTGCTGGGCGACCGTCTGGGCCTCCGTGTACTTGAGGATGCCCTCGGAGCCGTGGCGGCGGCCGAGGCCGGAGTCCTTCATGCCTCCCATGGGGGACTGGACGCTGCCGTAGGCGGGGGCGTAGCCCTCGTTGACGTTCACGGTGCCCGTGCGCAGGCGGGAGGCGACCTCGCGGCCGCGGCTGCCGTTCCTCGTCCAGACCGAGGAGTTCAGGCCGTACGGCGTGGAGTTGGCGTGCTCGATCGCCTCCTCGTCGGTCTTGAAGCGGTAGATCGAGACGACCGGGCCGAAGGTCTCCTCGGTGCAGACCGACATCGGCTCGGTCACGCCGTCGAGGATGGTCGGCTCGAAGAAGTACGGGCCGATGTCGGGGCGGGCGACACCGCCGGCGACGACCTTCGCGCCCTTCGCCACGGCCTCCTCGACATGGCGGGTGACGGTCTCCAGCTGGCGTTCGCCGACCAGGGAGCCCATGTCGGCGCCGTACGCGAGGGAGGTGCCGAGGCGCATGGCCCTGGTGCGGGTGGCGAAGCGCTCCAGGAAGGTGTCCGCGATCGACTCGTGGACGTACAACCGCTCGATGGAGATGCACAGTTGGCCGGCGGAGGAGAAGCAGGCGCGGACCGCGCCCGCGGCCGCCTTCTCGATGTCGGCGTCCTCCAGGACCAGCATGGCGTTCTTGCCGCCGAGTTCGAGGGAGACGCCGACCAGGCGGGCGGCGGCGCCCTGGGCGACCTCGCGGCCGGTGCGGGTGGAGCCGGTGAAGGAGACGTAGTCGGCGTGCTTGACGACCTCGGGGCCGACGACCGGGCCCTCGCCGAGGACGACCTGGAAGACATCGGCGGGCAGCCCGGCCTCGATGAGCAGGTCGCGGGCCCACAGGGCGGTCAGGCAGGTCTCGGTGTCCGGCTTCATGACGACCGCGTTGCCCGCCACGAAGGCCGGGAGCGCGTCGCCGACCGAGAGTTCCAGGGGGTAGTTCCAGGGAGCGATCTGGCCGACCACACCGCGCGGGTGGCGCAGCTCGGTGACCTTCGTCAGCGTCGGCATGGCACCCGCGT
This sequence comes from Streptomyces sp. NPDC001492, assembly GCF_053597275.1. Classification (NCBI taxonomy): domain Bacteria; kingdom Bacillati; phylum Actinomycetota; class Actinomycetes; order Kitasatosporales; family Streptomycetaceae; genus Streptomyces; species Streptomyces sp. NPDC001492. The sequence goes on along the minus strand of NZ_JBSFHW010000006.1, from coordinate 192,685 downwards.
GCCGCTTCGGCTTCAGATACGCGGCGGCCCTGCGGCCGTAGTGACGGGACGCGACCGCGACGGCCTGGACCTCCTCGTGGGCGTGCAGCCGGGCCTTGCCGGTCTCCAGCTGGATCAGGTCGAGGACCTCCGCCTGGCGGGCGAGGATCAGGTCGTGGAAGCGGAGCAGGACGGCCGCGCGCTGCCGGACCGGTGTCCGCGCCCAGACCGCCTGGGCCGCGCGGGCCGCGTCGAAGGCCTTGGCGACGTCCTCGGGCGTGGATTCCGGCAGGTCGGCCAGCTTCTCGCCGGTGAACGGCGTGTGGTTGGCGGTGCGCCCGGAGCCGACCACGCCCTTGGTGAGCTGGGCGATCAGCTCGGGGGTGACCACGTCGGCGGCGGTACGGGCGCCTTCGGGGGCGGGGGCGAGAGGGTTCGTGCCGGTCTTGGCCTCGGCATGCGCTTCCGTCATGAGGCGCAGGGTATGACGGCGCGGAGCCTTTGGGTACCCGTCGGTAACGCGGCTTCACGGAGTACACACACGCCGCCAGTGCTCACTGGCAAGGTTTGCGCTGATCAGGCGTTGTGCGGGGACGGCGGGGACTGGTTCAGCCCCTTCCGATCTCGAGACGGTCACGTGCGCCCTTGAAGAGGGCCGTGCCCTTCTTCTCGGCCGGGGTGCCCTTGGGCATGTCCACGCGCAGTTCGTACATGCGCCCGTCGTCGGTGCGGATCGTCAGCTGCATCACCCGGGCCGGGCGACCGTCCAGGCCGAAGGTGGTGTCGACCTGGACGGCCTCGTAGCCGTGGAAGGTGGTGCGGGTGTACTGGGTGCGCGCGTCCCCGCTGTAGGTGTTCCAGTCGAGGTGGTCCTGCTGCGCCTGGGCCATCGGGGAGCGGGGTGCCCTGTCCCACTGGGTGAGGCGGAGGGTGACGTTGGAGTCGGGCGTGTCGTACACCACGAGACGGGGTGGGCGCGTGGCGCTGCCCTGCCTGGCGGACTCCCGGTAGCGGCCCGGCAGGGTCAGCACGGCCTTCATGCCCTGCTCCCGGTGCGCGGTCCAGGCGGAGGCACCGGCGCTGGGGGTCAGCCCGTCGGCCGGAGTCTCGGTGAGGGTGGCGGTCCGTTCGGTGGCGCCTCCGCTCTCGGTCTCGACGAAGTAGGGAGCGCCGAGCCAGGCGCCGCCGACGAGCAGGGCGGCGAGCGCGGCAAGCGAGGTGCGGCGGCGCAGGAGGGTGCGCTTGGGGGCCGGGTCCGGCTGGGGGACGCTCGCGGTCGCGGGTTCGGCGGGCGGCTCGGGGTCGGACCGGTGGGGCTCGGACCGCTCGGATGCCGGGCGGGGCCCTGAGGCGGGTGCGGTGTCGGATTCCGGTACGGCCACGGGGGACGCCCCCAGTCGTACGGTCCCCCTGTCGTCGGCGAACTCCCGCAACCCCGCCGTGCCCTGGGCCGCCGCCGCACCGGCCTCGACCTGCGGCACCGGCCAGCCCTCCGCCACCGCCTCCAGGACCGCGCCGGTCTCCTTGGCACCGGGCCGCTGCTCCGGGTCCTTCACGAGGAGCCAGGTGATCAGCGGGCCGAGCGGACCGGCCTGTTTCGGCTCGGGCGCCTCGGAGGCGATGACCGCGGCGAGGGTGGACTCCACCGTCGTACGCCGGAACGGGGAGACTCCCTCCACGGCCGCGTACAGCAGCACGCCCAGCGACCACAGGTCGGAGGCGGGACCGGCGCCCCGGCCCGACATGCGCTCGGGCGCGACGAACTCCAGGGAGCCGACGAACTCGCCGCTGACGGTGAGGGATTCCTCTCCCTGGACGTGGGCGATGCCGAAGTCGGTGAGGACGACACGGCCGTGGGCGCCGAGCAGGACGTTGGCGGGCTTGACGTCCCGGTGCACGATGCCGACGGCGTGCGCCGCGTCCAGGGCGCCGAGGACGGCGAGGCCGATACGGGCGGCTTCCGAGGCCTCGACCGGGCCGCGCCGGAGGACTTCGTGGAGGGACTCGCCGCGGATCAACTCCATGACGATCCAGGGCAGTCCGTCCTCCTCGACCACGACGTCATGGATGGAGACGGCGGCCGGGTGGTCGACACGGGCGGCGGCGCGGGCCTCGCGGTAGAGACGGTGGGCGGCCCGCCGGCGGTGCTCGTCCTCCGGGTCTCCGGGCAGCCTCGGCTGCTTGACGGCGACGTCCCGCTCCACGAGTTCGTCGTACGCCTGCCAGACGGTGCCCATGCCGCCGGAGCCGATGCGCTCGGTCAGCCGGTAGCGCCCGCCGAGCAGCCGACCTTCGCGCGTTCGTTCGCCGCCTGCACTCATGCCCCATGAGTACCTTGCGGAACGGGGACTTGTCGACGCGGCGCCCGTGTTACGGAGTCCAGGGGGCGAAGGCGAGCGTGTCGCCCCGCCGCCGCACCTCCACGGCCCCCGATCCACCGAAGTGGGCGGGGATCAGCAACTCGCCTTCGTCCACCGCCCGTTCGAGTACCCGGCGGCGGCTGGTGGCCGCCCGCCCGGGGTCCAGGCAGAAGCAGCTGCTGCACTCGGGGTGCAGGATCTGGACCGGGCTGTGCAGCAAGTCACCGACGAATACGGCCCGTTCACCGCGCGAGGCGAGGCGCAGGACGGACGAGCCGGGGGTGTGGCCGGGGGCGGACTCCAGGGTGAGGTGCTCGTCGATGCGGTGCTCGCCGTCCCACAGCAGGGCCTGACCGGACTTGTGCACGGGCGCGATGCTGTCCTCGTAGGTCAGCCGGTCGTCCGGGCGTACGCCGCCGCCGTATCCGCCGTCGGGGCCGAAGTGGTGGTCGTCGGCGGCCGGGAGGAGATAGGCGGCGTTCGGGAAGGCGGGGATCCACTCGCCCTCCACGTCATGGGTGTTCCAGCCGACATGGTCGCCGTGGATATGGGTGTTGACGACGAGGTCGACGTCCTCAGGCCGCACTCCGGCCTGTGCCAGGCGGTCCGGGAAGTCGCCCTGCCGCTGGTGGAAGAGGGCGTTGCCGGGCCGCTCACGGCCGTTGCCCACGCCGGTGTCGACGAGGACGGTGCGGCCGGCGCTGCGGATCACCCAGGTCTGCAGCGCGACCACGGCACGGTCGCTGCCGGGCTCCCAGTGGTCCGGGACGAGCGCCTCCCGGTTGCCCTGCCACACCTCGGGGCCGACCCCCGGAACCAGGTCGCGGACCGGGGCATAGGGCGCCCGCCACTCGACCACCCGGAGCACCTCGACGTCGCCGATCATGAAACTCTGCGCGTTCCCGTCATGTTCATCAGCCATGCCATGAACACTAGAAGCGCTGCGGTGAGCATTCCAATGCCCGCTGTGCTCATTCGGATACGCTTGCGTCTCATGGACGTGGTGAGTGACGCGATCTCCGCCGTTCGCATCGGGCAGCCCTCCTCGAACCGGCTGCGGGTCGCCGGCACCTGGTGCACGCGGCTCGCCCCGTACGAGGGCGCCGGGTTCCACGTGGTCCTCGCGGGTGGCTGCTGGCTGCTGCCCGACGGGGGCGGCGAGCCGGTGACGCTGGGCGCGGGGGACGTCGTACTGCTGCCGCACGGGGCGGGGCATGTGCTGGCCGACGCGCCGGGCGACACGACGCGGGCCGTGCCGTTCGAGGAGATGAGAGAGCCGGCCGGAGCGCCGGGCGGGCGGGAGGTGGAGTTGCTGTGCGGCAAGTACCGCCTCGACCGCAGCCGGGTGCACCCGCTGCTGGCGGAGCTGCCGCAGGTCGTCCATCTGCCGAACCGGGTCGGCTCCCATCCCGAACTGCGCGCTGCCGTGGACCTGTTGGCCCGCGAGCTCGACGAGCGCCGCCCGGGATCCTGTCTGGCCCTGCCGAGCCTGCTCGACCTGCTGCTGATCTACCTGGTGCGGGCGTGGACGACGGAGGCGGACTCGGCGACCGGTACCTGGCCGGCCGTGCTCAGCGACCCGGTGACCACGGCCGCCCTGCGCGCCCTGCACTCGGACCCGGCCGCCCCCTGGACCAACGACCGACTGGCCGCCGAGGCGGGCGTGTCCCGGGCGACGCTGGCCCGCCGGTTCACCGCCCTGGTCGGCCGCCCGCCCATGGCGTATCTGACCTGGTGGCGGCTGACCCGCACGGCCACCCTGCTGCGTGACACCGACGCCCCGCTGGCCTCGGTGGCCCGGGAGGCGGGATACAGCAGCCCGTACGCCCTGTCGCACGCGTTCAGCAGGGAGTTCGGGGTGACGCCGGGGAGGTACCGGGCCCAGGTGCGACGCTGACGGCGGGTCAGAGCTTGTCGATGGCGAGATTGGCGATCGCGGCCTGCGCCACCTCGCGTCCGCGCGCGGTGAAGTCGCCCTCGCCCGGGTAGCCGACGATCAGTTTGTACAGGTCGCCGACCGAGGACTTGTAGTAGAAGATCCGCACTTCGCGCGGGAGCGGGTGCTGACTGTCGTCGGTCTTGTAGACCACCGTGTTCTCGGCGGACGGTTTGTTCTCGTACGTCGTCACCCTGGTCTTCGTCCTCGGGCCGGCGGGCATGTTCAGCTCGTAGGCGCCGCTCTGCTTGAACGCGCCGTTGTCGTCGTACATCTGGGCGGCCGCGGAGTCCTTGATGGTGCCGCCGGTGTCCTCGGACTTCTTCTGGAGGCTCAGGGTGATCCCGATCGCCCCGCTCGGGTCGCTGTACGTGACCCAGTGGTTCTTGTCGGTCTTCCGGTCGGGCACCTGGCGCTGGTAGCCGTCCGGTACCGCCAGCGTCGCGGCCACGTCGTTCTCGTGGTGGGTCTTCCAGCCGTCGGGCAGCGGGCCCGCGAAGGGACGCGCGATCACCAGGTACGCCGCCAGGGCCGCCGCGAGGACACCCGCGCCGGCGCCGATCCAGGCCTTGCGCCCGAACCGGAACCCTCGGGTGACGATCCGTACGGGCTGTGTGGGGGGCGCGGGAGCCGGCGGGTTCGCGGCCTGTTCCAGCAGCGCCCGGACCCGTGCCGCGTTCGGACGTCTCGCCGGGTCCTTCTGCAGCAGGCCCGTGATCAGCTCGGCCAGCGCTCCCGACGCCGAGGCGGGCGGTGCCGGCGTGGCGTTGAGGACCGACTGGAGCGTGGCCGGCGTGTTGCTGCGACGGAAGGGGGACACGCCCTCCGTCGCCGCGTAGAGGACGACACCGAGGGACCAGAGGTCGGAGGCCGGGCCGGGACGCTGGCCCAACACCCGTTCCGGGGCGGTGAATTCGGGCGAGCCGACGAAGCCGCCCGTGTCCGTCAGGCTGGTCTCGCCCTCGATCTGGGCGATGCCGAAGTCGGTCAGGACGACGCGGTCGTGGCGGCCGAGGAGCACGTTGTCCGGCTTGACGTCGCGGTGCAGGATGCCCGCCGCGTGCGCGGCCTCCAACGCGCCGAGCACCTCCAGGCCGATCCTGGCGGCCTCGCGGGCGTCCAGCGTGCCCTCCTGCAGGGCGCTGCCGAGCGAACGGCCCTGGACCAGCTCCATCACGATCCACGGCCGGCCGTCGACGACCGCCACATCGTGGACGCTGACCACCGCCGGGTGGTCGAGACGGGCCGCGGCGCGGGCCTCGCGACGCATCCGCTCGTAGGCGTTGGCGCGTTCACGCTCGGGAAGATGGTCCGGGACGCGGGGCTCCTTGACGGCGACCTCGCGGTCGACCACCTCGTCCTTGGCCCGCCACACCGTGCCCATGCCGCCGTGCCCCAGCTTGGCCAGCAGCCGGTAACGGCCCGCGACGAGACGCCCGGCGCCGGGCTCCGGCTGCCGGGGTCGGGGAGGTTGCAGAACATAACTCGTCGTGTCGTCGGGCTCGTGGCCGACTCCCCCGCTGCTGCTCATGGACCATCCATATCGCGCCAGACGCCCACGCATCCAGGGTTGGCGCATTCCGGTCACACACCCGTGACGTGTCCCCGAGGAATACCCGGACCCGCGCCTCACCCGGCCACGAACGTGTCCACCGCGACGTCGAAGTACTCCTTGGCCTCCCGCACCTTGCCGACCGGCGCCGACACCCACACGTCGTACATCCGGCCGCCCTCCTCCCAGCACAGGTCGTAGGTGTGCCGGGGGCCCTCGGCCGCGCTGAAGCCGTTCCAGGTGAACTCCCAGAGGGCGGCGGGGTGTCCGTGCTGGGTGGTCGAGGTGACCCGGCCGTCGTGGTAGCCGGGGTTGGTGTCGGAGCCCTGGGCGGCGGCGCGCCGCATCACCGCCAGCGGACCGCCCGTCCCGGGGCCGGTGGCCTTGATGCCGAGGCGGAAGGTCTCCCCCGGTGACAGGTAGAAGACCCGCTCGCCCTGCGGTGAGCGCGTGAAGTCCTCCGGTACGGCGAGGGAGAAGCCGGCCGGGTCCTCGGCGACGCGGTAGCCCGAGGGGGCGGAGGGGCGGGTCGCGGCGACGGGCGACTTGGACGACGAGCGCGAGGGGCTCGGCGTGGCGGAGGTGACGGACGGCGACGCGCTCACCGAGGTCCGCGGCGCCGGACTCGTCGGCGTACCACCCCCTTCGCCGCCCCGGTTCATGAGCAGTGCCGCCGCCGAGACCCCCGCCCCCGCCATCGCGGCGACCAGCAGCGCGGCCACCAGCACGCCCCGGGTGGAGTGCCTGGTCTCCACGGTGGGTGACGGCGTCGGTGACGGCGTGGGCAGGGGCGCGGGCGGGCGGGGCAGGTCCTGTTCGGTCGGTGTGTAGCCCTGGGGCAGGGCCGGGGTGCGGCCGGTGTCCCGGTAGGCGCGCAGCATCTCCTCGGCCCGCGCGGCGCCCAGCCGGCGGTCGGGATCGCGCTCCAGCAGGCCCAGGACGACGGGGAGGAGCGGCTCGGCCTGCGCGGGCGGCCGTATCTCGTCGAACACGACCGCATGCAGGATGCCGCCGAGCGAGTCGCGCCGGAAGGGGGACTCGCCGCTCAGCGCGGTGCACAGCAGTGCGCCCAGCGACCACAGGTCGGACTCGGGGCCGGTCCTGGCCCCGGACATCCGCTCCGGCGCCGTGTACTCGGGTGAGCCGACGAAGGAGCCGGTCTCGGTGAGCGTGGTGGCGCCCGCGACCTGGGCGATGCCGAAGTCGGTGAGGACGACCCGGTCCGTGCCGGATTCGAGCAGGACGTTGGCGGGCTTGATGTCGCGGTGCAGCACCCCGGCCTCGTGCGCCGTGCGCAGGGCGCTGAGCAGGGCGGCGCCGATCCGGGCGGCCTCGGCGGGGGCGAGCGGCCCGCGCTGGGAGATGCGGTCGGCGAGGGAGCCGCCGTCGATCAGCTCCATGACGATGTAGGGACGTTCGCCGTACTCGACGACATCGTGGACGACGATGATGTGCGGGTGGCGCAGCTGTGCCACCGCCCGGGCCTCGCGCAGGGTGCGGTCGCGCTGCCGCCTGGTCTCCTCCGCGGAGAGCGTCTCGTCGAGGTCGAGGGGGAGCTCCTTGACCGCCACCTGCCTGCCGAGCAGCTCGTCGGTCGCCCGCCACACCACGCCCATGCCACCGCGCCCGAGTCTCGCCTCAAGCCGGTAACGGCCCGCTATGACACGGACGCCTTCCCCCTCGGTCCCCATGCGCCCCATCATGCCGCACCGGACGGATGTGCTCCGCTGCGGCGATTCGGCCAACCCCCGTCCGGCCCAACGATTACGGGGAGGTGGTTTCCTGCCAGCCCTGCAGGACCCACTTGAACTGCTTGCTCGTCCTGGCCCAGTCGGCCGCGGGCGAGGAGATGTAGATCGCGTACTCGGTGCCGTCCCCGGACATGTACGTCTCCTCGACGGCGCGGCGCGGACCGGGGAAGGGCACCTCCGGCTGCCCCTTCAACGCGGTCCAGGTGTACTCCCAGACGGAACCGGTCCGGTCGCGGTAGATGTTGGCTTCCAGCCGTACGCGGTGATAGTCGGCGAAGCGGTGCTCCAGCGTCTGCTCCAGGTTCAACTGGTGGGAGCGGGCGTCCTTGAAGTCCGGGGCGGTGTCCTTGGCGATGCGGACGAAGTGCTTGCCGTTGTCGGGCGTGTAGTCGACCTGCCTGAGCTCGCCCGGGACGCCGACGACCTTCCGGCTCCAGCCCTTGGGCAGGTAGACGGTGAAGCCCCAGGGGTCGTGGTACGGCCGCCACGTGGCGGGAACGTTGCCGTTGGCGTTCGGGCTGGGAGAGCTCGTGGGCGTCGGGCCCTGTGTCGTGGAGCCGCCCGCTGCGGCGCTCGGCGGCTGCCTGTCCCACGACTGGAAGGCCACGGCCACGCCTCCGCCGACGATCGCCGCGAGGGCGATCGAGAGGATGACGGTACGCAGACGGCGGCGTTTCGGCGCGGCGCCGCTGGTCGTCCGGTGCTCCGGGCCCATTCCGGTCGGCCCGACCGATGTCGGCCCGGTCATCGGCGGGTACGGCGTGGCGGAACCCGGCTGCGGCCCCGTGCCGGAGCCGGTGTGCGGCCCCGTGGCGGCGGTCCCGGTCTCGTAGCGGGAGCTCGTGTGCTGCGTCGGCACATACGCCTGCGCCGCGTGCGACCGCCGGCCCTCCGCCGCCTCGGCGAGCATCTGCTCGGCCTCCGCCGCGGACGGCCGTGCGGCGGGATCCTTGTGCAGCAGTGCGGACAGGACGGGCCCGAGCGGACCGGCGTGCTGCGGGTCCGCCGCGTTCTCCTCCACGACCGCCTGCATGGTGGACAGCGGCGAGGTGCGGCGGAACGGCGAGCGGCCCTCCACCGCCGTGTACAGCGTGGCGCCGAGCGCCCACAGGTCGGAGGAGGGGCCCGGATCGTGGCCGCGGACCCGCTCGGGGGCGAGGTAGTCGACGGAGCCGACGACCTCTCCGGTGCGGGTGATCGTCGTATCGCCCTCGATCTGGGCGATGCCGAAGTCGGTGAGCAGGACGCGGCCGTCATGGCCGATGAGCACGTTGCCGGGCTTCACATCGCGGTGCAGCACTCCGGCGGCGTGCGCGGCGCTCAGCGCGCGCAGCACCCACAGTCCGATGCGCGCGGACTCGGCGGGCTCGATCCGCCCCCGCTCCTTGACCGCGTCGGCCAGCGAGTAGCCCTCGACGAGCTCCATCACGATCCACGGGCGGCCGTCGTGTTCCAGCACGTCGTGCACGGTGACCACGGCGGAGTGGTTGATGCGCGCGGCGGCGCGCGCCTCCGCCCGGGTGCGCGCGAGGAGCCGCTCCTGTTCGCTCTCGGACACATAGAGCGCGGCGGTCAACTCCTTGATGGCGACAGCACGGTGCAGCACCTCGTCGTGTGCGCGCCACACGCGGCCCATGCCGCCGCTGCCGATCGAGTCGGCGAGCCGGTAGCGGCCCGCGACAAGCTGGCCCTGCATCTGATTCACGTTGCCCCGCAATGCTCTTGACAGGGTCAGACTAAGGACCGGTCCGTCAACAGGGAACAACGGGGGTCCCAAGGAGACCGCACTGTGACGGTTGTCGCGTCGGGGCCTGACCAGCAACCGTTTTCAATTCACGGACCGTTCGCAGACGGGGTCAGCCGGTCACCTGATACGTGGCCGACGCCTGCTCGTACAGCTTCGTCACCTCGTCCCGCTGCGACTCGGGACCGCGTACCTGCACGATGTGGTACCGCCCGTCGATGAGCATCGCGAGGTTGCGCACATACAGGTCGTTGCCGCCGGCGTCGGTCCAGGTGAACTGTCCCTCGGCCATGGTGCGGGTCCCCACCGTGACGGTGCGCAGCCCGGTCGCGGTGGCCCAGCTGGAGCTGCGGTACGGCTGCAACTCGTGCTCCGTGTCCCGCTGGTACGCCATCGGGTCGCTGCCGTAGGTGACCGCGCCGTCGCGTCCCTTCACGACGATGAGCTCGAAGGCGCCGTGCGAGTACACCACCTGGTTCCAGCTGTTCTTTCCGGCCCGCGACCAGCCCTTGGCCACGGCGATGTGGAAGCCCTCCGGGTCCTTGCGCAGCGTGAAACCGTCGGCGACGGCGGGCCCGCTGGTCTGGCTCTCCGTCGCGGTCGCCGAATTCGAGGGACTGTCCTCGGACTTGGGCGAGGTCTGGTCGGGGCGCGGCTGGCTGCTCGCGCCCTTGTCCGACTGCTCGGGGGCGGGGCTGACCTCCCCCGCACTGCCGGTACGGTCGCTGCCCGCCGCGTGCTTCTCCCCGGCCTTCGGCATGAAGAGCACGGCGTACGCGACCGCCGCAGCCAGCAGGAGCAGGATCAGCACCAGCAGGGTGCGGCCGAGGCTGCGCGGTGAACGCGCCTGCTCCTTGGCCCGCTTGTGCCGTCCGTGCGCGCTGGTCGCGGGCAGTCCGGCGCGCCGCCTGCGCACCAGCTCGCCCCGCCGCCGTACGACGGGCAGCCGACTGGCGTCGGCGGGCGGCGCGGCGACGACATGCGCACCGGCGTCGGGCTCGGGCGCGGACCGCACGAGGGAGCGCAGCCAGCCCCTGAGCTCCTCGAAGTCCAGCCGCTCGGTCGGGTCCTGACGCAGCAGCGACTCCACGACCGGCCGCAGCGGACCGCACTCCTCCGCGAAGGCGGGCGGCTCGGCGCACACCATCTGCACCAGCTCGGCCGTCGACTCCTCCGGATACGGCGCATGCCCCTGTACGGCCCTGAAGAGCAGCGCCCCGAGCGCCCACAGGTCGGTGGCGGGTCCGATGGGCGCCGCCAGCTGCCAGTTCTCGTGCACGGGCCCGGCCTGCTCCGGTGCCCACCGCTCCGTCACGGGCCCCACCACGGCCATCCGGGCCTGCCGGGCCCGCTCGGCGGCGAGCGGGGTGGCGGGGCCCCGCGGGGCGGGGGTGCCGGCCACGAGGTCGTCCCAGCGGCTGGGGGGCGCGGCGCCCATGGGGGGAGCCTTGTCCAGGCGGGGGGCGGGAACGCCGGAGGTCGCGGGCGCACCGGTGCCGTGTTGCGCCGCGTAGGTGGCGCCGTTGCCGTAGGGGCTTGCGCCGGCGTGGGAGCCGCCGTCGCCCGGCGGGAGTGCCGTACGACCGCCCCGGCCCGCGAGACCGGCCGCTTCGCCGCCCTCGACGGCCGGTGCCCCACCGGCTCCGCTCCGGGGCGCGGCCCCGTGCCAGGCGCTCACGCCGTACGGGTCGGCTATCTGCCCCGGAGGGGTCGTGGTGCGCGGCGAGGTCTCGACGCCGTCGCCGGAAGTGTGGACCTGTGCCGAGCCGTTGGCCTGCGGGGCGCCGCCCTCGGGCGCGGAACGGGCACCGGGCAGCGCCGCCCGCCCGCTCTGCTGCGCCTCCTGAACCCTGGCCGCGGCCCGGGCGCCCGCCCGGTACGCGGCGATCGCCCCGGCCCGCGCGGCCCGGATGTCCCCGCCGCTCTCCAGGGCCTTGGGTGCGAGCGCACCCGGCGCCGCCCCCGCCCCGTTCGCCGTGTCCGGCCCGGCGCTCGGCAGCCCCCCGGCCGTACGCGCCCGGATGGCGGCACGCCGAGCGGCCTCGGGGTCGCCGCCCCCGGGGCCGCCTTGGGTGCCCTGGAATCCACTGGGGCCCTGGTCGCCCGGCAGACCGGGTCCGCCCTGCCCGCCCGGCTGTCCCGGGGAACCGCCCGGGGGTCCGAAACCGCCGTCCCCGTCATCCTCCGGAGCCGGCACCGGGTCGTACCCGCACAGCGCCTCCTCCGCGGCCCCGACCGCGAGCCCGGTCAGCATCACCCGGCCGTCGTCGCAGACCAGCACCGTACGGGCCGTGATGTTCCGGTGCACCCAGCCATGGGCGTGCAGCACACGCAGCGCCATGAGGACGTCGGAGGCCACCTCGGCCGCCCGGTACGGAGTGAGCGGCTTCTCGGCGAGCAGCGCCGCGAGCGGCCGCGCCGACACCAGCTCGCTGACGATCCACAGCGAACCGCCCTCGGCGAACACGTCGAAGACCTGGTCGAGCCGCGGATGGTCGGGGATCCGCGCCGCGGCCTGCGCGGCCTCGACCGCGCGCCGTACCGCCGGGTCGGTGGGGCGCCGCACCCCGGTGCGCGCCGCTGACCGTCCGCTCCCGCGCTGACGCGGGTCACGCGCCGTGAAACCGTCCGGCAGACCCTCCGCGTCGAGCACCTCCGCCTCGACGACTTCGGGCAACGGCACCTGCCTGACCAGGACTTCCTGACCGCTGTAGGTGTCGAAGGCGCGGGTGTCGGTGAGTTCGTACTCGTCGGCGGGTGGCAGCGGCAGGCGGTAGCGGTCGGCGAGAACCCGTCCCGCATAGTCGTCCACGTTGCCTCCCCCGGCCGCCCGGTTGGTCAATTCCGTTCGCCTTGCGCCCCGTTCCGCACCCATACCTGGATGCGTACGGTCCGCAAACACTCACGATACGTGCCGGAGGCAAGCCGCAATGATTGGATGCCAGATCTCACGGCTCAAACACGGGTTCGGTCACCTCACGACTTGGGTTCGAACGTCCCCGCGAGGGTCTGCCAGGTGCCCTTACGCAGGTCACTGCCCCAGTTCGCGGCTTTCGCCGTGTACATCAGCGCATATCCGAGATGGTCGTTGACGACGAATCCGCGGTCGATCGTCCGGTACTCCGTCCCGCTCTCCGTATAGGTGAACTCCCAGTCGGCCGCGTTCCAGCCGCGGTAGTCCACCTGCTCTATCCGGATCTTCCGGTACTGGGAGCGCGTCATGTAGCGCTCCTGGTTCTTCCAGTCGGCCACCGGGTCGTCCTTGGGCGTGGACGTCCAGGCGACGAGCAGCTTCTGCCCGTCGGGGCCGGTGAACCGGTCCCCGGCGGAACTCGCCGACTGGTACTTCCACCCCTTGGGCAGCCCTATCGAATACCCCTGGCCCCCCGTGTACTTCGACTGCACCGCGCCGCCGCCCCCGGACGACCCACCCGCTCCCCCGCTGCCGCCGGCGGACGCGGTCGGAGTGTTGCTGGGGGTGCTGCCGTCCGCCGACGCCGACCCGGACTGCGAGTGGTCTCCGCCCGCACGGGTGCCGCCGCTCGTGTCCTTTTTGGGGCGGGCCCCGGCGGACGCACTGGCCACGGACTTCCCGCCGCTGTTCTTACTGCCGTCCGAGCTCTTGTCGTCGCCGCCGAGCACGATGGCCAGCACGGTCCCGACCACGGCGAGCACGACCACCACCGCGATGATCACCAGGGTCCGCTTCGGCACCACGTCGGTGAGCGGCGCCCTCGGCACGGGCCGCGGCGGCAGATCCGGCGGCGGCACGACCGGCCACCCCGAACTGCGCCCGCCGGCCTGCGCATTCGCCCCCTGCGTCCCGCTCTCCCGGCCCACGGAAGCCGCACCGGCCGACGAGGCCGAGGCGCCCGTAGCCGCCGATGAACCCGAACCGGCAGCGGCACCGGAAGGCGCCTCGGCTCCCGAAGCCGCCGACGAGGCCGAGGACTCCACCGGAGCCGAGGGCGACGCGGCGGACCGTGGGGCCGGAGGCACCGCGGGCATCGGAGTCGTCGCAGCGGGAGGGGCCAAAGGAGCAGCAGGTGCCTTCGCAGCCGGAGAACCGGCCGCCCCCGGGGCCCCGGGGGACTTGGCGCCCCCGGACCCTGAACCGCGCGTGTCGTTCCCCGGCTTGCCGCGGGTCGCAGCCGCCGAACCGGCCGCCGCTCCCGCGGCCACGGCTGCCTTCCGCACGGAACGCAGCGCCCCGCGCAGCTTCTCCGCCGCCTCCTCGCCCCTCCTGCCGCCGGAGCCGCCCGAACTCCCCTTGCCCTTGGGCGCGTCGGGCTGCACCGGCAACGGCACGACCCGCGTCGCGTCCAACGGCGGTTCCGGCTCGGCCTCCTTCGGCTCCGGTGCGTGGATCACCCGGTTGAGCATCGCCCGCGCGCCCGCGTCGTCGAGCCGCTTGGCGGGGTCCTTGGTCAGCAGCCCGTAGATGACGTCCTTCAGCGGCCCCGCGTTCTTCGGCTCCTCCATCGGCTCGGTCATCACCGCGGTGAGGGTGGCGATCGCGGAACCCTTGTCGTACGGCGGCACGCCCTCGACCGCCGCGTAGAGCAGCCCGCCGAGCGACCACAGGTCCGCCGCGGGGCCCGGCTTGTGCCCGCGGGCCCGCTCCGGGGAGATGTAGGAGGGCGCGCCGACGAGCATGCCGGTCGAGGTGATGGACGGGTCGCCCTCGACCTGGGCGATACCGAAGTCGGTGAGTACGACCCGGCCGGTGTCGGACTCCAGCAGGACGTTGGACGGCTTCACGTCACGGTGCAGGATGCCCTCGCGGTGCGCCGAGCGCAGCACGTCGAGGATGGCGAGCCCGACCTCCGCGGCCCGCTTCGGCTCCAGCAGGCCGTCCTCCCGGATGACCTCGGCGAGCGACTTGCCCTCGACGAGCTCCATCACGATCCACGGCCGGTCGTCCTCCTCGACCACGTCGAAGACCGTCACCGCGCTGTTGTTGCGGATCCGTGCGATCGCCTTGGCCTCGCGCAGGGTCCGCGTGATCAGCCGCCGTTTCTCGTCCTCGTCGATGTTCGACGGGAACCGCAGCTCCTTGACGGCGACCGTCCGGCCCAGGGTCTCGTCCTCGGCGCGCCACACCGTGCCCATGCCGCCGCGGCCGAGCACCCTCCCCAGCCGGTACCGCCCTGCGAGAAGACGCTCGCTGTTGTCCTGACGAGTGTCCTGACGAGATGTCCCCGCCCGCTCCGCCTCCGACATGCGTCCCCTCATGCAACCCGCCCTGACAGAGCCTCCATTGTCCCTCACCCGACAAGTGCCCGACGCCCAGGGTGCCCGTGGCACGTTACGAGGAGCCCGTGCACCCGCGACCCCGCCGGACCGCGCGCCGCGCCGCCGTGGATGATGGGCCGCGACAAGGGAGGACCCAGCGATGCCGCCGCTCAGGACGCTACTGGCCGCGCCCATGTCGCTGGTGCTCCTCGCCCTGTCCCCACCCTCGCCCTCGGCCCCCACGGCACCGGCCGCGGACAGGCTCCTGCCCCAGCTGGCCGCGCAGGGCAGAGCTCCGGCCGCAGCCCTCCTGGCCCGCGACGACTCCGGCACCCGCTACGCGCGGGCCGGCCACGGCATCGCCCGTGCCGACCACTTCCGCGCCGGCAGCATCACGAAGACCTTCATCGCGACGGTCGTCCTGCAACTCGCGGCGGAACACCGGCTGTCCCTGTCCGACACCGTCGAGCAGCATCTGCCCGGCCTGGTGCGCGGAGCAGGAAACGACGGCCGCAGGATCACCCTGCGCGCCCTGCTCACCCACACCAGCGGGCTGAACGACTTCACCGCCGACACCGGAGGCCTGGTTCCCCTCTCCCCTCGTCAAGCCGTACGCATCGCTCTCACCCACCCCCCGGCCGACCCCGGCCGCTACTCGTACTCGAACACCAACTACGTGCTGCTCGGCATGGTCATCCAGCAGGTCACCGGCCACTCGTACGCCACCGAGGCCGAGCGCCGCATCATCGCTCCACTGGATCTGACGGGCACCTCCTTCCCCGGCTCCCGCACCTCTCTGCCCTCCCCGCACGGCCGCGCCTACGCCACCGACGGAACCGACGTCACCGAACTCGACCCGCGGGTGGCCGGGGCCGCGGGCGAGCTGGTGACCACGCTCGCCGACCTGGACCGCTTCTACACGGCCCTGCTGGGCGGCGAACTGCTGCCCTCGCGCCGGCTGCGCGAGATGCGCGACACCCGCACCGCACACGGCCTGTACGGCATGGGCCTGATTCCCGAGAAGCTGCCGTGCGGCATCACGGTGTGGGGACACAACGGACGCATCACCGGCAGCTACGTGCGCACCGCAGCCACCGTCGACGGCCGGCATGTCCTCACCTTCCGCGTGAACACGACGGCGATCGCAGATCCCGGCCTCGAGCCGGCCCTGCTCGCCGCCGAGTTCTGCCCTCGCACTCCGTAGAACGGCCGGGTTCCGAACGAAGATCCCGGATCCCGCCACTCGTTCGAGTGATCTGCGGACGCCCGCATGCCCGGACTCCCGGACTCCCGGCCTCCTACAACGGCACGATGTCCGGCGCCCCCAACCGCGCCGCGTCCGCCGTCAGGTCGTCCGGCTGCCGCTGCGACTCCCGCTCGGCCTCCACCCGCTTCTCGTAGTGCTCGATCTCGCGCTCGATCTGGTCCTTGTCCCAGCCCAGCACCGGTGCCATGAGCTCGGCCGCCTCCCGTGCGCTGCGCGCCCCCCGGTCGAAGGTCTCGATGGAGATGCGGGTGCGCCGGGTCAGCACGTCGTCCAGGTGCCGGGCGCCCTCGTGCGAGGCGGCGTACACGACCTCGGCGCGCAGATAGTCGTCGGCGGCCTGCAACGGCTCCCCGAGGGAGGCGTCGCCGACGACGAGGTCGAGGACCTCCTCCGCCATCGACCCGTACCGGTTCAGCAGATGCTCCACGCGCACCACATGAAGACCCGTCCGCGCCGCGATCCGCGCCCGCGCGTTCCACAGCGCCCGGTAGCCCTCGGCCCCCAGCAGCGGCACGTCCTCCGTGACGCACTCGGCGACCCGCAGGTCGAGGCCGTGGACCGCCTCGTCCACCGCGTCCTTGGCCATCACCCGGTACGTCGTGTACTTGCCGCCCGCCACCACGACAAGGCCGGGCGCGGGATGCGCCACGGTGTGCTCGCGCGACAGCTTGCTGGTGGCCTCCGACTCGCCGGCCAGCAGCGGACGCAGCCCCGCGTACACGCCCTGCACGTCGTCCCGCGTCAGCGGCACCGCGAGGACCGAGTTCACATGCTCCAGGAGGTAGTCGATGTCCGCGCTGGACGCGGCCGGGTGCGCCTTGTCGAGGTCCCAGTCGGTGTCCGTGGTGCCGACGATCCAGTGCCGGCCCCAGGGGATGACGAACAGCACGGACTTCTCGGTGCGCAGGATCAGCCCCGACGAGGAGCTGATGCGGTCCTTCGGTACGACCAGGTGGATGCCCTTGGACGCCCGCACGTGGAACTGGCCGCGCTCGCCCACCATGGCCTGGGTGTCGTCGGTCCACACACCGGTCGCGTTGACGATCTGCTTGGCGCGGACCTCGTACTCGCCGCCCGCCTCTACGTCCTGCACGCGCGCCCCGACGACCCGTTCCCCCTCCCGCAGGAAGCCCGTCACCCGCGCGCGGTTGGCGGCCCTCGCGCCGTACGCCACCGCCGTGCGCACCAGGGTGGCCACATAACGGGCGTCGTCCACCTGGGCGTCGTAGTACTGCAGGGCCCCGACCAGCGCGTCCTTCTTCAAGGCGGGTGCCACGCGCAGGGCGTGGCGGCGGGTCAGATGACGGTGCACGGGCAGGCCGCGGCCGTGTCCGCGGGCCATCGACATCGCGTCGTAGAGCGCGACGCCCGAACCGGCGTACAGGCGCTCCCAGCCCTTGTGCTGCAGCGGGTACAGGAACGGCACCGGCTTCACCAGATGCGGGGCCAGCCGCTCCAGCAGCAGGCCGCGCTCCTTCAGTGCCTCCCGTACGAGCGCGAAGTCGAGCATCTCCAGATAGCGCAGTCCGCCGTGGATCAGCTTGCTGGACCTGCTGGAGGTGCCCGACGCCCAGTCACGCGCCTCGACCAGGCCGGTGGACAGTCCGCGTGTCACGGCGTCCAGGGCGGTCCCCGCACCGACCACGCCGCCGCCCACCACCAGTACGTCCAGCTCGCGCTCGGCCATTCCCGCCAGTGACTCGGCTCGCTGCGCCGGCCCCAGTGTCGCTGTCCTCACCGCTGCCTCCCGCTATCGGTAGCGTCGGCCGCACCCGTCGGGCGAAGCCCGGTTCTCATCCCCCATGCCCAAATTCTGACCGGCTTGCCCGGCTTCAGCCACCAGTCGCCCCCAGCCTGTGGACAACATTCCCGAGACCTGCGGAAAACGCGGACAACCAATCCCGCAAATCGGTCATATTTACTCCTAGTGTGACATTGCACTTCGCCTGTCCTGTCCATAGGACTTGCGCACCTGCCCCGCTTCGGTTATTGGGAGGACGGCCCACGCCATGCCCGCAGATCTCGCCGTCATCGGACTCGGCCCGTTCGGCCTGCCCCTGGCCCAGGCAGCCGTCGCGGCCGGCATCCCCACACTCGGCTACCGGACCGGGCCCGAGCAGGGCTCCCTCAGCCCCGCCGAGCTGCGCCGGATGCTCTCGGGGGGCTTCCGGCACGCCACCAGCCCGGCCGAGCTCGGCCGCGTCCGCACCGCGGTCATCTGCGTGCCGACCCCGCGCGGCGCCGACGGCAAGCTGGACCTCGGCCAGGTGGAGGCCGCTGCCCGCGCCCTGGCCGCGCAGCTGCGCCCGCACACCACGGTCATCCTGGAGTCGCCCGTCCCCCCGGGCACCACCGAGGAGTTCCTGTGCCCCCTCCTGGAGGAGGGCTCCGGGCTGCAGGCGGGCCGCGACTTCCACCTCGCCTACTCCCCCAGCCGGGTCGACCCCGGCAACCGCGCCTTCACCCCGGCCAACATCCCCAAGGTGATCGGAGGCCTCACCTCCGCCTGCACCGAGTCCGCCGCCGCCTTCTACGGCCGCCTCACCGACAAGGTGGTACGCGCGCGTGGACTGCGCGAGGCGGAGACCGTGCAACTCCTGGAGACCAACTTCCGGCACGTCAACATCGCGCTCGTCAACGAGATGGCCGTCCTCTGCAACCACCTCGGAGTCGACGTCTGGGACGTCATCCGCTGCGCGGAGACCAAGCCGTTCGGCTTCGAGGCCTTCCGCCCCGGCCCCGGCGTCGGCGGCCACGCCGTCCCCCAGGACCTGACCGGTGGCCCCGGCCGCCTGCGCATGGTCGAACTCGCCCAGCAGGTCAACAGCCAGATGCCCCGTTACGTCGTCCAGCGCGCCGCGGCCCTCCTCAACGAGCACGGCAAGTCGGCGCGCGGCGCACGCGTGCTGCTCCTCGGCGTCACCTACAAGCCGGACCTCGCCGACCAACAGGGCACCACCGCACCGGAGATCGCCGTCCGCCTCATGGAACTGGGCGCCTCGATCAGCTACCACGACCCGCACGTCCCGTCCTGGAGCGTCCAGGACCGGCCGGTCCCGCGCGCGGACGCCCTCTACGAGGCCGCGGCCGAGGCCGATCTGACGATCCTGCTCCAGCAGCACCGGACGTACGACCTCCAAGGCCTGTCGGTGAAGGCGCAGTTGCTGCTGGACACGCGCGGAGCCGTGCCGACGGGGGCCGCCCACCGCCTCTGAGCGCATATTTCGCTGGTCGCCCTGTCACCCCCACCTGTTACTCTCCCTCCACTCGTCGCACATGCGTGCGCACACTTTCTTCGCTTCACCATCCGCTCGTTCCATCCCGTGGGGGGATCTCTGTCATGAGCCAGTCAGCTCCAACGCCGCCGCAGCAGCCCCAGCAGGCCGACGGCAACCCGGACACCCAGCAGCCGGACGCGGCACCGCAGCCTCCGGCGCCGGGCGTTCCGTACGCGCCCGCTCCGGTGCCCGCTCCCGTGAAGAACAACATCGGGCTCGGTCTGGGCGCCGCGTTCGCTGCCGCCGTCGTCGTCGCCGGTGTCTACGGCGTGATCATCGGCCTGACCAAGCACGAGATCGGCTGGGCGGCGGTCGGCGTCGGCTTCCTGATCGGCCTCGCCGCGGGCCGGCTCGGCGGCCGCAACCCGGTCCTGCCGGTCGCGAGCGCGGTCCTGTCCCTGGCCGCCGTCTACCTCGGCCAGCTGGTGGGCGAGGCCATGCTCATCGCGGACCAGGTCAAGGTCGGCTTCAACGAGGTCTTCTTCCAGCACCTCAGCGTGGTCCAGGAGGCCTGGAAGGCGGACGCCGACCCGCTGACGTTCGTGTTCTTCGCGATCGCCGCGTATGTCGCGTTCACGGGGGCCAAGAAGGCGGCGGTCTGACCCTGCCGGTGCGGTGCGGGGCGGCGCGTCGGTTGTGAAGGGGGCGCGCGGGTGCGGAGGGCTCCGGGGCTGGTGGCATGCGGGGCGCGGCGCGGGTACCTTACGGAGACAGGTGGGGTCGGTCGCAGGTGGGACTGCGGCAGGCTTGTGGATGGATCACGGAGTGTCCGCCCCTGGTTTGCGCGGGGACGGTCGCTCACCATTGCACCCACCAAGGTGGAGCCCACCGCAGCGGTCACTGCGACGGGCTCCTGGATGGTTCACGGAGTGTCCGCCCCTAGGTCGTTTGGGGGCGGCCGCTCACCATCCGAAAATCCGCAAGATCCACCTCCTCCGGCACTTCACCATCCACAGACGGATCCGATCCCAGCGAGTGGGCCTGCGGTGACGTCCCATGGGCGCCCCCTTCCACGACGCCGCCCATTGACCCGGTAGACGGTCCGTTGGAAATCGGGCCGGGCCCCGAGGAGCGGGGTCCGGAACCAAATCCTTGGAAGGGGGCGCTCCAACAACCTGGGGCGCCGACACGGACGTTATCGCCCTCGACACGGCTGACCAGCCCGTATTCGCCCCGAACGCAACCGCACGCCCCCGCACCACCCCACGCGCCCCGCGCAAGCCCAGGGCATACGAAGGGGGCCGGTCACCCCACCAGGTGACCGGCCCCCTTGATGCCTTAAGCCCTACCGCTTGTGCTGCGAGTCCGCCACCGTCACCTCGACGCGCTGGAACTCCTTCAGCTCGCTGTACCCGGTCGTGGCCATCGCCCGCCGCAGCGCACCGAAGAGGTTCATGGAGCCGTCAGGAGTGTGCGACGGGCCGGTCAGCACCTCCTCGATGGTGCCGACCGTGCCGAGGTCGACCTTCTTGCCGCGCGGCAGCTCCTCGTTGACGGCCTCCATGCCCCAGTGGTTGCCCTTGCCGGGCGCGTCCGTGGCGCGCGCGAGCGGGGAGCCCATCATCACGGCGTCCGCGCCACAGGCGATCGCCTTCGGCAGGTCGCCGGACCAGCCGACGCCACCATCCGCGATCACATGCACGTACCGGCCGCCGGACTCGTCCATGTAGTCACGGCGGGCCGCCGCCACGTCCGCGACCGCGGTCGCCATCGGGACCTGGATGCCCAGCACGTTGCGCGTGGTGTGCGCGGCGCCGCCGCCGAAGCCGACGAGCACGCCCGCCGCGCCCGTGCGCATCAGGTGCAGGGCCGCCGTGTACGTGGCGCAGCCGCCGACGATCACCGGGACGTCGAGCTCGTAGATGAACTGCTTCAGGTTCAGCGGCTCGTGCGAGCCGGAGACGTGCTCCGCGGAGACCGTCGTACCGCGGATGACGAAGATGTCCACGCCCGCGTCCACGACGGCCTTGGAGAACTGGGCCGTGCGCTGCGGGGAGAGCGCGGCGGCGGTGACCACGCCGGAGTCGCGCACCTCCTTCAGGCGCGCGCCGATCAGCTCCTCCTTGATGGGAGCGGCGTAGATCTCCTGGAGCCGGCGCGTGGCCCGCTCCGCGTCGAGGCCGACGATCTCGTCGAGCAGCGGCTGCGGGTCCTCGTACCTCGTCCACAGGCCTTCGAGGTTCAGCACGCCGAGGCCGCCGAGCTCGCCGATGCGGATCGCGGTGGCCGGGGAGACCACGGAGTCCATGGGGGCGGCCAGAAACGGCAGCTCGAAGCGGTAGGCGTCGATCTGCCAGGCGATCGAGACCTCCTTCGGGTCCCGCGTACGGCGGCTGGGGACGACGGCGATGTCGTCGAAGGCGTACGCCCGGCGGCCGCGCTTGCCGCGCCCGATCTCGATCTCAGTCACGTCTGTGGCCTTTCCCTGATGCGTTGCAGCGTCTTCCAGTATCGCCGACGGGTACGACAAGGGCGGCCCCGGTGCTTCCGGGACCGCCCTTGAAGGAGCCTGCTGACCGCTTGTGCGACTACTTGCGGCTGTAGTTCGGCGCCTCGACCGTCATCTGGATGTCGTGCGGGTGGCTCTCCTTGAGGCCCGCGGAGGTGATCCGCACGAAGCGGCCCTTGGACTCCATCTCCTCGATGGTGGCCGCGCCCACATAGCCCATGGTCTGGCGCAGACCGCCGACGAGCTGGTGCAGGACGCTGGACAGCGGGCCGCGGTAGGGCACCTGGCCCTCGATGCCCTCGGGCACCAGCTTGTCGTCGGAGGCGACCTCGCCCTGGAAGTAGCGGTCCTTCGAGTACGACTTCGCCTGGCCGCGGGACTGCATCGCGCCGAGCGAGCCCATGCCGCGGTACGACTTGAACTGCTTGCCGTTGATGAACTGCAGCTCGCCGGGCGACTCCTCGCAGCCCGCGAGCAGCGAGCCGAGCATCACCGTGTCGGCGCCGGCCGCGAGCGCCTTGCCGATGTCGCCGGAGTACTGCAGGCCGCCGTCGCCGATCAGCGGGATGCCCGCCGGACGGGCCGCGAGGGAGGCCTCGTAGATGGCGGTGACCTGCGGGACGCCGATGCCGGCGACCACGCGGGTCGTACAGATCGAACCGGGGCCGACGCCCACCTTGATGCCGTCGACACCGGCGTCGATGAGGGCCTGCGCGCCGTCGCGGGTGGCGACGTTGCCGCCGATCACGTCGACGGAGACGCTCGACTTGATCTTCGACATCCAGCTCAGCGCGTTGCTGTTGTGGCCGTGCGAGGTGTCGACGACCAGGAAGTCCACACCGGCCTCGGCGAGCGCCTGGGCGCGCTCCAGGGCCTCGGGGCTGGCGCCCACGGCGGCACCGACCAGCAGCCGGCCCTCGGCGTCCTTGGCGGCGTTCGGGTACTTCTCGGCCTTGACGAAGTCCTTGACCGTGATGAGGCCCTTGAGGATGCCGTTGTCGTCGACCAGCGGCAGCTTCTCGATCTTGTGCCTGCGCAGCAGCTCCATGGCGTCCACACCGGAGATGCCGACCTTGCCGGTGACCAGCGGCATCGGCGTCATGACCTCGCGCACCTGGCGGCTGCGGTCGGACTCGAAGGCCATGTCACGGTTGGTGACGATGCCGAGCAGCTTGCCGGCCGGGTCGGTGACGGGGACACCGCTGATGCGGAACTTGGCGCACAGGGCGTCCGCCTCGGCGAGCGTCGCCTCCGGGTGCACCGTGATGGGGTCGGTGACCATGCCGGACTCGGACCGCTTGACCAGGTCGACCTGGTTGACCTGGTCCTCCACGGACAGGTTGCGGTGCAGCACGCCGACGCCGCCGAGGCGGGCCATCGCGATCGCCATGCGGGACTCGGTCACCTTGTCCATCGCCGCGGAGAGCAGCGGGATGTTGACCCGGACGTTGCGGGAGATGCGGGACGAGGTGTCGACCGCGTTGGGGAGCACCTCGGATGCGCCCGGCAGCAGCAGCACGTCGTCGTAGGTCAGCCCGAGTGTCGCGAATTTACCGGGCACTCCGTCGACGTTCGCAGTCATGACACCTTCCCCAAATGGCCTTGATCGGTGCGGATGTCCATGCTAACGGGAAGCACGGCTCTCGAATTCCACGGTTCCGCATGACTCTGGGCTTCGTATGTTCGTACGGGATTGCCGAGAGCCCTGTTCAAGGAAGGCGCTTACGGCAGTGGGGTTACTGCTCCGCGAGCGCCCTGAGCCGACTCAGGGCCCGGTGCTGTGCGACCCGCACCGCTCCGGGTGACATTCCCAACATCTGTCCGGTCTCCTCGGCCGTGAGACCCACCGCGATCCGCAGCAGGAGCAGCTCGCGCTGGTTCTCCGGCAGGTTGGCCAGCAGTTTCTTGGCCCATTCGGCGTCGCTGCTGAGCAGCGCCCGCTCCTCCGGGCCGAGCGAGTCGTCCGGCCGCTCCGGCATCTCGTCGGACGGGACCGCCGTCGACCCCGGGTGCCGCATCGCCGCCCGCTGCAGGTCCGCGACCTTGTGCGCGGCGATGGCGAAGACGAACGCCTCGAAGGGGCGTCCGGTGTCCTTGTAGCGCGGCAGCGCGAGGAGGACGGCGACGCACACCTCCTGCGCGAGGTCCTCCACGAAGTGCCGGGCATCACCCGGCAGACGGGACAGACGCGTGCGGCAGTAGCGCAGCGCCAGGGGGTGGACATGGGCCAGCAGATCGTGTGTGGCCTGCTCGTCCCCGTCCACGGCGCGATGGACGAGTGCACCGATCGCCCCTGCGGCACTCGCCGCCTCGTCGTCGCGCATCGGTCCATGGTGCCTTGCGGCCGCGCGGGCCGTGGCACCGTGTCCGATGTTGTGCACCGAAGCGTTATGAGCAGGTGCGCCGGAACTCATCCCTTGCACCCTCCCCTTCCGCTCGACCGACTCGTCCCCGAGAGACTCCACACCTCAAGGATGCGGCATCCGCGCCGAAACGAGCATCGGGCATCCGCCAGGACCTTTCGCCCGGCGGCTCCGAGGAGGGTGCCGACGCCTATCCACGCCCGCCGCGGCAGCAGCCGGCGCCGACCCGAGCCATGCCGGACGAAGGCCCTCGCAGCAGAGCTGCCAGGGCCTTTGACCGGTGCGACGAAGGGCGCCCGTGCCGGACGGCGCGCGGGCATGCCCGAACTTCCCCGGGGTCGCCCGGCCCCACCCACCCCGCGGTGGGCGGGGGTTCCCGAACCCCCGCTGCAACACACCCGACCGGCCTAGCGAACCAGGCCCCAGCGGAAGCCGAGCGCCACGGCGTGCGCCCGGTCCGAGGCGCCGAGCTTCTTGAAGAGCCGCCGGGCGTGCGTCTTGACGGTGTCCTCGGAGAGGAACAGCTCGCGGCCGATCTCCGCATTGGAGCGGCCGTGGCTCATGCCCTCCAGGACCTGGATCTCACGCGCGGTGAGCGTGGGCGCGGCGCCCATCTCGGCGGAGCGCAGCCGGCGCGGGGCCAGCCGCCAGGTCGGGTCGGCGAGCGCCTGGGTGACGGTCGCGCGCAACTCCGCGCGCGAGGCGTCCTTGTGCAGATAGCCGCGGGCACCCGCGGCGACCGCGAGGGCCACCCCGTCCAGGTCCTCGGCGACGGTGAGCATGATGATGCGCGCGCCGGGGTCGGCGGACAGCAGCCGGCGGACGGTCTCGACGCCGCCCAGTCCGGGCATGCGTACGTCCATCAGAATCAGGTCCGAACGGTCGGCGCCCCAGCGGCGGAGGACTTCCTCGCCGTTGGCCGCGGTCGTCACGCGCTCGACGCCGGGCACGGTCGCGACCGCGCGGCGGAGCGCCTCTCGGGCAAGCGGGGAGTCGTCGCAGACGAGGACGGATGTCATGGCCGCCCTCCGCAGCTGATGCACGTCACCTTGAGCCTCCAGGCTGGTACGAAATCGTCACCTGTGCGGTCGACCGTCTCGGACGCCTGCCCGAGCACTTGTTGCTTCAACCGCCTCCGCACTCTCAACGATGGTCACTCGAAAGAGTTACGGGGCCGTGTGCCATCTTCGGCACTCTACGTGAGGGCACGGACACGGTGCAGACATGCAGGGCGGACCCTCAACGTTTCATCACAACCCATGCCCCATTTAGCCCTTTTTCTTCCCATCTACTGGTGTCTGAGGCTAGATTCGCAATGAGTCATATTTTCATCTCCTTAGATCGTAGATATACGGTCGTGGGCACCGTATCCGCTCAGAACGGCTACAAGGGGTCACGCAATGGCAGATTTCTCCCGCCTTCCCGGACCGAACGCGGACCTGTGGGACTGGCAGCTTCTGGCCGCCTGTCGCGGGGTGGACAGCTCGCTCTTCTTTCATCCGGAGGGTGAGCGCGGTGCGGCCCGGAGCGCTCGCGAGAACTCGGCCAAGGAGGTCTGTATGAGGTGCCCGGTACGCGCGCAGTGCGCGGCGCACGCGCTGGCGGTGAGAGAGCCGTACGGCGTGTGGGGCGGCCTGACCGAGGACGAGCGCGAGGAGCTCATGGGACGGGCGCGCAACCGGCTGGTGGCGGCGGCGACCGGCGGGGACGGCGGCTCGAACAATTGAACTCGAACACCTGAAGGAACGTTTCTTCGACTCCACGGGATGGGCACGCGTGCGCGTGCCCATCATTTTTGCCGGTCTGCGGCCGCACGCCCCAGGTGCTCCAGGGTCGCCGCGACCGCGGGCACCTGGGCCAGGTCGGGCAGCGTCAGGGCCACGATCTCCCGGCGCACCGCCGGCTCCAGTGTCAGCACGCGCGCGTGCCGCGGCCGTACCGACTCGACGGCGAGCTGCGGCAGTACGGCGACGCCGAGGCCCGCCCCGACCAGGCCGACGACGGCCGGATAGTCGTCGGTGGCGAAGTCGATGCGCGGCGTGAACCCCGCGCTCTCGCAGACCTCGACCAACTGCCCACGGCAGCGCGGGCAGCCGGCGATCCACGGCTCATGCGCGAGGTCCCCGATGGACACGGCCGAGGCCTGTGCGAGCCGGTGCCGCTCGGGCACGAGACCGACGAGCCGGTCGCTCAGCAACGGTCGTACGACGAGGTCGTCCCACTCCTCCGCGGTCGCCGCGCCCTCGTAGCGGAAGGCCAGCGCCACGTCGCAGTCGCCCTCGCGCAGCAGCCCGACGGAGGCGGGCGGCTCGGCCTCCTCCAGAAAGACCCGGGTGCCGGGGTGGGCGGCGCGCAGGGCCGCGAGGGCGGTGGGCACGAGCGTCGAGCTGCCGCTCGGGAAGGAGACGAGCCGTACCCGGCCGGCGCGCAGCCCCGCGATGGCGGCGACCTCCTCCTCCGCCGCCGTGAGCCCGGCCAGGATCCCCGAGGCATGCCGCACCAGCGCCTCACCCGCCTGGGTCAGCCGCATCTCGCGCCCGCCGCGGACGAGCAGCGGCGTGCCGACCGATGCCTCCAGGGCCTTCATCTGCTGGCTGACGGCGGGCTGCGTACAGCCCAGTTCGCGCCCGGCGGCCGAGAAGGAGCCGGTGGCGGCGACGGCGCGCAGAACGCGCAGATGGCGGGCTTCGATCACCCTTCGAGGATAAGCGATCCTTTGGCCGGACACCCGATAATGCGTCGACGCTTTGAGGGGGCATCCCCTACCGTTCGGGCATGAAGCTACTGTCAGTGAACCTCGGCCGTCCGAAGTCCGTGCCGTACACGGGCCAGCCGGACGGGGTGACCGGCATCGACAAGCAGCCGGTGGCGGGGCCGGTGCGGGTGGCGGCGCCGGGGCCCAGGGGGATCGGTGCGAGCGGGCTGGCCGGGGACGCGGTGTGCGAACTGCGCCACCACGGGGGCGACGACCAGGCGGTGTACGCCGTCGCGCGCGAGGATCTGGACGACTGGGAGCGCGAGTTGGGGCGCCCGCTGCCGAGCGGCTCGTTCGGCGAGAACCTCACCACCGAGGGCCTCGACATATCCGGCGCGCTGATCGGCGAGCGCTGGCGCATCGGACCGGAGGTCGTCCTGGAGGTCACCTCCGGCCGGATCCCCTGCCGCACCTTCCAGGGCCATCTGGGTGAGAAGGGGTGGGTGAAGCGGTTCACGCAGAAGGGTGCTCCGGGCGCCTATCTGCGGGTGATCGCGCCCGGTGAGATCCGCTCCGGCGACCCGGTCGAGATCGTGCACCGGCCGGACCACGACGTGACGGTGGCGCTGCAGTTCCGGGCGGTCACGACGGAGCGGGAACTGCTGCCGCGGCTGCTGGCGGCGGGTGAGGCACTGCATCCGGACGGACGTGAGGCGGCGCGTCTGTACCTGGAGAAGCACCATTCCTGACGACCAGTCAGATACCTGCTCTTCTCCGATGCTTCACCACCGTCGGGCCCTGTGCAGAGATCGGAGTCCCGCAGTCCGGGTCACTACCCTTGGGCCATGACAACGGCTCTGATTACGGGATCGACCGCGGGCATCGGCGCCGCGTTCGCGCGGCGGCTGTCGGCCGACGGGCACAACCTGGTGCTCGTCGCCCGCGACACCAAGCGACTGCAGGAACAGGCGACCGAACTGCACGACCGGCACGGCATCGAGGCGGAGGTGCTCACCGCCGACCTCGCCACGGACGAGGGCATCGAGGCCGTGGCCACGCGCCTGGCCGACCGCAAGAACCCCGTCGACCTGCTGATCAACAACGCCGGCTTCGGCAACAAGGGCCGCTTCCTCGACGTACCCCTCGCCGACGAGCTGCAGATGCTCAAGGTGCACTGCGAGGCGGTGCTGCGGCTGACCATGGCGGCGACCGAGGCGATGCGCGAGCGGGGTCGCGGCGGGGTCGTCAACGTCGCGTCCGTGGCCGCCTTCGTGCCGCGCGGCACCTACGGAGCCTCCAAGGCGTGGGTCGTGCAGTTCACGCAGGGGGCGGCGAAGGACCTGGCGGGCAGTGGCGTGCGGTTGATGGCGCTGTGCCCGGGATTCGTGCGCACCGAGTTCCATCAGCGGGCCGGGATGGGCACGGACAACATCCCCGGGTGGATGTGGCTCGACGCCGACAAGCTGGTGGCGGCGGCACTGTCGGATCTGGCGCGGGGAAAGTCGCTGTCCATTCCGGACGCGCGGTACAAGGCGCTGATGGGGGTCGTGAAGGTGACGCCCCGGGGGCTGCTGGGCGGGATCACCTCGCGGACCGGCCGGAAGTACGGGCCGCAGTAGCCTCCCGGCGCTCGGGGGGCGCAGTGGAGCCCCGGTGGGAGAATGGTGCTGGTACTGAGGTGCGCCTCGCGAGGTTCGCGCCGGCCACCTCCGTCGACCTGCTTTTCCGCCGGGGGGCCGGGGGCCTGCGGCGAAGCCGCTGCTGTCACCGCCCCCGGAACAGTGCAGTAACCGGACCTCGGGGACCGGAGGCAAGACCATGACCTTCGTTCAGATCATCGACTGCAAGACCAGCCGGTTCGACGACATCAACCGGCTGATGGACACCTGGGTCGAGCAGACCAGGGGGAAGCGGACGGCGACGCACGCGGTGGTCGGCAAGGACCACTCCGACGCGTCCCACTTCATCGAGATCGTCGAGTTCCCCTCGTACGAGGAGGCGATGCGGAACTCCAACCTGCCCGAGACCGACAAGATCTTCCGCGAGATGGTGGCTCTCTGCGACGAGATGCCGACCTTCACCGACCTGGACGTCGTGCGCGACGAGCAGTTGTACGCGGCGAACGTGCGGCGGTTCTTCGAGACCATCGCCACCAAGGGCGAGCTGCCGCCGCTCGACGATCTCATCGCCGAGAACTACCACGACCACGATCCCGCCAACGAGCAGGACACCATGGGCATGGACGCCATGCGGCGTGAGATCGGCATGTGGCGCAGCGGGTTCGACTTCGCCTTCGACATCGAGGACCAGATCTCGCAGGGCGACCGGGTGAGCACCCGGTGGACCTGGCGCGGCACCCAGACCGGCGAGTTCATGGGGCTCCCGTCCACCGGGAAGAACGTCGTCATGACGGGCACGACCATCTTCCGGTGCAATGAGGAAGGGAAGATCGTCGAGGGCTGGTGGGAGTACGACCGGCTGGGGCTGATGGCCCAACTGGGCGCGCTGGAGGGGATGGAGAAGTAGGGGAACGGCGAAAGGCCCGGCACCCCAGGGGTGCCGGGCCTTCGTACCGTCTACTGAGCGATGTCAGTGGGCGTGGCCG
Organism: Streptomyces sp. NPDC001492; assembly: GCF_053597275.1. Classification (NCBI taxonomy): domain Bacteria; kingdom Bacillati; phylum Actinomycetota; class Actinomycetes; order Kitasatosporales; family Streptomycetaceae; genus Streptomyces; species Streptomyces sp. NPDC001492. The sequence continues at coordinate 163,471 of NZ_JBSFHW010000006.1, read as the reverse complement.
TGGCCGTGGCCCGCGGCGGCCGGCTCTTCCTCTTCCTTCTTCTCGACGACCAGGGTCTCGGTCGTCAGCAGGAGGGAGGCGATGGAGGCGGCGTTCTCCAGGGCGGAGCGGGTGACCTTGACCGGGTCGATGACGCCGGCCTTGACCAGGTCGCCGTACTCGCCGGTGGCGGCGTTGAAGCCCTGGCCCTTCTCGAGCTCGGCGACCTTGGAGGTGATGACGTAGCCCTCGAGGCCGGCGTTCTCGGCGATCCAGCGCAGCGGCTCGACGACGGCCTTGCGGACGACGGCGACACCGGTGGCCTCGTCGCCGGTCTTGCCGAGGCCGCCCTCGAGCACCTTGGCGGCGTGGACCAGAGCGGAGCCACCGCCGGAGACGATGCCCTCCTCGACCGCGGCGCGGGTCGCGGAGATGGCGTCCTCCAGACGGTGCTTCTTCTCCTTCAGCTCCACCTCGGTGGCGGCGCCGACCTTGATCACGCACACGCCGCCGGCCAGCTTCGCGAGGCGCTCCTGGAGCTTCTCGCGGTCCCAGTCGGAGTCCGTGTTCTCGATCTCGGCCTTGATCTGGGCGACGCGGCCCGTGACGTCCTCGGAGTTGCCGGCGCCGTCGACGACCGTGGTGTCGTCCTTGGTGACGGTGACGCGGCGGGCGGAGCCCAGCACGTCCAGGCCGACCTGGTCCAGCTTGAGGCCGACCTCCTCGGAGATGACCGTGGCGCCGGTGAGGATCGCCAGGTCCTGCAGCATCGCCTTGCGGCGGTCGCCGAAGCCCGGGGCCTTCACCGCGACGGCATTGAAGGTGCCGCGGATCTTGTTGACGACCAGGGTCGACAGGGCCTCGCCCTCGACGTCCTCGGCGATGATCAGCAGCGGCTTGGAGGAGTTGGTCTGGATGACCTTCTCCAGCAGCGGCAGCAGGTCGGCGATGGAGGAGATCTTGCCCTGGTTGATGAGGATGTAGGGGTCCTCCAGGACGGCCTCCATGCGCTCCTGGTCCGTCACGAAGTACGGCGACAGGTAGCCCTTGTCGAAGGCCATGCCCTCGGTGAAGTCCAGCTCCAGACCGAAGGTGTTGGACTCCTCGACGGTGATGACACCGTCCTTGCCGACCTTGTCCATCGCCTCGGCGATGAGCTCGCCGACCTGCTGGTCCTGCGCGGAGAGCGCGGCCACGGCGGCGATGTCGGACTTCTCGTCGATCGGGCGGGCGGTGGCGAGGAGGTCCTCGGAGACGGCCGCCACGGCCGCGTCGATGCCCTTCTTCAGCAGCGCCGGGGAGGCACCCGCGGCGACGTTCTTCAGGCCCTCGCGCACCAGCGCCTGGGCGAGCACGGTGGCGGTGGTGGTGCCGTCACCCGCGATGTCGTTGGTCTTGGTCGCCACCTCCTTCACCAGCTGGGCACCGAGGTTCTCGTACGGGTCCTCGACCTCGACCTCACGGGCGATGGTGACGCCGTCGTTGGTGATGGTGGGCGCGCCGAACTTCTTGTCGATGACGACGTTGCGGCCCTTGGGGCCGATCGTCACCTTGACCGTGTCGGCCAGCTTGTTGACGCCGCGCTCGAGGGCGCGACGGGCGTCCTCGTCGAACTTCAGGATCTTCGCCATGGGAGCGGTTCAGCCCTCTCGGAAAACGTGGGTGAAACGAACTGCGCCCCGGACGCCCGGCTTCATAAGGTCGCGGGAACCCGGGGCGCAGCTCACAAGCAGAAAATGCTCGAGGTGAATTACTTCTCGATGATCGCGAGCACGTCGCGGGCCGAGAGGACGAGGTACTCCTCGCCGTTGTACTTCACCTCGGTGCCGCCGTACTTGCTGTACAGCACGATGTCGCCGGTCTTGACGTCGAGCGGCAGGCGCTCGCCGTTCTCGAAGCGGCCCGGGCCCACGGCCAGGACGACGCCCTCCTGGGGCTTCTCCTTGGCGGTGTCCGGGATGACCAGGCCAGAGGCCGTGGTCTGCTCGGCGTCCAGCGGCTGGACCACGATGCGGTCCTCGAGCGGCTTGATGGCAACCTTGGAGCTGGCGGTCGTCACGATCCGACCTCCCCCTTCGGAGATCTCACGGGGTTAACTGTCTGAGGTGGCGACCAGGTGGATCCGTCGTCGCGGGTGCCGGACCTGCCCGTCGCGTAGTTGGCACTCTCCAGTGGGGAGTGCCAGAGCCGAGACTATGACTGCGATTAGCACTCGGTCAAGCGGAGTGCCAATGCCTGCGGCGCGTCGGGGGGTTTTCGGTTGACCGCGGGCCTCGGTGGACGTCCCGGGGGCTGCCGCCCCCAGCCCCCCGCTTCGGCCTGAACGGCCTCGTCCTCAAACGCCGGACGGGCTGAAATGCCGGGCCCCTCGGGCTCACAGGTAGTCCTCCAGGCGGGCCACCGCGTATCCGTCGGCCGTGACCCTGTCCAGGAAGCGGCGCATGTCGTCGACCATCGTGCCGTTCCACTCGTCACGGCCGCGGAAGTGGGTGAGGACGATGTCGCCGGGGTGCAGGTCCCGGTCGTCCTCGCGGTACTCCCAGTGGTCGACGAAGACCTCCTCGTCCCAGATGGGCGCGTACTTGATGCCACAGGACTTGGCGGCCATCAGGGTGTCCTGGTTGTAGTTGCCGAAGGGCGGGCGGAAGAGGGCCGGACGCCTGCCGAACTGCTTCCTCATGATCGTCTGCATACCGCAGATCTCGTGCCTCTGCTCCCGGTAGGACAGCGCCGGGAGGTAGGGGTGGGTGAGGGTGTGGTTGTTGAGGGTCCCGCCCTCGGACTGCATCCGGCGGAAGTAGGCGTAGTCGTCCTTGATCAGGAAGTTGCTGAGGAAGGCGGTGTACGGGATCTTCAGGTCGCTCATCATCCGCAGGAACGCCGGGTCCTTCTCGGCGCCGTCGTCGATGGTCAGGAAGACGACCTTCTGCCGGGTGGGGACGGTCGTGAAGACGGGCGGGAGGTTCAGTTCCTCCTGGTCGTCCACCTCGAAGCCCTTGCGTGCCCTGATCTTCGGCTTCTTCGCGGGCGGTGCCGGAGCCGTCAGCGGGACCCTCGCCAGGTCCCAGTGGCGCGCCGCGGCGGCTCGGGCGATGTACGCGGAGCGCAGCCTCGTGGCGTAGGAGTCGAGGGCGCGGGCCGGGGGCGCGTGCAGGGGCGGCTGCTGGCCGGGAGCCGGGCGTACCGGCGGGCCGCCGAACTGGGCACAGCCCGAGGCGATGGCCGCGACGGCGAGCACGGCGATTCCACCGCGGACCCATGGCACCCCGTAAGCGCGATTTTTATCGTTTTGTACTACTGCTCCCATGGTGCCGGATCATCGCAGGCCACCACCCGGATCCCGGCCCGCCACGCGGCCGGAGGCGCACCGTCCACCGACTGGCCCACAATGGGCCGGTGAACGACCTCGCCGACCTGCTCACCCCCGAAGGCCGCGCCCTCCTCGACGAGGTGCGCGGCACGGCCCCGGCCGACGAACTCGCCGTCGCCACCCGGCTGCGCCGCGACCACCCCGCCGAGCTGGTGTCGGCGGCGCTCGGGCAGGCGCGGCTGCGGCAGCGGGCGACGGCCAAGTTCGGCGCCGAGGACGCGGAGCGGATGTTCTTCACGCCGAACGGGGTGGAGCAGTCGACGCGGGCGAGCGTGGCGACGTATCGGGCGGAGTGCTTCCAGGCGCTGGGCGTACGGTCCGTCGCCGACCTGTGCTGCGGGATCGGCGGAGACGCGATCGCGTTCGCCCGGGCCGGCATCCGGGTGCTGGCCGTGGACCGGGATCCGGCCACGGCGGCCGTGGCGCGCGCGAACGCCGACGCGCTCGGGCTCGCCGGGCTGATCGAGGTGCGGGAGGCGGACGTCACGGAGGTGGAGACGGCCGGTTACGACGCCGTGTTCGTCGACCCGGCCCGGCGCGGCGGGCGCGGCCGCATCTTCGACCCGGAGGCCTACTCGCCGCCCCTGTCGTGGGCCACCGAGGCGGCCCGCAAGGCGCCGTGCGCCGCGCTGAAGATCGCGCCGGGCATTCCCCACGAGGCGATTCCCCCGGACGCGGAGGCCGAGTGGATCTCGGACGGGGGTGACGTCAAGGAGGCCGTGCTGTGGTTCGGCCCTCGCGTGACGCCGGGCGCGCGGCGGGCGACACTGCTGCCCGCCGGCGCCAGTGTCTGGGCGTCGCCGTCCAAGGCCCTGCCCGACCCCGAAGTCCGGCCCGTCGGACGGTACTTGTACGAGCCCGACGGCGCCGTCATCCGGGCACATCTGGTCGCCGAGGTGGCCGAGGACCTGGACGGCGGGCTGATCGACCCCACCATCGCCTACATCACTGCGGACGAGTACCACGTGACCCCGTATGCGACGGCGTACGAGATCACCGATCGACTCCCCTTCGGTGTCAAGAAGTTGAAGGCACTGCTGCGGGAGCGCGAGGTCGGTGTCCTGACCGTGAAGAAGCGCGGTTCGGCCGTCGAGCCGGAGGAGTTGCGCCGCAAGGCCCTCCCGAAGCCGCAGGGCCCGAACGCGGCGACCGTGTTCCTCACCCGGGTCGCGGGTGCGCCCACCATGCTGATCGGTGGCCCCGCCTAAGCACCGAGTGAACGGAGTCTGCCGCGCAGCAGCTCCCGCTCCCGTTCGTTGCGCGCCAGTCCCGCCGCCCGTGCGAACTCCGCGCGCGCCTCCTCGGTGCGCCCGAGCCGTGCCAGCAGGTCGCCGCGGACGCTGGGCAGCAGGTGGTAGTCGCGCAGGGCGGGTTCGGCGGCCAGCGCGTCGACGATCGCCAGCCCCTGCGCCGGTCCCTGGGCCATCGACACGGCGACCGCGCGGTTGAGCTCGACGACCGGGGAGGGCGCACGGGCGGCGAGCAGGCCGTACAGCGTCGCGATGCTCGGCCAGTCGGTCTCCTCGTAGGTGTACGCGTGCGCGTGGCAGGCGGCGATGGCGGCCTGGAGGGCGTAGGGGCCGGGGGCGCCCGTGGCGGTGGCGTCGGCGCGGTGGAGGGCGGTGATGCCGCGGGCGATGAGCATGCGGTTCCAGCGGCGGCGGTTCTGGTCCCTGAGGAGGACGGGTTCGCCGTCCGGGCCGGTGCGGGCGGCCGCGCGGGAGGCCTGGAACTCCAGGAGGGAGGTCAGGGCGTGCACCTCCGGCTCCTTGGGCATCAGCCCGGACAGCACACGGGCCAGGCGCAGCGCGTCCTCGCAGAGGCCGGGGCGCAACCAGTCGTCGCCGGCCGTGGCGGCGTAACCCTCGTTGAAGATCAGGTAGATGACGTCCAGGACGGAGCCGAGCCGGGCCTCGCGTTCGGGGCCGTAGGGCACCTCGAAGGCGATGTTCCGGGTGGCGAGGGTCTTCTTGGCGCGGACGATGCGCTGGGCGACCGTGGGCTCCGGGGTGAGGAACGCACGGGCGATCTCGGCCGTCGTCAGGCCGCCGAGGAGGCGGAGGGTGAGGGCGATGCGGGCCTCGGCGGACAGCACCGGGTGGCAGGCGGTGAAGACCAGGCGGAGCAGGTCGTCATCGATGTCGTCGGGGTCGGCGGGCTCCTCGGGCGGGGCGGTGGTGTCGAGGGTGCGGCCGATCTCCTGCAGTTTGCGGGCGTAGTTCTCCCGGCGCCGGATCAGGTCCACGGCGCGGCGGCGGGCGGTGGCCATGAGCCAGGCGCCCGGGTTGTCGGGCACGCCGTCGCGCGGCCACTGCTCCAGGGCGGCCACCAGGGCGTCCTGGGCGAGCTCCTCGGCGATGCCGACGTCGCGGACCAGGCGGGCGACGGCGGCGATGATGCGCGGGGACTCGAGACGGAAGACGGTCTCGATGGCGTGGCGGGGGTCGGCGGCGGTGGCCTGCGAGGCGGTGGGCTGTGGTTCCACAGCCCACCATGCAACACCCCCGGAGGCCTCGGGCCAAGGAACGGTCAGCCTTCGGCGATCTCCCGCACCTCGCAGGTCACCGTCCAGTGCTCCTCGTGCACCTTCAGGAACCGCTTGGTCCACTCCAGTGCCTCGGCCTTGTCCTTGCACTGCATGATCGCGTAGCCGCCGACGACCTCCTTGGACTCGGTGAAGGGGCCGTCGGTCACGGAGATCTGCCCGCCCTCCCAGTGCACGAGGGTGCCCTGTGCGGAGGGGGTCAGCCCGGCCGTGTCGAGCATGACCCCGGCCTTGGTGATCTCCTCGATCAGCTCGCCCATGCGCTGCATCAGCTCGGGGCTGGGGCCCTCCGCGGGCGCGGTCTTCTCGTCGATCTTCACGAGGGACAGATAACGCGGCATGGTGACTCCTCGGTCGTTACGGGGCCGGTCCTTCCCGGCCTCTCACCGGTGCGTCGATCGGGAGGGGCCGGAATCGACAGGCTCCGCGGATTTCTTCGGAGTTTTTTCCCGGCGCGCTGACCTGCCAGGATCTGCTACGACAGCTCCCAGCCGAACGCCGCCTTCGTGTACGGCGCCCCGACCGTCCGCCCGCCGAAGGTGAACGCCGCGTCCGTCACGATGCCCGTGGGACGCCCCCGCAGGGACCAGACCGCTCCGTCGCCGGCGTTCTCGTGGGGCGCCGCCGCCGCGAGGTCCGCGTAACCGTTGCCGTTGATGTCGATCAGACTGACCGCGCCGCCGAAGTCGTCGCCCGTCTCGACGGCTCCGGGGACGCCCTTGGTGTTCTGGGTGAAGCCCTGGGCGCCCTTGCCGGTCAGACCGCTCCGGCTGCCGTACAGGACGTCGACCATGCCGGCCCCGTCGTCGTAGCCGAGTTCCTCACCGGGCACGCCCACGGCCACGTCGTCGTAGCCGTCGCCGTTGATGTCGCCGACCGCCACCGCGGCGCCGAACGCGTCCACGGTCTCCTTGCCGCCGGGGACGCCGTCGGTGTTCTGGCTGTACGTCTTCCAGGTGGACCGCGGCTGCAGACCGGAGGCCGAGCCGAGGGCCACGGTGACCGTGTTGTAGTTCTCGGCACCCCGGACGACGTCGCCGTAGCCGTCGTGGTTGATGTCGCCGAAGGCCACCCCGCCGTCGCCCTCGGGGGCCTGGGCGGAGGTGAAGGCGTCTCCTGAGGCGTTGGCCAGGTAGAACCGCGAGGTGAAGCCGCCCTCGCCGATGTAGTCGGTCAGCGCGAGGTCGTCGCGTCCGTCGCCGTTGACGTCGCCGGCAGCGGTGTCCAGGACGTCGTCGTACTGGAAGTCGGTCGCGCCGAAGGCCCTGGTGGCGGCCGGCTTGCCGGTGCGGGAGAGCGGGCCGGTCCAGACGGTGGCCGTGGTGCCGTAGGGGTCGTCGTGCCCGGAGCGGCCCCCGCGGAACAGGACGAGGTCCTGCTTGCCGTCACCGTCGAAGTCGCCGGCCTGGGTGACCGCGGCGGGCACGGACACCCCGCCGGACAGGCCGTTCTTGCCGCCCCAGACGACGACCGCGTCGCGTACCGGGGAGGTCTCCCCGACGATCAGGTCGGTGCGCCCGTCGCCGTCGAGATCGCCCTTGGACAGCTGGATGCCGAAGCTGTCGCCCGCCTGGGGGCTGCCCGGAATGCCGCTGGTGGCACGGCTGACGACCGTGCGCCGGTCCTTGGTCAGGCCGTGCGGCCCGCCGTACATGACGACGACCGCGCCCGCCCCCTTCTGGCCGCCGACCGTGGCGCCCGGGGCACCGAGGGCGAGGTCCTTGTAGCCGTCGCCGTCGAAGTCGTCCCGGACGGTCGTCGGGACGGCGGCCACGGCACTGCCCGCCAGCGCGGGGACACCGCCGAGCGCCAGCACACCGGCGATCACCGGCACGGCCCAAGTGGCTTTGTACGAACGCGAGATGGACATCTGGAATCCCCCTGATGACGGCACTGCGGTCACCGCGGGAGACCCCCCGGGGCATCCGATGGTTGTAGTCCCCGGCTTCACTTTCAGCGCAGGGAGTCCCACAGCCTGCTCGCCGCCGGTTCCTTCGCCACCACTCGGTTGGGGTCCGAGGGCGCGGTCACCACCGGCATCATCACCGTCTTCACCCGGTCCGCGGACAGGCCCTTCAGACTCTCGCCGAGGCCGACCAGCTCGCTCAGCGAGTCCAGGCCGGTGTCGGTGGTCAGGCTGCTGGTCACCGCCTCGGCCACCGTGTACAGCTTGGCGGGGTCGGTGAACAGGTTCGTCGAGGAGATCTGTTCCAGCAGCGCCTTCACCAGCTTCTGCTGGAGGCCTATCCGGCCGAGGTCGCTGCCGTCGCCTATGCCGTGCCGGGTGCGGGCGAGGGCGAGAGCCTGCTTGCCGTTCAGGGTGTGGGTGCCCGCCTTCAGGTGGAGGTGGCTGTCGTCGTCGTCGATGTCCTGGTCGGTGGTCACGGTGACGCCGCCGAGCGCGTTCACCAGCTTCGCGAAGCCAGAGAAGTCGATCTCGATGTAGTGGTCCATGCGGACGTTCGTGATCGATTCGACCGTCTTCACGGCACACACCGCACCGCCCACCGAATACGCGCTGTTGAACATCGCGTGGTACGCCACCGCCGTCGATCCGCCGGACTTCAGCGGGCAGGACGGACGCGTGACGAGCGTGTCGCGCGGGATGCTGGCGACGGTGGCCTTCTTCCGGCCCGCGTCAATGTGCACGACCATCGCCGTGTCGGAGCGGGCGCCGGAGCTGTCGCCCCCGCCGAGCGCCTTGTTCTCCTTGCCGCTGCGCGAGTCCGAGCCCAGCACCAGGATGTTCAGGGAGCCGGTGGGCAGCGGGGAGGCGGACGCGGAGGGCGTGATCATCGCCTTCGCCGGGCGGTCGTCACCGAGCGCCTGGTTGATGTCGACGCTCTTGATGTTGTGGTCGAGATGCCAGTACGCCCAGCCGGCCGCACCCGCGCCCAGCACCGCCAGGCCCGCCATGGTGAGGCCGGCGATCTTCAAGATCTTCGACCGCCGGCCCCTGGGTCTGCCCGCGTCTCCACTGTCATCGAGTCCCGTCACGGACAGGAACGTAAGTCCGAATTATTAGGGGATTGTTAGTGACGCCGGCGTGAAACGGTTTTCTTCGGAAAATCTCACGCTCAGCCCAGCGTCACCGCCGGCACCGGATTGCTGCCGCTCCAGGACCCGTTGAACCCGAAGCTCACCGAACCGCCGTCCGGGACCGGGCCGTTGTAGGAGGCGTTCGTGCACGTGACCGCCGTACCGGACTGACTGCAGGTGGCGTTCCAGGCCTGGGTGATCCGCTGGCCCGCGCCGAACGTCCAGTTCGCCTTCCAGGACGACAGGGAGGCGCCCGAGCAGGCGATCGTCACCTGGCCCGTGAACCCGGTGTTCCACTGGCTGCTCACGCTGTACGTCGCCGTGCAGGCGCCGGTCGGCGGCGGGGTCGTCGTACCGCCGAGCGCCTCCGCGATCGCGCGGTACGCCGGTTTCGGCGCGTAGTTCTCGTCGTACGGCGTCGCCGCCCCGTAGCCGGGGAAGGTGCTCGGCACCCAGGAGTCGGAGTCGGCGAAGCCCCAGACGGTGACGCCCGCGCACCGGGTGACCGCCACGCAGGCGTTCAGCACCGACTTGTAGTCGGCGGCCTGCTGGGCCAGCTTCGTGCTGTCCGCGGGGAGCGCCATGCGTACGTCCAGCTCGGTGATCGACACATCCACGCCGAGGTCGGCGAAGCGCTGGATGTTCTGCTGCAACGACGAGGGCACCTGACCCAGGATCAGATGCGCCTGCAGGCCGACGCCGTCGATCGGGACGCCACGGGCCTTGAGGTCCTTCACCAGGTTGTACAGGGCGGTCGACTTCGCGCCCACGCCCTCGACGTTGTAGTCGTTGATGTACAGCTTGGCGGCCGGATCGGCGGCGTGCGCCCAGGTGAGGGCGTTGGCGATGTAGTCGGTGCCGAGTTTGTCGTACCAGAGGTCGGAGCGGTAGGTGCCGTCCTCGTTGAAGGGTTCGTTGACCACGTCCCAAGCGGTGATCCTTCCCTTGTAGCGGCCGACCTCGGTGGTGATGTGGTTCTGGAGGAGGCTGCTGAGCTGGGCCGCCGTCCAGTTGCCGTTGGTCAGCCAGCTCGGGTTCTGGTTGTGCCACACCAGGGTGTGGCCGCGCACCTGCTGGTTGTGGGCCTGCGCGAAGGCGACGATCCGGTCGGCCTCCGTCCAGTCGAAGCTGCCCCGGGTGGGCTCGACCGAGCCCCACTTCATGGCGTTTCCGGGGGTCAGCGAGTTGAACTGCGCCCCGGCGAGGTCGCCGTACGTCCCGCTGAGCTTGGAGCCGGTCACCGCCGTGCCGATGACCTTGCCCCTGGCGGCGGCGAGGTCGCGCAGCGGGGTGTCGGCGGCGTGCGCCGCGGGCGCCGTGAACAGCAGCGCGGCGCCCGTGACGAGTGCCGCCAGGGTTGAGCCAGTTCTCAGAGATCTCATCGCGGGTGCCTCCGAAAGTTTCGGTCGTGCAACCGATTGGCTTCGGAGGAGTTTCGTGATGCCCGTACCACCCGTCAATACGTCAACTTCCGGCCACCCGGGGCACGTACGTCACGCCGGTGGCGGTGCCGTGCTGCTGCGGACCACCAGGCTGGTCGCCAGTTCCACCCGGGTCGCCACCGCCTGGTCCTGACGCCCCAGGTCGAGGACGAGCCTGGCCGCCGCCTCCGCCATCTCCGTCAGCGGCTGCCGTACGGAGGTCAGCGGCGGCCCCACCCAGCGCGCGACCGGCAGATCGTCGAAGCCGACCACGCTCAGGTCCTCGGGGATGCGCAGGCCCAGTTCGCGCGCGGCCTCGTACAGACCGAGCGCCTGGAGGTCGTTGAGGGCGAAGACCGCGGTGGGCCGGTCCGGGCGGCGCAGCAGCTGAAGGCCCTGCCGGTAGCCGGCCTCGTGGTGGAAGTCGCCGGTCGCGATCAGCGCCGGGTCGACCGGGAGGCCCGCGGTCTCCAGCGCGGCCCGGTAGCCGTCGACGCGGGCGCGGCTGCACATCATGCGGGAGGGGCCCGTGATGGCGCCGATGCGGGTGTGGCCGAGTTCGATCAGGTGCCGGGTGGCGGCGAGACCGCCCTGCCAGTTGGTCGCGCCGATCGAGGGGACGTCGACGCCGGGGTCGCCGGCCGGGTCCATCACCACGAACGGGATGGAGCGGCTGGTCAGCAGCGCCCGCTGGGACTCGTCGAGCCCGGACAGCACCAGGATCACCCCGTGCGGGCGGCGGGCGGCGACCTGGTCCGCCCAGGTCCGCCCGGGTGTCAGCCGCCCGGCGCTCTCGCTCAGCACCACACTGAGCCCCGCGTCCCGTGCCACGTTCTCCACGCCCCGGATGACCTCCATCGCCCAGGCGCTCTCCAGCTCGTGGAAGACCAGGTCGATCAGGGGCGAGCGGCTCGCCTCAGCGCGCCTGCGCCGGTAGCCGTGGGCGCGCAGCAGTTCCTCGACGCGGCTGCGGGTGGCCGGGGCCACATCCGCGCGGCCGTTGAGGACCTTCGAAACAGTCGGCGCGGACACGCCGGCCTCGCGGGCGATCTCGGCGAGCGTCGCGGTCTGTGTCGACCGGCCCGTCGTCGGGGTTGTCGTCCGTGTTTCAACGGGCTCCGGGGGTGTCATGGCGGCGATCGTATCCCTGCATGACCTCTTGACGAAGCCTCCGGACCCGCCTAGGTTCCCGGAACATTCGATATACATAGCGAAACATTCGTCGCCAGACTGTGCCAACGTTCGTGAGAGGGCCCCACCCACTCGACCAGAGCAGGAGTTTCATGACCACCGCCCCCTGGCGTGACCCCGCCCTGCCCGCCGCCGCCCGCGTCGACGACCTCCTCTCCCGGATGACCCTCGAGGAGAAGACCGCCCAGCTGTACGGCGTGTGGGTGGGCGCCGCCACGGACGGCGACGGAGTCGCCCCCCTGCAGAGCGAGATGACCGCCGACTACGACTGGGACGAGCTGATCACCCACGGCCTGGGCCAGCTCACCCGCTCCTACGGCACCGCCCCCGTGGACCCGGCGCTGGGCGCGCAGGCACTGGCCCGCGCCCAGCGCCGTATCGCCGAGGCGGGCCGGTTCGGGATCCCGGCCGTCGCGCACGAGGAGTGTCTGGCCGGGTTCACGGCCTGGGGCGCCACCGCCTACCCCGTCCCGCTGGCCTGGGGCGCCAGCTTCGATCCGCCGCTGGTCGAGGAGATGGCCCGCGCCATCGGCGGCGACCTGCGCGCGGCCGGAGTGCACCAGGGCCTCGCCCCGGTCCTGGACGTCGTACGGGACCCGCGCTGGGGCCGGGTCGAGGAGACGATCGGCGAGGACCCCTACCTGGTGGGCACGATCGGCACGGCGTATGTGCGCGGTCTGGAGTCCGCCGGGATCGTCGCCACGCTCAAGCACTTCGCCGGGTACGCGTCCTCGGCGGGCGCCCGCAATCTCGCGCCCGTACGGGCCGGCATCCGTGAGTTCGCGGACGTGACCCTGCCCCCGTTCGAGCTGGCGCTGCGCGAGGGCGGCGCCCGCTCGGTCATGGCGGCGTACACCGACACGGACGGCATCCCGGCCTCCGCGGACCCGTCCCTGCTGACCGGACTCCTCCGCGAGCAGTGGGGGTTCACCGGCACGGTGGTGGCCGACTACTTCGGCATCGGCTTCCTGGAGACCCTGCACCGGGTGGCGGGCTCCCCCGCCGAGGCGGCGCACGCGGCGCTGACGGCCGGCATCGACGTGGAGCTGCCGACGCTCAAGTGCTACGGAAAACCGCTGCTGGAGGCGGTGCGGGCGGGAGTGGTCCCGCAGTCGCTGGTCGACCGCGCGGCCCGCCGGGTGCTGCTCCAGAAGTGCGAGCTGGGCCTCCTGGACGAGGACTGGGACCCCGAGCCCGCCGCCGTGATCGACCTGGACTCGGCCGCGAACCGGGCCCTGGCCCGCCGTCTCGCCGAGGAGTCGGTGGTGCTCCTGGACAACCCCGACGGGGTCCTTCCCCTCCCGCCCGACACCCGTGTCGCGGTGGTCGGGCCGCGCGCGGCGGACGCGCTGGCGATGCTCGGCTGCTACTCCTTCCCGTCCCACGTCCTGGCCCACCACCCCGACGTTCCCATGCGCGTGGAGATCCCGACCGTCCTGGAGGCGCTGCGGACCGAACTCCCGGACGCCAAGGTGACGTTCGCCCAGGGCTGCGACACCTCGGACCCGGACCCGTCGGGGATCGAGGAGGCGGTGGCGCGGGCCTCGGAGGCGGATGTGTGCGTGGCGGTCCTCGGCGACCGGGCGGGCCTGTTCGGCCGGGGCACCTCGGGCGAGGGCTGCGATGTGACGGACCTCCGGCTCCCGGGCGTGCAGGGCGACTTGCTGGACGCGCTGGTCGCCACCGGGGTGCCCGTGGTCCTCGTCCTGCTCACCGGGCGGCCGTACGCCCTGGGGCGCTGGCACGGACGGCTGGCCGCGGTGGTGCAGGCGTTCTTCCCCGGGGAGGAGGGCGGCCCGGCGGTCGCGGGAGTGCTGTCGGGCCGCGTGAACCCCTCGGGCCGCCTCCCGGTGAGCGTCCCGCGGGTCCCGGGGGGCCAGCCGTGGACGTATCTCCAGCCCCCGCTGGGCCTGGCGGGCGAGGTCAGCAACCTCGACCCGACGCCGCTGTACGCCTTCGGCCACGGCCGCTCGTACACGACCTTCGCGTGGGAGTCCGGGTCCGCCGGGGCGGAGATCGGCACGGACGGCTCGTACGACGTCACGGTCACCGTCCGCAACACGGGCGAGCGCGCGGGCGCGGAGGTCGTACAGCTCTACCTGCACGACCCGGTGGCCTCGGTGACCCGCCCGGACGTCCGTCTGATCGGCTACCGGCGGCTGGAGCTGGAGCCGGGCGAGTCGGCCGACGTCACCTTCTCCTTCCACGCCGACCTGTCGGCCTTCACCGACCGCTCGGGAGCCCGGGTGGTCGAACCCGGCGCCCTGGAACTGCGGTTGGCGGCATCGAGCGCGGACGTACGCCACACGGCCCGACTGAACCTGACGGGACCGGTACGTGTCCTCGGCCCCGACCGCCGCCTCCGCACCGAGACCCGGGTCCGCCGGCCCTAGGCCCGTTGGCAGTGGGGCCGCATACATTCCGGCCATGAACGTCACGTCACTTCCGAGGTCGCTGCCACCGGGACGGATCGTCGAGTCGTACGGCCGGTCCGGCATTCTGGTGTGGATGAGCGACGGCACACTGCTCGACGCGGACGAGTGGTGGCGGCGGCTGTATGCCGACCGGTCGCGGACGGGCCTGTATCCCGTCCTGCTCGCATACCCGGAGGACATGTACGAGTTCAACGTCGGCGGTGACGAACAGGTCGACGCCGCCGCGTACTTCCGGGACGCGTGGCGGCCGTCGTCCTGGCCGTCGTTCCCGGCGTGGCCGGGCCTGGCCGTTCCGGCGGCGGCCGGGGCCGACCCGGACGTGTGCGCCGGCGAGGAGGCGGCCGAGGTCGTGCGCGAGGACCGGGCCCGCTGCCTCGCACTGGTCCGGGCCGAACGGGGCTCGGACGTTCCGTCGGCGCTCGACTGGCCCGGCATGTGCAACCACATGGGCAAGGACGAACTGTCGGGAGTGCTGCGCTCCTGGGAGGACCGCTTCGGCGCCCGCCTCGTCGGCTTCGGCCACGCGGACCTCTACCTGTCGGCCGCCGTCCCGCCGAAGGACCTCCACGAGGCCCATGTCCTGGCCGCAGAGCACTATCTGGCCTGTCCCGACTGGTTCCACAACAACTTCGACGACTGGGAGGACACCTACCCGGAGGAGCTCCTGACCTCCCGGCAGTGGCGCTTGTGGTGGGACTGAGAGCGGGCGACCGGCCGAACCACCCTTCACCGACCGCTCACACGTGTGGAGGGCCGGAACGGGGACGCTGGAACTACCGTGGGAACACCGACCGGCGACCGCCGCGAGACGGGGGTCTCGGGGGAGGCGGAACCGGTGCTTCGGACTTGGGGGAACGATGGTCCGGTACGTGCATCACGAGTGGTGGGCCGCCTCGCTCGTCCTCGCCGGGATCGCCGGCGGCTGGGCGGCGGCGGTCGGCACAGGCCAGAGCCCGCCGGTGCGGACCGGAGCCCTGGGCGTGCTGATCACCTTCGCGCTCGGCTTCCTCGTGGTCTCGACGCTGCTGCGGGCCTCCCGGCTCAAGTGGATCGGCCGGCTGCGGGAGTTCGAGGCGGCGGCGCTCGCGCCGGACACCGAGGAGCGTCCGCACCGCGCGGCCTTCTCCCCCCGTATGGCCGGACTGCTGCTGTTGTCGGCCCTGTGCGTGTTCGTCATCCGGGACACCGGAATCGTCGTGGTCCTGCTGGCCGTCGGCCTGGACTGGCTCGGCACGGCGGTGGCGGCCACGGGCTGGGAGCACAGCACCGGCCGACGCCTGTGGCTGGCCCCCGACCCCAGGGAACGGTGGCACCTCTCGTACTCACCCGCCGGAGCGGCGATCAGCCACGGCTGAACGGACGCCTACCAGAAGAGAATCCGGAACCGGCCGCCGCGGAAGATGTAGCGGGCGTAGAAGCCGCTCGCCGTGGCGACCAGCGCGCTCAGCAGGAATCCGCCGACGTCCCCCCTGGCCAGCCCCGACACCGCGGCCACGACACCCAGCACCCCGATCACACACCAGAAACCGCCGAACACGGCACGGGAGAGGGTCTCCCGCGCCCCGAGCCGGGGAGCGGGCGGGCGTGCGGGCACCGGCACCGGCGGCCCCCACGCCGGCGGTGCCGGCAGGACGGGTCCCGCCGACGGACGCGGTGGTACGACCGGCATGGGCGGCGCGCCCGCCGGCATCGGGGGCACCGGCGCGGTCCGCCCCTGGTAGCCCGGTCCCTCGAACAGGTCGGGCCGGGGCCGGCCGGGCCGGGCGTCGGTGGGCCCGTATGCGCTGTCGTCGGTCATGGCGGCACCCCTCCCCTACTCGCCGTCGTCCCGGCCGCCCGCGGCCGCGGACCCCGTCAGACCGAAGGCGGCGCCCAGCAGATAGAGCACCGCTCCCGCCGGGATGATGAACACGGCCACCGGGAAGTAGTACGTCCCCGAGGTCTGCTTGGCGACGTACACGCCGTAGACCAGCAGGAACGCGCCACCGATCACCGACCAGGCCCTGTCCTTCACGGTGACCCGGGGCAGCATGAGCCCGCACATGAGAAGCACGGCCCCCGAGATCACGGAGAAGACTTCGTAGACACCCCAATGCATGATGAATCCCCCCTACGTCAGAACGCCCGCCGCGGCGTGCGTCAGAACTGGCCCTTGTACTGCTCGATCACCGCGCCCAGCGACTCGGACGGGTGGTAACTGCACTCGTAGCGGATGGCCGGCAGCGCGAGCGGGCTGCCGAAGCCGCCGAGCCCCTTGGACGTCGCGATGTCGACGAGGGCCTGCGACTCGGTCCCCTGGTCCGCGTTCAGGAAGTCCTTGCAGGTCGAGGAGGCCGAGAGGCCGTCGCCGCTGTCGCCGCCGATGACGGCCGGGATGCCCTTGAACACGAGCAGGAGCAGCGCCAGGACGGCCAGGGCGATCAGCACGTACCGTCCGAAGGGGGTGTCGTTGTGGACGTCCCCCTCGTACGTGTCGCCGTCCCGGTGCTGGGTGACCTCACCCTCGTAGAGCGAACCGCCGCCGCTCACCACCCGGTTGTGGTTCCCGTAGGTGTCGCGGCGGTCACCGATCTGCGCGTCGCCGTCCCGGCCGATACTGATCGACTTCACGCTCACCCCGGCCGGCTGCTCGGCCTTTGCGCCGCGCACCGCCTCGGCGAGCGCGAGCCGGAAGTCGGCGTCGTCCTCCGCTGCCTGTCTCAACAGGTACTCGACGAGGGAGCTGTTGCGCGGGTCGCGGGTGAAGCCCTCCCACTCCCGCTCGTTCCCCCTGCTCCGCAGCCGGGCGGCGACCAGATCCGACAGCAGCCGCGTCGCCACCCCCTGCACCACTCCCCCCGCGCTCGCGGCCGCCGACGTCATGGAGTGCGTCAGAATCCGGACAGCCTCGACCGCCATCTCGCCCACCTGCATTGGCCCCCCAGCCCTCTCCCCGATGGCATGCGCCGGCGACGAAATCGGCCAGAAGACGCATACCGAGAATGAGGAATGTATCCGTCCGGACCTGGGGCAGACAGGAGAATTTTTCCGGTTTTACGCAAGCGAGATATGTAACAAGGTAGATGGGCATGCGTCATATGACGCACATGACCGTACATATGTGCGTCGAACGGACAGAGTCAGTCGGTCGCCACCGACTCGAACCGCCACCGGTGCACCGCACGGGAGGTCAACTCCCCGCCCGGCTCGGGGAGTTCGGGCAGGTCGGCGTCGTACGGGGCGTCCCACCAGGTGATGACGAGGACACGGTCCTGGGGGGCGCGGAAGGTCTCGCGGCGCGCCGGTGGTACCGGGAGTTCCTGCGCCCGCGCCCAGGCGAGCAGTTCCTCGCCCCGGCCCTCGGCCGCCCGCGCCTCCCACATCAGGGCGACCGTCACGGGTACAGGTTCTCCTTGCTGACCTCGTGGACGTGATCGTGGTGGTGCCCGGGTACGTGCGCCTCGGTCACCGGCAGCGAGGAGTCGGCGGACAGGTCCCAGTCCGACGCCGCCCGGTTGCGGGCCACCAGCTCGGCGCCGAGCGCCGCCACCATGGCGCCGTTGTCGGTGCACAACTTCGGCCGCGGCACCCGCAGTTCGATCCCGGCCGCCTCGCAACGGTGCCGGGCGAGCTCACGCAGCCGGGAGTTGGCGGCCACCCCGCCGCCGATCATCAGATGCCCGACGCCCTCGTCCTTGCAGGCCCGTACGGCCTTGCGGGTCAGCACGTCGACGACCGCCTCCTGGAAGGAGGCCGCCACGTCCCGCACCGGAACCTCCTCGCCCGCCGCCCGCTTGGCCTCGATCCAGCGGGCCACGGCGGTCTTCAGCCCGGAGAAGGAGAAGTCGTACGCCGGGTCGCGCGGACCGGTCAGCCCGCGCGGGAACGCGATCGCCGACGGGTCGCCCTCGCGCGCGTACCGGTCGATCACCGGGCCGCCGGGGAAGCCGAGGTTCAGCACCCGCGCGATCTTGTCGAAGGCCTCGCCGGCCGCGTCGTCGATGGTCGCGCCCAGCGGACGTACGTCCGAGGTGATGTCCGTCGACAGCAGCAGGGACGAGTGTCCGCCGGACACCAGCAGCGCCATCGTCGGCTCGGGCAGCGCGCCGTGCTCCAGCTGGTCGACACAGATGTGGGAGGCGAGGTGGTTGACGCCGTAGAGCGGCTTGCCCAGTGCGTACGCGTACGCCTTCGCCGCCGACACGCCGACCAGCAGGGCGCCGGCCAGCCCCGGACCGGCGGTGACCGCGATGCCGTCCAGGTCCCTCGCGCTCACCCCCGCCTCCTTCAGCGCGCGGTCGATCGTCGGCACCATCGCCTCCAGGTGCGCCCGGGAGGCGACCTCCGGGACGACGCCGCCGAAGCGGGCGTGCTCGTCGACGCTGGAGGCGACGGCGTCGGCCAGCAGGGTGGTGCCGCGGACGATGCCGACGCCGGTCTCGTCGCAGGAGGTCTCAATTCCCAGGACCAGGGGTTCGTCAGCCATGGATCTCGGTTTCTCGTTCGGAGGTCGGTCCCGCGGCGGAGCCGCTGTCGGATTGCGTGGTCAGCCGCATCACCAGGGCGTCCACATTGCCGGGCTGGTAGTAGCCGCGCCGGAAGCCGATGGCCTCGAAGCCGAAGCGCTCGTAGAGCTTCTGGGCGCGGATGTTGTCGATCCGGCACTCCAGCATCACTTCGGCGCACTCGAAGGCGGTGGCGGCCCGCAGCAGCTCGGCGAGGAGCCGTCCGCCGAGGCCGGTGCCCCACTGGTCGCGGGTGACGGCGATCGTCTGGATGTCGGCAAGGTCTCCGGAGGCGGCGAGGCCCGCGTACCCGACGACCCGCCCCTCGCCGTCCTCGGCGACGACATAGCGGCGGGTCGCCTCGGGCCCGCGGGAGTGGGCGAGTTCCGACCAGAACATGCCGCGGGACCAGGCGTCCTCGGGGAAGAGGTCCTTCTCCAGTTCGAGCACGCGGTCGATGTCCCACCAGCGCATCTCGCGCAGTCGAGAGGTCACGGGTTCGGTCACTTGGGGGTGACCACCTTGTAGTTCTTGGGAACCTGGGCGTCCGGGCGGCGCAGGTACAGCGGCCGGGCCTCGGGCAGTTCCTCGCCCTTGGCCAGCCGCTCGGCGGCGAGACTCGCGAGCGCTGCGGCCGACACATGCTCCGGCTCGTGCACGTTCGGGAAGGTGTCCGGGTACAGCAGCGCGCCCGCGCCGACGGCGGGCAGGCCGGCCACCCGCTCGGCGATGTCGGCGGGCCGGTCCACGGCGGGGTCGGTCAGCCGGGTCCGGGAGTCCGCGTAGCGCGCCCAGTAGACCTCCTTGCGCCGGGCGTCGGTCGCCACGACGAAGGGGCCCTTGTCGATGTCGGCCGCGTACGCCAGACCGTCCAGCGTGCACACGCCGTGCACGGGGACACCGAGCGCGAGCCCGAAGGTGTCCGCGGTCATCAGGCCGACGCGCAGCCCGGTGTAGGGGCCGGGCCCGATGCCGACGACGATGCCGGTGACGGCGTCGAGCCTGAGCCCGGCCTCGGCGAGCACCCGGTCGACGGCCGGCAGCAGCAGCTCGCCGTGCCGGCGCGCGTCCACCTGGCTCGAGGAGGCGATGACGTCCGTGCCGTCGTGCAGGGCGACGGTCACGGCTGGGGTTGCGGTATCCAGAGCGAGCAAGAGCACGCAAACAGCCTACGGCTCCCGAGGCCCGTGTCGGACGCCCCGTCATCCGCCCGGAGGGGCGGGCCCCGCGGCGGCATGGGGTCCGCACGAGGTTGTCCGAGCGTGGCGGAGCGTGCGATCGCAAGGCGGAGTGCGTGCCGGGCGCCGTGGGACAGGCGGGGCGTCCGACACGGGCCCCCACCTCGGGCATCGCCGCCCCGGTCAGGCGTGTACGGGCTGCTACGGTCGCCGCAAAGCATGATGTTCGAGGCGAATGGGGCAGGTGGCGACCATGGCAAGGAGCGGCTCCGGATTCGTGTTCGGGCTCACCGTGGCCGCCCTGGCCACCGTCGGCTTCCTCGGCTACCGGGCCTCCGTGACCGCGCCGGCCGGCTTCGGCAGGCCGCAGGCGAGCGCCTCACCCACGGCGGCCGTCCCGGGGGCACCCGGCGCCCAGCGCAACCCCGGCCTGCCGCCCGCCGCGTCCGGCGCCGGGGAACGTGTCGTCTACTCGGTGGGCTCCGACCGGGTCTGGCTGGTCGACGCGGGCAACCAGGTCCTGCGCAGCTTCACGGTCGCCCCGGGCAATGTCGACCCGGCGCCCGGTGTCTACGGGGTCACCTCCCGCTCGAACTCCGCCATCGGCACCGACGGCACCGCCATCGAGCACGTCGTGCGGTTCACCAGCGTGGAAGGGGTCCCCGTCGGCTTCAGCGCGGCGGTCAGAACCCCGTCGTCGGCGGCACCCGACCCGACGGTGCGCACGGGCGGGATCCGCGAGTCCCGCAAGGACGGCGCCGCACTGTGGGAGTTCGCGACGATCGGCGCACAGATCGCCGTGATCCCCTGAGCGGCTTCTCTACGCGGCTTCCGGGTGCCGGGCCGGTGACCCGGACACCTCGGGGTCCGGCAGTCGCGGCGGGGTCGAGACCGCGTCGGCCGCGGCGCACGACGCCAGCAGCTCGCGCATGGACACACCGGCTACGACGGCGTACGGCTTCTGCGGCTGCGCGTTGCTCTCGGTGGCCGGCATGGACGCCTCCTGAGGACCCGGGGGCGGGCATAGTTAGGTAGACCTAACTACGAACTGGATACCATGTGACCACGCACAAGACACCGAATGCAATATCTTGCCGACGTCTTGTCGGAACGTTCACGGAATCGTGCGCCGACCATGCGGCCGTCAGGCGGACAGCACGCTCAGGTCCACCGCCGACCACCGCTCGCCCAGCCCGCTCACCGTCACGTGCCGGACTTCGTCCGTGTCCGGGGGTCCGGGGGTCGCTCCCCGGGAAGACACAGTACCGACGGCCCGGTGGATGACGACGTGCAGCCGGTCGTCGGTCAGCTCCTCGACCTTGCCCTCGCCCCACTCCACGACGATCACCGACTCGGGCAGCGAGACGTCGAGGTCGAGGTCCTCCATCTCGTCGAGCCCGCCGCCCAGGCGGTACGCGTCGACGTGCACGAGCGGCGGACCGTCGCCCAGCGAGGGATGCACGCGGGCGATCACGAAGGTCGGCGAGGTGACCGCGCCCCGCACGCCGAGCCCTTCACCCAGCCCGCGGGTGAGCGTCGTCTTGCCCGCGCCGAGCTCCCCGTTCAGCATCACGAGGTCACCGGCGCGCAGCAGCTTGGCGAGGCGGCGGCCGAGGTCCCGCATCTGCTCGGGGGAGGTGACGGTGATCTCCACGGAAGGCGCGGAGGAGGACACGGAGGCCTCGGTCTCAGCCGGGTTGTGCGGTGCTGCTGGTGCTTCCATAGCCACCCACGGTAGCTCCTGCCGGGACGGCACCCGCACGGGTGAGCAGGTCGGCCAGCCGGTCGGTGACCACCTCCGGGTGCTCCAGCATCACCAGGTGCCCGGCGTCCGGGACCAGCACCAGTTCGGCGTCCGGCAGCAGGTCGGCGATCGCCTCGCTGTGCTCGCTGGGGGTGACGAGATCACCGATCCCGGCCAGCACCAGCACGGGCAGATCCGCGAAGTGCACCAGCGCCTCGGTCTTGTCGTGCTCCGTGAACGCCGGGTAGAACTCGGCGACCACGTCGATCGGCGTGCCCTCGATCATCCGCTCGGCGAAGCGCGCGACCGCCGGGTCGACGTCCCGCGAGGCGAACGAGTACCGCTTGATGATCCCGGCGAACAGATCGGCGGTCGCCCGCCGCCCCTTCTCCACCAGCGCGGCCTGCTGCCCGAGCGCCTTCAGCACGCCGGGCAGCACCCGCCGTACGGCATTCACGCCCGCGACCGGCAGCCCGAAGTTGACCTCGCCGAGCCGCCCGGACGACGTACCGACGAAGGCGACGGCGACCACCCGCTCCCGGATCAGCTCGGGATACTGGTCGGCCAGCGCCATCACGGTCATGCCACCCATGGAGTGCCCGACGAGCACGAGGGGCCCGTCCGGCGCGGCGGCGTCGATGACGGCCTTCAGATCGCGGCCCAGCTGGTCGATGCTGACCGGCACGCCGTCCTGCACCTGCTGCACACCGCGTTCGGACCGCCCGTGGCTGCGCTGGTCCCAGTGCACGGTCCGTACGACGCCGCGCAGGGCCGACCGCTGGAAGTGCCAGGAGTCCTGGTTGAGGCAGTAGCCGTGGCTGAAGACGACGGTGACGGGAGCGGGCGCCTTGCGGCCGAACAGCCGGCGGCGGCGCGGGCCGAGCGCGGGCACGGCGTCCGGGTCGACGTCGTCGACCTCGTAGTACAGCTCGGTGCCGTCGTCGGCCGTGGCCTTGCCGGGTGTGCCGCGCAGCGCGCCGTACGGTCCGGTCGAGTCGAGCGCGAGCCGCGCCTTCTTGCGCATCCCGCGGCCGACGGTGAGCCGCTCTATGGCGACGCCGGCCGCCGCGCCCGCGGCGACCACGCCTATCGCGGCGCCCGCGATGCCGGTCGCCCTGCGCCAGTTCCCGGCCGCCCCCGCGGCGGAGGCGACGGCTGCGACGGCCTCCGCAGTGGTCTCGCTCACGTACCGCTCCTCTTCGCCGGATCACTACTGCTGTTCGCTGGGTCGGGTGATGCAGGTGTTGCTTGCGTTACTCGTGTTGCCTGTCTGATACCGCTGTCGATCGACTGCCCGGTGTTGCCCGGGTTACGGGGGCTGCACTTCTGCCGTCCGTGGACTGTCGGGCCCTCTGTGCGGTTACCCGCTTTGTTCCTCATTCACATAGACGCGGGGAACGCGCGTTCCGATCCGCGTGACGATCTCGTACGCGATGGTTCCTGCCGCCTGCGCCCAGTCCTCGGCGGTGGGCTCGCCGCGGTCGCCGGGTCCGAAGAGCACCGCCTCGGTCCCCGCCGCGGGTTCGTCCCCGCCGAGATCGACGACGAACTGGTCCATCGCGACCCGCCCGGCGACGGTCCGCCACTTGCCGCCGACCAGCACGGGACCGGTCCCGGAGGCGTGCCGCGGAACACCGTCGGCGTACCCGACGGGCACGAGGCCGAGGGTCGTCGCGCCGGGGGTGACGTAGTGATGCCCGTAACTGACGCCGTGGCCCCCCGGAACGTGCTTCACGAGCGCGAGGGAGGCCGAGAGGGTCATCACCGGGCGCAGCCCGAAGTCGGCGGGGGCGCCCAGCTCGGGGCTGGGCGAGATGCCGTAGAGGGCGATCCCGGTGCGTACGAGGTCGAAGTGGGCCTCGGGAAGCGTGAGCGTGGCGGGTGAGTTGGCGATGTGCCGCACCTCGGGGCGGACGCCCTGCCCCTCGGCGTGGGCGAGCATCTCGCGGAATCGGGTGAGCTGGAGGTCGATGGAGGGGTGCCCGGGTTCGTCGGCGCACGCGAAGTGCGACCAGAGCCCGGTGATGCGCAGGGTCCCTTCGGCCTCGGCGCGCAGGGCGGCCGTGACCAGCTCGGCCCAGTCCTCCCCGGGCTGACAGCCGCCCCGCCCCAGTCCGGTGTCCGCCTTGAGCTGCACGCGCGCGGGAATGCCCGCCGCCCGGGCGGCCGCGGTGACCTCGTCCAGGGCCCACATCGCGCTGACCGACACGTCGATGTCGGCCTCGACGGCCTCCTGCCAGGGCCCGCCCGGTGTCCACAGCCAGCACATGAGGCGTCCGGGCAGCCCGGCGGCCCGCAGTGCGAGCGCCTCCTCGGGCGTGGCGGTCCCCAGCCAGGTGGCTCCCGCCTCGACGGCGGCCCGGGCGCACGGCACGGCCCCGTGGCCGTACGCGTCGGACTTGACCACGGCCATGAGGGCAGCGCCCGGCGCGAGGGCGCGCAGGGTCCGCACGTTGGCGCGCAGGGCGGCCAGGTCGATCTCGGCGCGGGCGCGCAGGGGCGCCGTCGGGGCAGCTGCTGTCTCAGTCATGGCGCACCCAGTGTCTCAGAGGGGCCCGACACCTCCCGAGGCACCGGGCCCCGGGCGAGCGCCTACTTCCCGGGCCGGTGTCCCCACACATACACACGGTCGCCCTTCTTCAGCACCCGCCACAGCTTCCGGGCGTCGTCCAGCCGCAGATTGACGCACCCCCATGAGCCGAGGGTGGTGTAAATGCTGTCGTGGACGCCGTGGAAGGCCTGTCCGCCGCTGAAGAACTGGGCATAGGGCATGGGGGCGTCATAGAGCGTGGACCAGTGTTTCTTGTGCTTCCAGTAGATCCGGTGCCACCCGGTCCGGGTGGCGTGCCCGACCCGACCGCTGCGCATCGGGACGGGTCCGAAGACCACCTCGGTGCCCTTCTGCACCCAGGTCAGCTGCCGGTCGAGATCGACACACGCGACCCGGTGCCTCCGCACGGGGCACTTCTCCTGCGCGTTCGGATCCTCCTTCGCGGAAATCAGCTGCATGGTGGCCCAGGTGACGGGTCCGGCGAACCCGATCGCGGGCTTGATCCCGTGCCGCTCCTGAAAGTCCCGGATGGTCCGGCAGTCGGCGGCCGACTGCTTCCCGTCCGCCTTCAGCTTCAGCCACTTCTCGACCGCCCGCTGATAGGGCCCGGTCCTCCTGCTGCACTTCACCTTGCCGGCGACGTCCTCGCGGGGCACGACCTCGACGAGGTCCCCGCCCTCGACGGCGTCCTCGTCGTCGGCGGGCCGGTGGACCGAGGTCGACCTCGGACCCGGAGGCGGGGGCGCGGCGGAGGCCGACGGGGCACCGACGGGGAGGACCGCGACGACGGCGAGCACGACCGCGACACCCTGGCAGGCGATATGCGCAAAATGTCTATTGATCATGCAATCAGAGAATCGTGCAGGGCCGACAGGCCGGGAGCGGCGCGCGGCGGGTTCACCCTTTCCGACGAGCGCCGCCGGGTGCGACGGCTCGGGCTCCCGGTCCTACGCTGGGAACCGGAGGTGGTGGAGATGCTGGCAGACACACCACTCAACGCCGTCATCCCGGCGACCGACCTCGAAAGGGCCAAGCGCTTCTACGGCGACACGCTCGGCCTCAAGCTCATCGACGACCGGCAGGACACCGCGCTCTTCGAGTCCGGCGGTGTCAGGTTCGTCCTCTACACCACACCGAGCGGCGGCCAGGCCGCCCACACCCTGGCCGGCTGGACCGTCGGCGACCTCGACGCGGAGATGACGGAACTGCGCGGCCGCGGGGTGACCTTCGAGGAGTACGACCTGCCGGGCCTGAAGACGGTGGACGGCGTGGCGGAGGGCGCGGGCCTGCGCGGCGCCTGGTTCAAGGACAGCGAGGGAAACATCCTCAGCGTGGTGCAGGACCTGCGCTAGGGCTCACGCCGAGGGCCCGACCCGGTTTCCGAGGGCCCGGACCTGGTGTGCGGGCCTGGTCCGGTCAGTCCCGCACGTCCCGCCACGCTCCCGGAATCGCCTCGGCCACGTCATGCGCCCCCGCCGGCGCCCCGTCGGCCGCGAAGCGCCCGGCCAGCCCGTGCAGATACGCAGCCGCGCTGCCCGCGTCCGGCGCGGAGAGCCCGGAGGCCAGCAGTGACCCGGCGAGCCCCGAGAGCACATCCCCGCTGCCCGCGGTGGCGAGCCACGGCGTCCCGGTCGCATTGACCCGTACGGCCCCGCCACCCGAGTCGGCGACGAGCGTGGTCGACCCCTTGAGCAGCACGGTCGCCCCGTACCGCGAGGCGAGTTCGCGCACCGAGGCCAGCCGCGCCCCCTCGACCTCCTCCCGCGCCACACCGAGCAGCGCGGCGGCCTCCCCGGCGTGCGGGGTCATGAGCGTCGGGGCACTACGAGCCCGTACGGCGTCCCGCTCGGCCAGCCGCAGCCCGTCCGCGTCGACGAGCACGGGCACGTCCGCCTCCAGCACTTCGGCCACGGTCGCGGCGTCGTCCCCCGCGCCGGGTCCGACCACCCAGGCCTGCACCCGCCCGGCCTTCGCGGGCCCCTGATCCGATACGAGCGTCTCCGGGAACCGCGAGACGACGGCGTCCCCGGCGGGTCCGACGTACCGCACGGCTCCCGCGCCGCCCCTCAGCGCCCCGGACACGGCGAGGACGGCAGCCCCGGGATACCGCGCGGACCCGGCGGCGATCCCCACCACGCCCCGCCGGTACTTGTCGCTCTCGGCACCGGGCACGGGCAGCAACCGCGCCACGTCGACGTGCTGCAGGGCCTCCAGCTCCGGCTCGGCGGGCAGCACCTCCCCGAGCCCGATGTCGACGAGCCGCACCGACCCGGCGTACTCCCGCGCGGGATCGATCAGCAGCCCGGGCTTGTGCGCCCCGAAGGTGACGGTGAGATCGGCGCGGATGGCGGCACCGCGCACCTCGCCCGTGTCGGCGTCGACACCGCTCGGCAGATCGACGGCGACGACGGGGGCGCCGGATTCCTCGACGCACGCGGCCAACTTGGCGGCGTCGGGCCGAAGTCCACCCGTCCCCCCGATCCCGACGATGCCGTCGACGACGAGATCGGCCCGAAGAACCGCCTCTTCGACTGCACCGACCCCGGCGGAGGCAGCAGCCCCGGCGCCCGCCCCGCCGCCCACGACCCGGCCTCCGGCCCGCAACAGGGCGGCAAGCCCCTCGGGATGGGCCCGCTCGGGCGCCAGAAGCACGGCGGCGACCGCGGCACCCCGCCGGGCGAGCCGCGCCCCGGCATAGAGCGCATCGCCCCCGTTGTCCCCGCTCCCGATGAGCAGCACGACCCGGCTGGCGTAGACGCGCCCGATCAGATCGGCACATGCGGCGGCGAGCCCGGCGGCCGCCCGCTGCATCAACGCCCCCTCGGGAAGCCGCGCCATGAGCTCCCGCTCTGCTGCCCTTACCGTCTCCACGCTGTACGCAGTACGCATGGGATCGAGTCTGCCCTCAGCCTTCGGCGATCACCACCGCCGACGCCACCCCGGCGTCATGGCTCAACGAGACATGCCAGGACCGCACCCCCAGCTCGGCCGCCCGCGCCGCCACCGTCCCCGTCACCCGCACCCGGGGCTGCCCGCTGTCCTCGACGAACACCTCGGCATCCGTCCACAGCAGCCCGGCCGGCGCGCCGAGAGCCTTGGCCAAGGCCTCCTTCGCGGCGAACCGCGCGGCGAGCGAGGCGACACCCCGGCGTTCCCCGCTGGGCAGCAGCAACTCGCTCTCCAGGAACAGCCGTTCCGCCATCCCAGGCGTCCGCTTGAGCGACGTCTCGAACCGCTCGATCTCGGCCACGTCGATTCCGACCCCGATGATGCTCATTCGGGCACTCTACGATCCGCCGTCCGCCCTCAGGTCGGACTCCCCGGCGACCAGAGGTTCCGGGCCGGGGCCTTCGTCACCTTCCTCGACTCCCTTGAGTCGGCAGCCGGCTCACTCCACCGTCACTGACTTGGCAAGGTTCCGCGGCTGATCCACCTCGTTGCCGCGAGCCGTCGCGAGCTCACACGCGAACACCTGCAACGGCACCGTGGCCACCAGCGGCTGCAGCAACGTCGGCGTCGCAGGGATCCGTACGAGATGGTCGGCGTACGGCACGACCGCCTCGTCCCCCTCCTCCGCGATCACGATCGTCCGCGCCCCCCGCGCCCGGATCTCCTGGATGTTGGACACGATCTTGTCGTGGAGGACGGACCGCCCCCGAGGCGACGGCACGACGACGACCACCGGCAGATCGGGCTCGATCAACGCGATCGGCCCGTGCTTCAACTCCCCCGCCGCAAACCCCTCGGCATGCATATAGGCGAGCTCCTTCAGCTTCAGAGCCCCCTCCAGCGCGACCGGATATCCCACATGCCGCCCCAGGAACAGCACTGTGTTCTTGTCGGCGAGCGACCGCGCAAGCTCCCGTACCGGCTCCATGGTTTCCAGCACCCGCTCGACCTCACCGGAGATCTGCGACAGGTCGCGAATCACGGCCCCGATCTCGTCACCCCACTTGGTGCCGCGCACCTGCCCCAGATACAGAGCGACCAGGTAGCAGGCCACAAGCTGCGTCAGAAACGCCTTGGTGGACGCGACGGCCACCTCCGGCCCCGCATGCGTGTACAGCACCGCATCCGATTCCCGAGGAATGGTCGACCCGTTGGTATTGCAGATGGCCAGCACCTTGGAGCCCTGCTCCCGGGCATGCCGCAGCGCCATCAGCGTGTCCATGGTCTCGCCGGACTGCGAGACGGCGATGACGAGGGACCGCACCCCGAGGATCGGATCCCGGTACCGGAACTCACTGGCGAGTTCCACCTCGCACGGAATCCGCGTCCAGTGCTCGATGGCGTACTTGGCGATGAGCCCGGCGTGGAACGCCGTACCGCACGCCACGATCACCACCTTGTCGACCTCCCGCAGCTCGGCGGCGCTGATGCGGACCTCGTCCAGCGTCAGCGAGCCCCCCGCGTCGATGCGCCCCAGCAGCGTGTCGGCGACCGCCTTGGGCTGCTCGGCGATCTCCTTGAGCATGAAGTAGTCGTAGCCGCCCTTTTCCGCGGCGGAGGCGTCCCAGTCGACGTGGTACGCGCGCACGTCGGCCGGGCTGCCGTCGAACCCCGTCACCGTCACCCCGTCACGCCGCAGCTCGACGACCTGGTCCTGCCCCAGCTCGACCGCCGACCGGGTGTGCTCGATGAAGGCGGCGACATCGGAAGCAAGGAACGCCTCGCCGTCCCCCACCCCCACCACGAGCGGTGAGTTCCGCCGCGCGCCGACGACCACATCCGGCTCATCGGCATGCACCGCGACCAGGGTGAACGCCCCCTCCAGCCGCCGGCACACCAGCCGCATCGCCTCGGCGAGATCCGCGCAGGCCGAGAACTCCTCCGCGAGCAGATGCGCGACCACCTCGGTGTCCGTCTCGGAGGCGAGGTCGTGACCCCGCTCCTCCAACTCGGCCCGCAGCACGGCGAAGTTCTCGATGATCCCGTTGTGCACGACGGCGACCCGCCCGGCGTTGTCCAGATGCGGATGCGCATTCGGATCCGTGGGCCCGCCGTGTGTGGCCCACCGCGTATGCCCGATGCCGGTCGAGCCCGTCGGCAGCGGCCGGTCCACCAGTTCCTTCTCCAGGTTCACCAGCTTCCCGGCCTTCTTCGCGGCAGCCAGCCCGCCATCCGCGAGCACGGCGACACCCGCCGAGTCGTACCCCCGGTACTCCAGCCGCTTCAGCCCGGCCATCACGACATCGAGCGCCGACTGCGACCCCACGTATCCCACGATTCCGCACATGGACGGCAGCCTACGACCGAATCGCCACCAGAAAAGGCTCTCACGTGCCCGAATTCGGAACTTCTGGCGGTGAACGACGCTCAGGCGACACGCCCTCGAAGAGGACGGCCAGCCGACCGCCCACCTCTTCCGCTGCCGGGCCTGCGCCCCCCACCTCGCCTACGCGGACTGCACCTGACCAAGGCGGGGTGACGCACCCCACCTCCCACCCCGTTCAAACTCCGTTAACAATGGACTGTGATCTCACCGGTCTCCTCGATGCCCCGGAGCGCCCACCGGCCCAGGCCGGAGGCGACTCCCTACGTCGACCTCACCCGAGCCGAGTGGAGCGCGCTGCGTGAGAAGACGCCGCTGCCCCTCACCGCCGAGGAGGTCGAGAAGCTGCGTGGCCTCGGTGATGTCATCGACCTCGACGAGGTGCGGGACATCTACCTGCCGCTGTCCCGTCTCCTCAACCTCTACGTCGGGGCCACCGACGGCCTCAGAGGCGCCCTGAACACCTTCCTCGGCGAACAGGGCAGCCAGTCCGGGACGCCCTTCGTCATAGGGGTCGCCGGCTCCGTGGCCGGCGGCAAGTCGACCGTCGCCCGCCTCCTGCAGGCCCTGCTCTCCCGCTGGCCCGAGCACCCGCGCGTCGAACGCGTCACGACCGACGGCTTCCTGCTCCCCACCAGGGAGCTCCAGGCCCGTGGCCTCATGTCGCGCAAGGGTTTCCCCGAGTCCTACGACCGCCGCGCCCTGACCCGCTTCGTCGCCGACATCAAGGCGGGCAAGGACGAGGTGACGGCCCCCGTCTACTCCCACCTCATCTACGACATCGTCCCCGACCAGCGGCTCACGGTCCGCCGCCCGGACATCCTGATCGTCGAGGGCCTGAACGTTCTGCAGCCCGCCCTCCCCGGCAAGGACGGCCGTACCCGCGTCGGCCTCGCCGACTTCTTCGACTTCAGCGTGTACATCGACGCCAGCCCCGAGGACGTCGAACGCTGGTACCTCAACCGGTTCAAGAAGCTGCGTCAGACGGCCTTCCAGGACCCGCACTCGTACTTCCGCAAGTACACGCAGGTGTCCGAGGAGGAGGCCCTCGAGTACGCCCGCACCCAGTGGCGCACCATCAACAAGCCCAACCTGGTGGAGAACATCGCCCCGACCCGCGGCCGGGCCACCCTGGTCGTGCGCAAGGGCCCGGACCACAAGGTCCAGCGCCTGCGCCTGCGCAAGCTGTAGACCCGCCTGTTAAGAAGGACCATGCTGCACCTGCGCCTGATCACGCCGTCCGACAGGACCGACGACGTGGTCCGCCTGATCGAGAGAACCGTCGGCACCACGCATCTCGTCGTGCTGCCGAAAGCCGCCCGCAATCCCGTCGGCGATGTCGTCATGTGCGACGTCGCACGCGAGGCGGGCGACGAACTCATCGGCGAACTCAGGGCGTTGGGACTCGACCGCACCGGATCCATCGCCGTCGAGAACATCGACCTGTCGCTGTCCGAGCGAGCCGACAAGGCCGAGGCGGAGGCACCCGGCGAAGGCGCGGACGCGGTGCTCTGGGAGCACCTCACCGACGCGACGCACGAGGAGTCCACGCTCTCCGTCACCTACGTCGCCTTCCTCACGCTCGCCACGATGATCGCGGCCTGCGGTGTCGTCCTCGACAACGCGATCCTGATCGTGGGCGCGATGGCGGTGGGCCCGGAGTTCGGCCCGCTGGCGGGCATCTGCACGGCGCTGGTGCAGCGCCATCCTCGACTCGCCCTGCGCTCGCTGACCGCCCTGCTGGTCGGCTTCGCCGTCGCCATGCTGGTGACGGTCGGCTTCACCTACTTCATGGACGGCGTCGACCTGTTCACCAAGGTCCGGCTGGAAGCCGAACGTCCCAACACCAACTTCATCTACCGCCCCGACGCCTTCTCGTTCGTCGTCGCGGTGCTGGCCGGAGTGGCGGGGACCCTCTCGCTCACCTCGGCGAAATCGGGCGCCCTGATCGGCGTGGCCATCTCGGTGACCACGGTCCCCGCCGCCGCCAACGCGGCAGTGGCCTTCGCCTACCACGAGTACAAACAGGCCTGGGGCTCCACCGAGCAGCTTCTGCTGAACCTGCTCGGCATCGTCCTCGCCGGCACCCTCACACTCCTGGCCCAGAAGTGGCTCTGGGCCAGGCAGCGTGAACGGACGGCCAGGGCAGGCGGCGTCTAGTGGCGCGTTTCGCAGTCCGCGGCGACGCTGTCGCCGGGGTCGGCGAACACCACGTCGGCCGAGCCACCGTCACAGGACACCGTGTCGACGGCGGGCGAGTCGCCGCTCACGCCGATCGTGTCGTTGCCGCTGCCGGTCGCCACGGTGTCGGAGCCCGTACCGGCGTCGACGAGGGTGCGCAGCGACACGCTCGTCCCGTCGAAGCTGTCGTTCAGGTCACCCAGCCCGATCGAGAGCTGGGAGGTGCCGGCGACACTGCCGCAGTCGACGCTGGTGGCGGACAGGCGAGCACAACCGGGCCCCAGCGCGATGCCCGTGGTGTCCGTGAGGATCACACGGCCGGTGGAGGTACTGGCGGTGACCTGGTTGGCCGCGCCCGAACGCGCGCTGAGGATCACCATGCCGAAGAGACGGAACGCGGTGGAGCCGGGCGTCTGGGCCGCGGCCGGGGTGGCGAGGGCAGGGACGGCGAGACTCGCCACCAGGGCCGGAACCGCTGCTCGCTTCAGGGTGCTGCTGATTGTCTTCATGGTGCCTTTCTCACTTCCGTCGGGGACGCCACGCACAGGCGGCCTCGACGTCAGTGAAACAATCAGTAACCCATTCGGCACATTATGTTACGACCTTCGGGTGACGCGGGTCGGCTCTAACCCAGCGCCGACTTCACCACATCGGCGAGCCGCCCCGCCACGGCCCGGGCCTGGTCGATGTCGGCGGCCTCGACCATCACGCGCACCAGCGGCTCCGTCCCCGACGGCCGCAGCAGCACCCGCCCGGTGGAGCCGAGCTCGCGCTCGGCCTCGGCCACGGCAGCCGCCAGCTCCGCGGAGGTCCTCACCCGCGCCCGGTCCACGTCCGGCACATTGATCAGCACCTGCGGCAGCCGCTCCATGACCCCCGCGAGGTCCTTGAGCGTACGACCGGTCTCGGCGACCCGGGCCGCCAGCAGCAGCCCGGTCAGCGTGCCGTCACCGGTGGTCGCGTGATCGAGGATGATCACGTGCCCGGACTGCTCGCCGCCGAGCGCGTACCCGTGCTCCTTCATCTCCTCCAGCACATACCGGTCCCCGACCGCCGTCTGGACGAGATGCAGCCCCTCCCGCTCAAGGGCCAGCTTGAAGCCGAGGTTGGACATGACCGTGGCGACAACGGTGTCCTCACGCAGTTCGCCCCGCTCCCGCATCGCCAGCGCCAGCACGGCCAGGATCTGGTCGCCGTCGACCTCCGCGCCGGTGTGGTCCACGGCGAGGCACCGGTCCGCGTCCCCGTCGTGCGCGATGCCGAGCGCGGCCCCGTGCTCGACGACCGCGGCCTTCAGCAGACCCAGATGGGTCGACCCGCAGCCGTCGTTGATGTTGAGCCCGTCCGGCTCGGCGCCGATCGTGATCACCTCGGCACCGGCCCGCGAGAACGCCTCCGGCGACACCCCCGCCGCGGCACCGTGCGCCTCGTCGAGGACGATCTTCAGCCCGTCGAGCCGGTTCGGAAGCACTCCGGTCAGATGCGCGACGTACTGGTCGAAGCCCTCGTCGTACGAGCGCACCCGCCCGACGCCCGCACCGGTCGGCCGCTCCCAGGGCTCACCGTGCCGGTGGGACTCGTACACGGCCTCGATCCTGTCCTCGAGCTCGTCGGCCAGCTTGTGGCCGCCGCGGGCGAAGAACTTGACGCCGTTGTCCGGCATGGCGTTGTGGCTGGCGGAGAGCATGACGCCCAGGTCCGCGCCGAGCGCGCCCGTGAGATACGCCACAGCAGGAGTGGGCAGCACGCCGACGCGCAGGACGTCCACACCGGCACTGGCGAGGCCGGCGACCACGGCGGCCTCCAGGAACTCTCCGGACGCGCGCGGATCCCGTCCGACGACCGCCGTCGCCCGGTGGCCCTCGAAGGTGCCCGCCTCGGCCAGTACGTGCGCCGCGGCAACGGAGAGGCCGAGGGCCATCTCCGCCGTCAGGTCCGCGTTGGCGACGCCGCGCACGCCGTCCGTGCCGAAGAGTCGTCCCACTTGTCCTCCTGAGGAAACGTCAGTTGTCGCAGGCGTACCGGCAGCCCATCACACAAGCCGTTGAGGGTCTTGTGCCGTTATACGCCCCCGACGGGGATAAACGAACGCCCCGACAGCACAGAGGCGTGCCGCCGGGGCGTACGTACGAGCAGGCAGCGAAGCTGCTTAGCGCTTGCTGTACTGCGGGGCCTTGCGGGCCTTCTTCAGACCGGCCTTCTTGCGCTCGACCGCACGGTCGTCGCGGCGGAGGAAGCCGGCCTTCTTGAGCGGGCCGCGGTTGTTGTCGACGTCGGCCTCGTTCAGCGCGCGGGCGACACCGAGACGGAGCGCACCGGCCTGACCGGAGACACCGCCACCCGCGATGCGGGCGATGACGTCGTAACGGCCCTCGAGCTCGAGCACCTTGAAGGGCTCGTTGACTTCCTGCTGGTGCACCTTGTTCGGGAAGTAGTCCTCGAGGGTGCGACCGTTGATCTTCCACTTGCCGGTGCCCGGGACGATCCGGACGCGGGCGATGGCGTTCTTGCGACGGCCCAGGCCGGCGGCCGGCTGGGGCTCGCCGAAGCGGGACGCGAGGGACTCCGAGGTGTACTCGCCCTCGACGGGGACCTCGGACTCGGTGGTGTAGCTGTCGATGTCGACGAGCTCAGTCTCTTCGACCGGCTGCTCAACGGTGGTCTCGGCCACGATTCTCCTCAGATTCTCTTCAGTCTTAGGGGGTGGCCGGACTTACTGCGCGACCTGGGTGATCTCGAACGGCACCGGCTGCTGGGCAGCGTGCGGGTGCTGGTCGCCCGAGTAGACCTTCAGCTTGGAGAGCATCTGACGGCCCAGGGTGTTCTTGGGGAGCATGCCCTTGATGGCCTTCTCGACGGCCTTCTCGGGGTTCTTGTCCAGCAGCTCGTCGTAACGGACGGAGCGCAGACCACCCGGGTAGCCGGAGTGGCGGTAGGCCATCTTCTGGGTCCGCTTGTTGCCGGAGAGGTGCACCTTGTCGGCGTTGATGATGATGACGAAGTCACCGGTGTCGACGTGGGGGGCGTAGATCGGCTTGTGCTTGCCCCGGAGGAGGGACGCAGCGGTCGTGGCGAGACGGCCCAGGACGACGTCCTGAGCGTCAATGACGTGCCACTGGCGAGTCACATCGCCGGGCTTAGGGCTGTACGTACGCACTTCTCAGCCTTCTTCTTCAGGGATGGGTGCTGACACAAGGCATCCTTGAAGCGATCGTGCAGCTGGGGACGACAGTGCCGGGAACGCTGCCCGTATGCCGCCCACTGGTAACTGCTCCAGGGAACC
Source organism: Streptomyces sp. NPDC001492 (assembly GCF_053597275.1). Taxonomy (NCBI): domain Bacteria; kingdom Bacillati; phylum Actinomycetota; class Actinomycetes; order Kitasatosporales; family Streptomycetaceae; genus Streptomyces; species Streptomyces sp. NPDC001492. The sequence goes on along the minus strand of NZ_JBSFHW010000006.1, from coordinate 128,798 downwards.
TACGTAAGGGCTTCTCTCGTGAGAACGACCAAGCCGATACGCATAACAAACCGCAAGGGTACTAGTGCAGCCCCGAACGGGTCAAAACGAGGCCTCCGCCGCACCTCGAAGTAGGTACGGAGACCGAGATGTTCCCCCCTGTCGGAAAGGTCCCCGGCGGCTCCACCGGAGGCACACCGGCACCCTCCGCCTCCCGTCTAAGATGCGCCCCATGAGCTTTGGGCAGCAGGGGGGACCGCAGTCCCAGTGGGACCCCTGGAAACCGCACTCCCAGCAGCCGTGGACCAGCGGCGGCGACGACGGCCAGACCCCGGACTGGGCAGCGCTCGCCGAAGCCTCCGAGACGCGCAACAAGAGGCGCCGGCTGCTGTTCATCGGCGGCGGCGCGGTCGCCACGATCGCGATCGGCACCGCCGTCGCCATGGCCGTCGTCTCGGCGAACGGCAAGAACGAGGCCTCGGGCAACCCGTCCAACCTGCCCGCAGGCGGCGCCATCCCGAGCGGCAGCGCCTCGGCGCCCTCCTTCGCCCCGACCAGCGCCCCGCCCCCGCTGGATCCGAAGGAGTTCATCGCCAGCAAGGCCAAGGACACGGCCCCGCTCAGCGTGCAGAACCTCTTCCCGCTCGCGCGGCTGACCATGGAGTCGAACGTCTACAAGCGGGGTGCCACGGCCGACACCAAGAACTGCGCCTCGGCCGCCCAGGACAGCCTCCCGAAGATCCTCAAGGGCAACGGCTGCACCCGCCTGCTGCGTGCCACCTACAGCAGGGACGGCGTCGCGGTGACGGTCGGCGTGGCCGTCTTCGACAGCGAGGCCCAGGCGGTCAAGGCCAGAACCCAGTCGAACGCGGCGGCCAAGGCACACCAGAAGGCCTTCGTCACGGCCCTGCCGGGCAACGGCGTGAAGGCCTTCTGCAACGCCGCCACCTGCCTCACGACGGCCAACTCCTACGGCCGCTACGCCTACTTCGCCACCGTCGGCTTCACCAACGGCAAGGACGTCACGAACCAGTCCACGGCGGTCTTCAAGACCGGTAACGACCTGCAGCTGTACACCTTCCGCCAGATCCACGCCCGTGGCCAGGCCCAGGCGTCGGCGGCGGCGAACCAGTAACTAACAGCACCCGGCCCCGGGCAGCGTCCGCTTGTTGCGCGCCTCCTTGTTGCGCGCGGCGAGCAGCTCGTCGGCCGGGTAGCCGACCTCCTCCAGGGTCAGCCCGTGCGGCCGTACGACATGCACGGCCGAGTCCCGTACGCCGGCCGCGAGCACCTTGCCCGGCCAGTCCGGCCCCCGGTGCCCGTCCCCCACGAACAGCAGCGCCCCGATCAGCGAGCGCACCATGTTGTGGCAGAAGGCGTCGGCCCGCACGGTCGCGGTGATGATCCCGTCGTCCCCGCGCACCAGACTCAGCTGCTGCAGCGTACGAATGGTGGTCGCGCCCTCCCGCTTCTTGCAGTAGGCGGCGAAGTCGTGCTCCCCCAGCAGCCGCTCGGCGGCCTCGTTCATGGCGTCGACGTCGAGGGGCCAGTCGTGCCAGAGCACATGACTGCGCAGCAGCGGATCGACCCCGCCCGGGTTGTCGGTGACCCGGTACGCGTACCGCCGCCAGACCGCCGAGAAACGGGCGTTGAAGCCGCTGGGTGCCTCCCTGAGGGCCCACACCCGCACATCCCTGGGCAGTCGCCCGGCAAGCCGCTTGAGCAGCTTGTCGTGGTGCGCGCCCCAGACCTCCCGCGGCAGATCCACATGGGCCACCTGCCCCCGCGCGTGCACCCCGGCATCGGTCCGCCCGGCGACGGTCAGCTCATAGGTCTCCCGAGACCGCGTGACGGTACGCAACGCGTCCTCGATCTCCCCCTGCACGGTCCGCCGCCCGCCGGCCTGCTTGGCCCACCCGGAGAACTCGGAACCGTCGTAGGACAGATCAAGACGGACACGTACGTAACCGGGCTCTACTTCGTCACTCACCCAGAGATCCTCTCAAGAACACCAAAGCGGGCCCGCTCCTCGAAAGGAACGGGCCCGCCAGCAGAACGCTTACGCGTCCTTGGACTCCTCGGCAGCGTCCTCGACCTCGTCGGCCTTGGTCGTGTCGACCTTGGCGTCCTCGACCGGAGCCGCGGCCTCCGCGTCCTTCGCCGCACGCTTGGTGGCGGCCTCGGCCTCACCCGTAGCCTGCTGCGCGACCGTCAGCGCCTCGACCAGCTCGATGACAGCCATGGGCGCGTTGTCGCCACGGCGGTTACCGATCTTGGTGATGCGGGTGTAGCCACCCGGACGGTTCTCGTAGCGCGGGCCGATCTCGGTGAAGAGCGTGTGGACGACGCTCTTGTCCGTGATCACCTGGAGCACCTGACGGCGGTTGTGAAGGTCGCCCTTCTTCGCCTTGGTGACCAGACGCTCGGCGTACGGCCGCAGACGGCGGGCCTTCGCCTCGGTGGTGGTGATACGGCCGTGCTCGAAGAGCGACTTCGCGAGGTTCGCGAGGAGCAGCTTCTCGTGCGCGGCGCTGCCGCCCAGACGGGCACCCTTGGTGGGCTTCGGCATTGTTCTTCTCCTGTGTGTCTGCCCCGGCCGTATCAGGTACCGGGGTCAGGAACCCGATGAGCGGATGCTCACCGGCAACGACCGATCACGTACTGATCAGTACTGCTCGGTCTCCACGAAACCCGCGTCCGCGTCGTCGTCGGCGCCGAAGGCGTCGGCGGCGGCCGTGGGGTCGAATCCGGGCGGGCTGTCCTTCAGGGCCAGGCCCATGCCGGCCAGCTTCGCCTTGACCTCGTCGATGGACTTCGCACCGAAGTTGCGGATGTCCAGGAGGTCGGCCTCGGAGCGCGCCACGAGCTCACCCACGGAGTGGATGCCCTCACGCTTGAGGCAGTTGTACGACCGAACGGTGAGCTCCAGCTCCTCGATCGGCAGCGCCAGGTCGGCGGCGAGGGCGGCGTCCGTGGGGGACGGGCCCATGTCGATGCCCTCGGCGTCGATGTTCAGCTCGCGGGCGAGACCGAACAGCTCGACCAGGGTCTTACCGGCGGAGGCCATGGCGTCACGGGGACGCATCGCCTGCTTGGTCTCGACGTCGACGATCAGCTTGTCGAAGTCGGTGCGCTGCTCGACACGGGTCGCCTCGACCTTGTACGTGACCTTCAGCACCGGCGAGTAGATGGAGTCGACCGGGATACGGCCGATCTCCTGGCCCACCTGCTTGTTCTGCACGGCGGAGACGTAACCGCGGCCACGCTCGACCGTGAGCTCCATCTCCAGCTTGCCCTTGCCGTTGAGCGTGGCGAGGACCAGGTCGGGGTTGTGCACCTCGACACCGGCCGGGGGCGCGATGTCGGCGGCGGTGACGAGACCCGGGCCCTGCTTGCGCAGGTACATCACGACCGGCTCGTCGTGCTCCGAGGAGACGACCAGCTGCTTGATGTTGAGGATCAGGTCGGTGACGTCCTCCTTGACGCCCGGCACGGTGGTGAACTCGTGCAGGACGCCGTCGATGCGGATGCTGGTGACAGCGGCACCGGGGATCGACGACAGGAGGGTGCGGCGGAGGGAGTTGCCGAGGGTGTAGCCGAAGCCCGGCTCCAGCGGCTCGATCACGAACCGGGAGCGGAACTCGTCGACGACCTCTTCGGTCAACGAGGGACGCTGAGCGATCAGCATGTGTGGATCAGATCCTTCATTCGTGGACGCCCGCTATTTGACGCCCGACGGAACCGCCCCCGGCAAAAGGGACGGGTACTGCAAGGGTACGGGCGATACGGCCCTTTCTACTGAGCCGTACCGCCCGAATCCTGAAAGCCAGCGCGCGTCAGACGCGACGACGCTTCGGCGGACGGCAGCCGTACTGCGACATGTGGGGGGGTAACCCCCACACCCCCAGCCGACCGCCCGCAGCCGAGGCCTGCGTCAGACGCGACGACGCTTCGGCGGACGGCAGCCGTTGTGCGGGGTCGGGGTGACGTCCTGGATGGAGCCGACCTCGAGACCGGTCGCCTGAAGCGAACGGATGGCGGTCTCACGACCGGAACCCGGACCCTTCACGAAGACGTCGACCTTGCGCATGCCGTGCTCCTGCGCGCGGCGGGCGGCCGACTCGGCGGCCATCTGCGCGGCGAAGGGGGTGGACTTGCGCGAGCCCTTGAAGCCGACGTGGCCGGCGGAGGCCCAGGAGATCACGTTGCCCGAGGGGTCCGTGATCGAGACGATCGTGTTGTTGAACGTGCTCTTGATGTGCGCGTGGCCGTGAGCGACGTTCTTCTTTTCCTTGCGGCGCACCTTCTTGGCAGCGCCCTGACGACCCTTGGGGGGCATCTACAAACTCCTACGGGGAGGTGGTCGGTCCTACAGCGAAGACCGCTGATGAAGCGTTGTCCGCTGAGGACTACTTCTTGCCCGGCTTCTTCTTGCCGGCGATGGCGCGACGCGGACCCTTGCGGGTACGGGCGTTGGTGCTGGTGCGCTGACCGCGGACGGGCAGACCGCGACGGTGACGGAGACCCTGGTAGCAGCCGATCTCGACCTTGCGGCGGATGTCGGCCTGGATCTCGCGACGGAGGTCACCCTCGGTCTTGATGTTGTTGTCCACGTACTCGCGGATCGCGACGAGCTGCTCTTCGCTCAGGTCACGAACACGGGTGTTCGGGTCGATGCCCGTCTCCGCGAGCGTCTGCTGCGAAAGGGTCCGGCCGATGCCGAACACGTAGGTGAGGGCGACCTCCACGCGCTTTTCGCGCGGGATGTCAACACCGGAAACGCGTGCCACTTAATGGCTCCTGGTGATCTTCGGAGGTCTGCCACAGAACCGCTTCCCGGCCGCCGTACCAGGTACGAACCGAGTCCCCGGCCTCCGAACCGGGGGTATCAAGCCGTGTCGGCTTGGGTCCTGCGTATGAACATATTCAGCTCGCGTCGCGCGAATCTCTGCGATATCGATGCAGAGGGATCGGTCGATCGTGCGTCAGCCCTGGCGCTGCTTGTGGCGCGGGTTCTCGCAGATGACCATGACCCGACCGTGACGGCGGATCACCCTGCACTTGTCGCAGATCTTCTTGACGCTCGGCTTGACCTTCATGGGATTGAGGTTCTCCGGGTCAGTGCCACCACCCCGCCGAAGCGGGATGCGGGCAAGATCTACTTGTAGCGGTAGACGATCCGGCCACGCGTCAGGTCGTACGGAGAGAGCTCCACCACGACCCGGTCGTCAGGGAGGATGCGGATGTAGTGCATACGCATCTTGCCGCTGATGTGTGCCAGGACCTGGTGGCCGTTCTGGAGCTCGACCTTGAACATGGCGTTCGGAAGAGACTCGACGACAGTGCCCTCGATCTCGATGGCACCTTGCTTCTTGGCCACGCTTCGCCCTTCGAATCGACTACCTTGATCGACTCCCGCCAGCGCATGAAGACATGCGGGTACACGAGAGCCGACGAGTCAGTCTACGTCAGCGCACTCGGAAAGACGAATCGAGGAAGGATGCCCCAGCGGGGAGATCGTTAAGCGCGGACCGCATGCAACCTATGCCAGCGGATCCGGCGCGGCGGTGACCCCGTACTCGGCCAGCTTCGCCTTGCCCCCGTCGGGCGCCGTCAGCACCAGAGGACCGGCCTCGGTCAGGGCAACCGAGTGCTCCCAGTGGGACGACCACGTGCCGTCGATCGTGATGACGGTCCAGTCGTCGGAGAGGACCTCGGTCTTCGGGGTTCCGAGGGACACCATCGGCTCGATCGCCAGGCAGAAGCCGGGGACCAGCTTCGGCCCCTTCCCGCGGCGCTTCTCGACGTAGTTCAGCAGATGCGGATCCATGTGCATCTCGGTGCCGATGCCGTGGCCGCCGTAGTCCTCGATGATCCCGTACTTGCCGCCGCCCGGCTTCGGCTGGCGGCGGATGTACGTCTCGATGGCCCTCGACACGTCCACCAGCCGGTTGCCCTGCTTCATCGCCGCGATGCCGGCCCACATCGACTCCTCCGTGACCCGGGAGAGCTCGATCAGCTCGGGGGCGTGGCCGGAGCCGACGAAGGCGGTGTACGCCGCGTCGCCGTGCCAGCCGTCGATGATCGCGCCGCAGTCGATGGAGATGATGTCGCCGTCCTTCAGGACGACGTCGTCGGACGGGATGCCGTGGACGACGACCTCGTTGACGGAGGTGCAGATGGTCGCCGGAAAGCCGCCGTAGCCGAGGAAGTTCGGCTTGGCGTTGTGCTCGGCGAGCACCTTGCGCGCGACCTGGTCCAGGTCCTTGGTGGTGGCCCCGGGCACCGCGGCCTCTCGAGTGGCCGCGTGGATGGCGGCGACGACCAGCCCCGCCTCACGCATCTTGGCGATCTGCTCGGGGGTCTTGATCTGCACCATGGATGGCCTGCGCTCTCCGTCACTCACGTCAACCGGTTACGTACACAACAGTACGGCCGTGACGCCCCTTCGGGTGCCACGGCCGTAACTGGGCTGACGGCTACTTGCCGTCGTCCTCGCGCTTGAGGGCTTCCAGCGCCCGCTGCGTGACCTCGGCCACCGGGCCGAGGGACGAGATCGTGACGACCAGGCCCTGTGCCTTGTAGTAGTCGATGATCGGCTCGGTCTGTGTGTGGTAGACCTCGAGCCGCGTGCGCACGGTCTCCTCGGAGTCGTCGTCACGCTGGTACAGCTCGCCGCCGCAGACGTCGCAGACGCCTTCCTTCTTCGGCGGGCTGTACGTCACGTGGAAGACGTGCGACGAGTCGTTGCGGCAGATGCGCCGGCCGGCGATCCGCTTGACGACCTCTTCCTCGGGGACCTCGAGGTCGAGTACCGCGTCCAGCTTGATGCCCTCGGTCTTGAGCAGCTCGTCCAGCGCCTCGGCCTGCGAGACGTTGCGCGGGAAACCGTCGAGCAGGAAGCCGTTCTCCGCGTCGGGCTGCTCCATGCGGTCCTTGGCCATCGCGATGGTGACCTCGTCGGGGACGAGGTTGCCGGCGTCCATGTAGGACTTCGCGAGTTTCCCGAGCTCCGTCTGCTGGCTGATGTTGGCGCGGAACAGGTCGCCCGTGGAGATGTGCGGGACGCGTAGCTTGTCGGCAAGGCGAGTGGCCTGCGTGCCCTTCCCTGCACCCGGCGGCCCGACGAGGACGATTCGCATCAGCGGAGGAACCCTTCGTAATTGCGCTGCTGAAGCTGGCTCTCAATCTGCTTCACCGTCTCGAGGCCGACACCCACGATGATCAGGATGCTGGTACCACCGAACGGGAAGTTCTGGCTTGCCCCGAAGCCAACCAACGCCATCGTCGGTACGAGAGCGATCAGACCCAGATACAGCGAACCCGGCCAGGTGATCCGGTTGAGTACGTAGCTGAGGTACTCAGCGGTCGGTCGGCCAGCCCGGATGCCCGGGATGAAGCCACCATACTTCTTCATGTTGTCGGCGACTTCCTCGGGGTTGAAGGAGATCGCCACGTAGAAGAACGCGAAGAAAACGATCAGCAGGAAGTACGTGGTGACATAAACCGGGTGGTCACCCTTGGTCAGGTTGTTCTGGACCCAGGTCTTCCAGCCGGAATTGCCGCCCGAGAACTGAGCGATCAGGCTCGGGATGTAGAGCAGCGACGAGGCGAAGATCACGGGGATGACACCCGCCTGGTTGACCTTCAGCGGGATGTACGTGGACGTACCGCCGTACGACCTGCGTCCGATCATGCGCTTCGCGTACTGCACGGGGATCCGCCGCTGGGCCTGCTCGACGAAGACCACCAGACCGACCATCACCAGACCCACGGCGATCACCGTGCCGAACTCGATCCAGCCGCCGGCCAGCTTGCCCTGCAGCTTGATCGCCCACAGGGCGCTCGGGAAGGTCGCGGCGATCGAGATGAACATCAGGATCGACATGCCGTTGCCGATGCCGCGGTCGGTGATGAGCTCACCGAGCCACATGACGACGCCGGTACCGGCGGTCATGGTGACGACCATGGTGATGGTGGTGAAGATCGACTGGTCCGGAACGATCTGGCTGGCCACTGGGCAACCGGAGAACAGCGCGCCACTGCGGGCGGTGGCGACCAGACCGGTGCCCTGGAGGATGGCCAGCGCCACCGTCAGGTACCGGGTGTACTGCGTGATCTTCGCCGTGCCGGCCTGGCCCTCCTTCTTGAGGGCTTCGAGGCGCGGGATCACCACCGTCAGCAGCTGCAGGATGATGCTCGCGGTGATGTACGGCATGATGCCGAGCGCGAAGATCGTGATCTGCAGCAGCGCGCCGCCGCTGAACATGTTGATCAGACTGAACAGGCCGCGGTTCGAGCTGGCCACATCCATGCACGTCTGGACGTTCTTGTAGTCGACGCCCGGGATCGGAACGTGCGTACCGATCCGGTACACCACGATGATGGCGAGCGTGAAGAGCAGTTTCTTGCGCAGGTCGGGCGTCCTGAACGCCCGGGCGAACGCGGTGAGCACGGTGCCTCCTGCGACCCCCGCGCAACTGCGTCAAGGGTGACGGTCTTGAGGTTCGACGGATACAAAAAAGAACAGTGCAGGCTACCTTACCGGCGGCACGGCTCCCCTTGGAACGACCGACCGGGGATACCCCATTGTGAGGTATCCCCGGTCGGGACTGCTTACGTCATCGAGACGTCCGAAAAGCTCAGACGAGCTCGGTGACGGTGCCGCCGGCGGCGGTGATCTTCTCCTTGGCGGAGCCGGAGACGGCGTCCACCGTCACCTGCAGCGCCACGGAGATCTCGCCCTGGCCGAGGACCTTGACGAGGCTGTTCTTGCGAACGGCACCCTTGGCCACCAGACCCTCGACGGTGACCTCGCCACCCTCGGGGTAGAGCGCGGCCAGCTTGTCGAGGTTCACGACCTGGAACTCGGTCTTGAACGGGTTCTTGAAGCCCTTCAGCTTCGGAAGACGCATGTGGAGGGGCATCTGGCCACCCTCGAAGCGCTCCGGAACCTGGTAACGGGCCTTCGTACCCTTGGTACCACGACCGGCCGTCTTACCCTTCGACGCCTCACCACGACCCACACGGGTCTTGGCGGTCTTGGCGCCCGGGGCGGGACGGAGGTTGTGGATCTTGAGCGGGTTGTTCTCCGCCATGATCAGTCGACCTCCTCGACCGTCACGAGGTGGCGGACGGTGTGCACCATGCCGCGGAACTCGGGGCGGTCCTCCTTGACGACCTGCGTGTTGATGCCCTTGAGACCAAGGGAACGCAGGGTGTCACGGTGGTTCTGCTTGCTGCCGATGTAGGACTTGACCTGCGTGATCTTGAGCTGCGCCATGATTACGCACCCGCCCCGGCACGCGCACGCAGCAGAGCCGCGGGGGCGACGTCCTCGAGGGGCAGACCACGGCGGGCCGCGATCTCCTCGGGACGCTGCAGACCCTTCAGGGCCTCCACGGTCGCGTGCACGATGTTGATCGCGTTGTCGGAGCCGAGCGACTTCGACAGCACGTCGTGGATACCGGCGCACTCGAGCACGGCACGCACCGGACCACCGGCGATAACACCGGTACCGGGGGACGCGGGCTTGAGCAGCACGACGCCGGCAGCCTTCTCACCCTGGATGGGGTGCGGGATGGTGCCCTGGATACGGGGGACCTTGAAGAAGTGCTTCTTGGCCTCCTCAACACCCTTGGCGATGGCGGCCGGCACCTCCTTGGCCTTGCCGTAACCGACACCCACGGTGCCGTCACCGTCGCCCACCACGACCAGCGCGGTGAAGCTGAAGCGACGACCACCCTTCACAACCTTGGCGACACGGTTGATCGCGACGACACGCTCAACGTAAGCAGTCTTCTCGGCGGCGGCTGCGCCACCGTCACGACCCTTACGGTCCCGCCGCTCGCCGCCACCGGCACCGCCACCGCGGCGCTGGGGTCCAGCCATTGGATTACCTCTCTCTTTCCGCTAGCTACGAGCGGCTCAGAACTTGAGCCCGGCTTCGCGGGCGGCGTCCGCCAGGGCGGCGATGCGCCCGGCGTACTGGTTGCCACCACGGTCGAATACGACGGCCTCGACACCGGCGGCCTTGGCGCGCTCGGCGACCAGGGCACCGACCTGCTTGGCCTGCGCGGACTTGTCGCCCTCGCCACCGCGGATCGAGGTGTCCAGGGTGGACGCCGACGCAAGGGTGTGACCCTTGATGTCGTCGATCACCTGGGCCACGATGTGGCGGTTCGAGCGGGTAACGACCAGACGCGGACGCTCCGCCGTTCCGTTGATGTGCTTACGGATCCGGATGTGGCGGCGCTTGATCGCGGCGCGCTTGTAGGCGTCGCCCTTAAGGATCTTCTGTCCGTATGCCATGGCTTACTTACCCGCCTTTCCGACCTTGCGGCGGATGACTTCGCCCTCGTACTTGACGCCCTTGGCCTTGTACGGGTCGGGCTTGCGCAGCTTGCGGATGTTGGCCGCAACCTCGCCGACCTTCTGCTTGTCGATGCCCTCGACCGAGAACCGGGTGGGGGCCTCCACCTTGAAGGTGATGCCCTCGGGGGCCTCGACGGTGATCGGGTGGCTGTAGCCGAGAGCGAACTCCAGGTTCGAACCCTTGGCGGTCACGCGGTAACCGACACCGCTGATCTCGAGCTTCTTCACGTAACCCTGGGTCACGCCGGTGATCATGTTCGCCACCAGCGTGCGGGACAGGCCGTGCAGGGCCTTGCTCTGACGCTCGTCGTTGGGGCGGGTGACGTTCAGAACGCCGTCCTCACCCTTGGCGATCTCGATCGGCGCCGCGACGGTGTGGGTCAGCGAGCCCTTGGGGCCCTTGACCGAGACCGTCTGGCCGTCGATGGTGACGTCCACGCCGGCGGGAACCGTGATGGGGAGCTTGCCAATACGCGACATAGCTGTTTCCTCCGATTCCTTTCCGCTACCAGACGTAGGCGAGGACTTCTCCGCCTACGCCCTTCTTGCCGGCCTGCTTGTCGGTGAGGAGACCGTGCGACGTGGAGATGATCGCCACGCCCAGGCCGCCGAGCACCTTCGGCAGGTTGGTGGACTTCGCGTACACCCGGAGACCGGGCTTGGAGATCCGCTTGATGCCCGCGATGGAGCGCTCACGGTTCGGGCCGAACTTCAGCTCGAGGACGAGGTTCTTGCCGACCTCGGCGTCCTCGACCTTCCAGCCCGTGATGAAGCCCTCCTGCTGGAGGATCTCCGCGATGTGCGACTTGATCTTCGATGCCGGCATCGACACGGAGTCGTGGTATGCCGAGTTCGCGTTCCGCAGACGCGTAAGCATGTCTGCGATCGGATCAGTCATGGTCATGAATTGGCCTTCGGCCTCTCTCGCCGGGGTTTCCAGGTGCCCATCCCTCTCCTCGATCCGAGACGAGGCGGGTGCGGTGCGGTGGACCTACGGCGTAGTAAGTCGTACGGGCGTCAGGGCGCCCAACCCTCCAAGCCTAAGCCATGGAGAGGTGGGCCCCTGACCAAACCCTTTGCTTACCGAGAGCTTCAGGTATCCCCAAGTAGGGGATTACCAGGAGCTCTTGGTCACGCCCGGCAGCTCGCCACGGTGAGCCATCTCACGAAGGCACACGCGGCACAGGCCGAACTTGCGGTACACGGAGTGGGGACGGCCGCAGCGCTGGCAGCGCGTGTAACCACGCACGCCGAACTTGGGCTTGCGAGCAGCCTTCGCGATCAGAGCCTTCTTCGCCATCTCGCTCACGCCTCCTTGAAGGGGAAGCCGAGGTGACGAAGGAGCGCACGGCCCTCAGCGTCGTTGGTCGCCGTGGTCACCACGGTGATGTCCATACCCCGGACGCGGTCGATCTTGTCCTGGTCGATCTCGTGGAACATGACCTGCTCGGTGAGACCGAAGGTGTAGTTGCCACGGCCGTCGAACTGCTTGGGGGACAGACCACGGAAGTCGCGGATGCGCGGGAGCGCGAGCGACAGGGTGCGGTCCAGGAACTCCCACATGCGGTCGCCACGGAGCGTGACGTGAGCACCGATCGGCTGGCCCTCACGCAGCTTGAACTGCGCGATGGACTTGCGGGCCTTGGTGACGGCCGGCTTCTGACCGGTGATCGTGGTGAGGTCGCGGATGGCGCCCTCGATCAGCTTGGAGTCGCGGGCGGCGTCGCCCACACCCATGTTGACCACGATCTTGACGAGGCCGGGGATCTGCATGACGTTCTCGTACTTGAACTCGTCACGCAGCTTGCCCGCGATCTCCTCGCGGTACTTCGTCTTGAGACGCGGAGTGGTGGTGGTAGCCATCAGATGTCCTCACCCGTCCGCTTGGCAACGCGGATCTTGTTGCCCTCGTCGTCGAAGCGGTAACCGACACGCGTGACGACCTTGTTGCCGTCCTTCTCAACGACCAGCTGGACGTTGGAGACGTGGATCGGCGCCTCGGTCGTGACGATGCCGCCGGCCTGCGAACCGCTGGCGGTCGGACCGGCCTTGGTGTGCTTCTTGACCCGGTTGACACCCTCGACCAGGACGCGCTCCTCGCGCGGGTAAGCGGCAATGACCTTGCCCTGCTTGCCCTTGTCCTTGCCGGTGATGACCTGGACCAGGTCGCCCTTCTTGATCTTCATGCTTACAGCACCTCCGGAGCCAGCGAGATGATCTTCATGAACTTCTTCTCGCGCAGCTCACGCCCGACCGGGCCGAAGATGCGGGTGCCGCGAGGGTCACCGTCGTTCTTCAGAATGACGGCGGCGTTCTCGTCGAAGCGGATGTACGAGCCGTCCGGACGGCGGCGCTCCTTGACGGTGCGAACGATGACCGCCTTGACGACGTCACCCTTCTTCACGTTGCCACCGGGGATCGCGTCCTTGACGGTGGCGACGATGACGTCACCGATGCCCGCGTAGCGGCGACCGGAGCCACCGAGCACACGGATGCAAAGGATTTCCTTCGCACCAGTGTTGTCGGCGACACGCAGTCGCGACTCCTGCTGGATCACGTCTATCTCCTGTTTGTCTGCCGGTTCCCGCAGGACCCCTTCGGGGCGAGCCTGCGAGCCTGGCGGAACCGTCCTGCCGGGATACCCCAGCAGGAATTACTTGCGCCTCTTCGGGCGGAAACCCGCGCCGGGGGCCTCACCGCGGCCAGGCCCGGGGGCCTGGGGGCGGAGCCCCCAGCGGGGGTCAGCGGGGGCGAAGCCCCCGCTTATTACTTCGCCTTCTCGAGGATCTCGACGACGCGCCAGCGCTTCGTCGCGGACAGCGGCCGGGTCTCCGCGAGGAGGACACGGTCGCCGACACCCGCGGCGTTCTGCTCGTCGTGCGCCTTGAGCTTGTTCGTACGGCGGATGACCTTGCCGTACAGCGCGTGCTTCACGCGGTCCTCGACAGCGACGACGACGGTCTTGTCCATCTTGTCGCTGACGACGAGACCCTCACGGGTCTTGCGGGCGCCACGTGCCTCGGTCGTCTGCTCTTCAGTCACATTGCTCTCGCTCATCAGGCGTTCTCCACCGTTTCGATGCCCAGCTCACGCTCGCGCATCAGGGTGTAGATCCGCGCGATGTCCTTACGGACCGCCTTCAGACGGCCGTGGTTCTCGAGCTGACCCGTCGCCGCCTGGAAGCGGAGGTTGAACAGCTCTTCCTTGGACTCGCGGAGCTTCGCCAGAAGCTCCTCGTTGCCCAGCTCGCGCAGCTCGGACGCCTTGGTACCGGCCGACATCACGCTTCACCTGCCTCGCGCTTGACGATCCGGCACTTCATCGGCAGCTTGTGAGCGGCACGAGTGAGGGCCTCACGCGCAATCTTCTCGTTGGGGTACGACAGCTCGAACATCACGCGTCCGGGCTTGACGTTGGCGATCCACCACTCCGGAGAACCCTTACCGGAACCCATGCGGGTCTCGGCAGGCTTCTTGGTGAGGGGACGGTCCGGGTAGATGTTGATCCAGACCTTGCCACCACGCTTGATGTGACGCGTCATGGCGATACGAGCGGCCTCGATCTGACGGTTCGTCACGTACGCCGGGGTGAGCGCCTGGATGCCGTACTCGCCGAACGCAACCTGCGTGCCGCCCTTGGCAGCGCCGGAGCGCTTCGGGTGGTGCTGCTTGCGGTGCTTGACCCTACGGGGGATCAGCATGTCGGTCAGGCCTCCGTTCCGGTGCTCTCAGCCGGAGCGGCGGCGGCGGGGGCCTCGGCCTTGGGGGCCTCGGCGCCGGCAGCCTGCTGCGGCTTACGACCGCGTCCGCCGCGCTCGCCACCACGGCCACCACGGGCCGGGCGGTCGGCGCCACCACGGGCCGGGCGGTTACCCGCACGGGCCGCAGCGTTCTCGGCGCGGACCTCGGCGATGTTCTTGACGTCGCCCTTGTAGATCCAGACCTTCACACCGATGCGGCCGAAGGTCGTCTTGGCCTCGAAGAAGCCGTAGTCCACGTTCGCGCGGAGCGTGTGCAGGGGCACACGGCCCTCGCGGTAGAACTCCGAGCGGGACATCTCGGCGCCGCCGAGGCGGCCACCGCACTGGATCTTGATGCCCTTGGCGCCGGCCTTCATCGCCGACTGCATGCTCTTGCGCATGGCACGGCGGAAGGAGACGCGGGAGGAGAGCTGCTCGGCAACGGCCTGAGCAACCAGCTGAGCGTCCGTCTCGGGGTTCTTGACCTCGAGGATGTTCAGCTGGACCTGCTTGCCCGTGAGCTTCTCGAGGTCACCGCGGATGCGGTCGGCCTCGGCGCCACGGCGGCCGATGACGATGCCCGGACGAGCGGTGTGGATGTCCACCCGCACGCGGTCACGGGTGCGCTCGATCTCCACCTTCGAGATACCGGCGCGCTCCATGCCGGACGTCATCATCCGACGGATGGCGACGTCTTCCTTGACGTAGTCCTTGTACAGCTTGTCGGCGTACCACCGGGACTTGAAGTCCGTGGTGACACCGAGCCGGAACCCATGCGGGTTAACCTTCTGGCCCATTACCGGGTTCCTTCCTTGCTGCTGACGACCACGGTGATGTGGCTGGTCCGCTTGCGGATCCGGTAGGCACGGCCCTGGGCACGCGGACGGAACCGCTTCAGGGTCGGGCCCTCGTCGACGTACGCCTCGGAGATGAAGAGGCTGTCGGCGTCGGTGTGGTCGTAGTTGTGCGCGGCGTTGGCGATGGCGCTGTCAAGCACCTTGCCGACGGGCACGGAGGCTGCCTGCGGAGCGAATCGCAGAACAGCCTGAGCCTCCGTGGCATCCATGCCACGGATAAGGTCCACCACGCGGCGGGCCTTCATGGGCGTAACGCGGATGTACCGCGCCTGGGCCCTGGCTTCCATGGTTGTCCCTCTCAGTTACTTACGTGTCTGAATGCGATCCGCTACTAGCGGCGCTTCGACTTCCGGTCGTCCTTGACGTGGCCCCGGAAGGTGCGCGTCGGCGAGAACTCGCCGAGCTTGTGGCCGACCATCGACTCGGTGACGAACACCGGGATGTGGGTCTTGCCGTTGTGCACCGCGATCGTGTGGCCGAGCATGGCCGGGACGATCATCGAGCGACGGGACCAGGTCTTGATGACGTTCTTGGTGCCGGCTTCGTTCTGAGCATCCACCTTCTTGGCGAGGTGCTCGTCGACGAAGGGCCCCTTCTTGAGACTGCGCGGCATCTAAACCCGCTCCTAGCGCTTCTTGTTCGTCTTGCGGCGGCGGACGATGTACTTGTTCGACGCCTTCTTGGGCGAACGAGTACGACCCTCCTTCTGACCCCAGGGGCTGACCGGGTGGCGACCACCGGAGGTCTTGCCCTCACCACCACCGTGGGGGTGGTCAACCGGGTTCATCGCCACACCGCGAACGGTCGGGCGGACGCCCAGCCAGCGCTTGCGGCCGGCCTTGCCCCAGTTGATGTTGCTCTGCTCGGCGTTGCCGACCTCGCCGACCGTGGCGCGGCAGCGCTGGTCGACCAGGCGGATCTCACCGGACGGCATGCGGAGGTGGGCCATCGTGCCCTCCTTCGCGAGCAGCTGCACGGAGGCACCGGCGGAGCGGGCGAACTTGGCGCCGCCACCGGGACGGAGCTCGATCGCGTGGATCGTGGTACCGACCGGGATGTTGCGGAGCGCCAGGTTGTTGCCCGGCTTGATGTCGGCCCCGGGACCGTTCTCGACGCGGTCACCCTGCTGCAGGTTGCGCGGGGCGAGGATGTAGCGCTTCTCGCCGTCCGCGTAGTGCAGCAGCGCGATGCGCGCGGTGCGGTTGGGGTCGTACTCGATGTGCGCGACCTTCGCCGGCACGCCGTCCTTGTCGTGACGACGGAAGTCGATCACGCGGTAGGCGCGCTTGTGTCCGCCACCCTGGTGGCGAACGGTCACACGACCGGCGTTGTTACGGCCGCCCTTGCTGTGCAGCGGGCGGACCAGCGACTTCTCCGGCGTGGACCGCGTGACCTCGACGAAGTCGGCGACGCTGGAGCCACGACGGCCCGGCGTAGTCGGCTTGTACTTGCGGATTCCCATTTCTCAGTCCTCGTCCGATATCGGACGATCCGACCCGCTTACGCGGTCGGACCGCCGAAGATGTCGATACGGTCGCCCTCGGCGAGGGTCACGATCGCGCGCTTGGTCGCCGCGCGCTGGCCGAAGCCGGTGCGGGTCCGCTTGCGCTTGCCGATGCGGTTGATCGTGTTGACCCCGGTGACCTTGACCGAGAAGACCGCCTGGACGGCCTGCTTGATCTGGGTCTTGTTGGCACTCGGGTCGACGATGAACGTGTACTTGTTCTCGTCGAGAAGGGCGTAGCTCTTCTCGGAGACGACCGGCTTCAGCAGGACGTCACGGGGGTCCGTGTACGACTTGCTCAGCGGGGTCTCGACGGTGTTCTTGCCCTCGGCGGCGTGGCGACGCGCCTTGGCGACGCGCGCGGCCTTGGCGGCCTTCGCAGCCTTGGAGGCAATGCTCGGGTGACGCGTAGCCATCAGGCCTCGCTCCCTTCGGTGTCGTTGGCCTTCGGGCCGGCGACGAAGGACTCGAGAGCGGCCTGGGTGAAGACCACGTCGTCCGAGACGATCACGTCGTACGTGTTCAGCTGGCCCGGCTCCAGGATGTGGACCTGGGGCAGGTTGCGGGCGGACAGCCACGCGGCCTCGTCGGCGCGGTCGACGACCAGGAGCAGGTTCTTGCGCTCCGAGATCTTGCCGAACAGCGTCTTGGCGGCCTTCGTGGAGGGGGTCTCGCCCTCGATCACGCCGGTGACGACGTGGATGCGGTTGTGGCGGGCCCGGTCGGTGAGGGCGTGACGCAGCGCGGCAGCCTTCATCTTCTTCGGGGTCCGCTGCGAGTAGTCACGCGGCACGGGACCGTGCACGACGCCACCACCGGCGAACTGCGGCGCGCGGGTCGAGCCCTGACGGGCGCGGCCGGTGCCCTTCTGGCGGTACGGCTTCTTGCCGCCACCACGGACCTCGCCACGGGTCTTCGTCTTGTGCGTGCCCTGGCGGGCAGCCGCGTTCTGCGCGACGACGACCTGGTGGATCAGCGGGATGCTGACCTTCTCCACGCCGAAGATCTCCGCAGGGAGCTCGACGGAACCGGTCTTCTCGCCGGCAGGCGAAAGGATGTCAACAGTGCTCATCGGTACCTCAGGCCCCCTTGGCCGCGGTGCGGACCAGGACGAGGCCGCCGTTCGGACCGGGAACCGCGCCCTTGATGAGCAGCAGACCCTTCTCCGCGTCAACGGCGTGGACGGTCAGGTTCTGGGTGGTGACACGCTCGTTGCCCATGCGACCCGCCATGCGGAGGCCCTTGAACACACGGCCCGGGGTGGCGCAGCCACCGATGGAACCGGGAGAGCGGTGCTTGCGCTGGGTGCCGTGTCCGGCGCCGAGGCCCTTGAAGTTGTGACGCTTCATGACACCGGCGAAGCCCTTGCCCTTGCTCTTGCCGGTCACGTCGACCTTGATGCCGGCCTCGAACACCTCGGCGGTGATCTCCTGGCCGAGGGTGTACTCGCTGGCGTCAGCGGTACGGATCTCGACGAGGTGGCGGCGGGGAGTGACGTCGGCCTTGGCGAAGTGGCCCTTGAGGGGCTTGTTCACCTTGCGCGGGTCGATCTCGCCGAAGGCGATCTGGACGGACTCGTAGCCGTCGCTGTCGTTCGTACGCACCTGGGTGACGACGTTCGGGCCGGCCTTGACGACGGTGACCGGAACAACACGGTTGTTCTCGTCCCACACCTGCGTCATGCCGAGCTTCTCGCCCAGGATGCCCTTGATCTGCTTAGCCATTCTCAGATCACCGACCCTCAGAGCTTGATCTCGATGTCGACACCGGCCGGGAGGTCGAGTCGCATCAGAGAGTCAACGGTCTTGGGCGTCGGGTCGAGGATGTCGATCAGGCGCTTGTGCGTGCGCATCTCGAAGTGCTCGCGCGAGTCCTTGTACTTGTGCGGCGACTTGATGACGCAGTACACGTTCTTCTCAGTGGGCAGCGGCACCGGGCCCGCGACCGACGCACCAGTACGCGTCACCGTCTCGACGATCTTCTTCGCCGAGGAGTCGATGACCTCGTGGTCGTAGGCCTTGAGCCGGATGCGGATCTTCTGTCCCGCCATGGCTACTCAGTAGTCCTTTGTCTCTTCACGCTCTGGAACCCGGCCCTCCGTACGCTCCTTCGCCGACCCACGCGGTCGGGCGTGTCGCGCTTCCGCTGACACAGATGTCCCTTGTTCGGACATCCCTTGCCTGGGAAAGAGGTTCACCCGGGTGCCTGGCCAGTGCCGCACTGCACTTCCCGGAAGATTCCCGTACGTCCGCCCCAGTGCTGCCTTACGGCAGTTAGGGCGACGAGTACTGTGGGACTCGCTTCCGGTCCCCCCGGCGGGAGGCGCGCAGCATCAACACTCGACCGAGCAACTCCGACAGTCTGCCATACAGGGCACAGGCCTGGCCAATCGAGCCGGAGACCTTACCCCGAGAGTGACGCAGGTCAAACACGAGTGCCTCCGTACGAGCCTCTGTGGACCTGTTCCGCCCCGGGCTACGCGGTGCCCAGGCCCGCTGTCGGCCCCCGACCGGCCCATCTGCTCCGTCCGCGGTCAGCGGGAGGTGTCGGGCCCGGGGGCGTAGCGGACCCGCTTGATCTCGTGCACCGCACCCAGCGTGGCCCACTCGTCCTTGCCGAGCCGCGCCAGCGGCCGCAGCCGGGCGCTGTCCGGATGCCCGTCGACGAGCGCCTCCCGGTGGACGGCGGCGTGCAGCACTCGTCCGAAGACGAGAGTGGAGTCACCGATCCGCAGAGTGCTGTGCAGCGCGCACTCCAGCACGGCCGGTGCCCCCGCGACCCGGGGCGGCCGGACCGACAGGCTCGGCTCCCGTCGGATGCCGAGGGCCTCGAACTCGCTGATCGCGCGTGGGAAGTCCGTGGCCGTGGCGTTGATCGTCTCGAAGTCCTTCTCGCAGGCCAGGTTGATGACGAACTCGCCGGTCTCCTCGACGTTGCGCAACGTGTCCTTGAGCCCCACCGAGGTGAACTGCACGACGGGCGGCTCCACGGAGGCGACGGTGAAGAACGAGTGCGGCGCCAGATTGTCGACCCCGTCACGTCCGATCGTCGACACCCACGCGATCGGCCGCGGCACGACCAGGGCGGTGAGGAGGCCGTAGAACTCCCGGGCGGTCATCCGCTCCGGGACGAACGACTCGCGCGGCCCGCCGTCGCTCACGGCTCGACTCGGCATGGAGGTCTCCACGGTCAGGGCCGGCTGGCGGGGTTGCGGTAGAGGGCGGCGCGCTCCGGGCGGCGCCGGCCGGCCTGCGGGTGCCGGTCGCCGCGCGCGCGTCGGGGCCGGGCCGTCCGGTGGGCCGCGGCCGTGCGGGCCAGGAGCACGGCGGTGAGTGCGGCGAGCTCGTCGTCAGTGAGCTCGCCCTTGACGATCTGGACCATCGGCGTGGTGGCGGGAGTCATCGCTGCCTTCCTCGGTACCGAGAGGTTATTGGGGCGGGTTGCCGTGTTTGCGGGCGGGGAGGTCGGCGTGCTTGGTGCTGAGCATCCGCAGGGACCGGATGAGGATCTCGCGGGTGGCGACGGGGTCGATGACGTCGTCGACCAGGCCGCGTTCGGCCGCGTAGTAGGGATGCATCAGCTCGTCCTTGTAGTGCTGCACCATCTCGACGCGCTTGGCCTCGGGGTCGTCGGCGGCGGCGATGTCACGACGGAAGATCACGTTGGCAGCACCCTCCGCGCCCATCACCGCGATCTCGTTGGTCGGCCATGCGAAGGCCAGGTCCGCGCCCACCGAGCGGGAGTCCATCACTATGTAGGCGCCGCCGTAGGCCTTGCGCAGGACCAGCGAGATCCGCGGGACGGTGGCGTTGCAGTAGGCGTACAGCAGCTTCGCGCCGTGGCGGATGATGCCGCCGTGCTCCTGGTCCACGCCCGGCAGGAAGCCCGGCACGTCCAGGAGCGTCACGAGCGGGATGTTGAACGCGTCGCACAGCTGCACGAACCGCGCGGCCTTCTCCGAGGCGTGGATGTCGAGCACCCCGGCCAGGGACTGCGGCTGGTTGGCGACGATGCCCACGACCTGCCCGTCCATCCGGGTCAGCGCGCAGATCACGTTGGTGGCCCAGCGCTCGTGGATCTCCATGAACTGGCCGTCGTCGGCCAGCTCCTCGATCACCTTGCGCATGTCGTACGGGCGGTTGCCGTCGGCCGGTACCAGGTCGAGCAGCGCGTCGCAGCGGCGGTCGGCCGGGTCCCCGGACAACTCCTGCGGCGGGGTCTCCCGGTTGTTCTGCGGCAGCATCGACAGCAGGAACCGGACCTCTTCGAGGCACGAGCGCTCGTCGTCATAGGCGAAGTGCGCCACGCCCGAGACCTCGGCGTGCACGTCCGCGCCGCCGAGCCCGTTCTGCGAGATCTGCTCACCGGTGACGGCCTTGACGACGTCCGGGCCGGTGATGAACATCTGCGAGGTCTCGCGGACCATGAACACGAAGTCGGTGAGGGCGGGACTGTAGGCCGCACCGCCCGCGCACGGGCCCAGCATCACCGAGATCTGCGGGATGACCCCGGACGCCCTGGTGTTGCGCTGGAAGATGCCGCCGTAGCCGGCCAGCGCCGTGACACCCTCCTGGATCCGGGCGCCGGCGCCGTCGTTCAACGACACCAAGGGTGCGCCCGCGGCCAAGGCCATGTCCATGATCTTGTGGATCTTCGTGGCGTGGGCCTCGCCCAGCGCGCCGCCGAAGATGCGGAAGTCGTGGGCGTAGACGAAGACCGTACGGCCCTCCACCGTGCCCCAGCCGGTGATGACACCGTCCGTGTACGGCTTCCTGGCCTCCAGGCCGAACCCGGTCGCCCGGTGCCGGCGCAGGGGCTCGACCTCCTGGAAGGAGTCCTCGTCCAGCAGCAGTCCGATGCGCTCGCGTGCGGTCAGTTTTCCTTTCGCGTGCTGCGCCAGGGTCGCCGCCTCACTCGGCCCGGCCAGCACCTTTCTGCGCAGTTCACCGAGTTCTGCCGCTCTCGCTCCGGTTCCGCGAACGGCGATCGGTCCGTCGAGCAGGGAAGTCATGGCACTCCGTATCTACGGGGAACGGGGGGGAAGAGCAGCGGCCGGCCGGGCCCTGCTGGAGACGGGGGCTCCCAGGGCCCGGCCGGCGCTCACGGGTCGTGCCGCGGGGGATTTCGACACGACCGGGTCTGTGCTCCTGCGCCGCTCAGGCGGACTTCCGCCCGCCCGGGAATCCGCCGAGCTCGTCGCCTGCGCTGATGGAGAGGTTCTCGGCCATCAGCACGTCACGCTGGAGGTGCCACAGCCGCGGCGACGGCTCGACACCGAGTTCCCGCCGCAACGACGTCCGCACTCGGCTGTACGCGGCGAGCGCCTGGTCCCGTCGGCCGGAGCGGTGCAGGGCGAGGATGTACTGGGCGTGGAGATGTTCGTGCAGCGGATGCTGAGCGGTGAGTGCGCTCAGTTCGCTCACGACGCTGCGATGCCGTCCCAGTCGCAGCTCCGCCTCGACGCGTCCCTCGATCGCACCGATGCGCAGTTCTTCGAGGCGGGCTGCTTCGATGGCGAGGAGCGGGCCGGGTGACACGTCGGTTAACGGGCCGCCGCGCCAGAGACTCTCCGCCATGCGATACGCGTCGACCGCGCTCTGGAAGTCCCGGGCGGCGGCGAGCCGGTGACCGGTCTGCACATGCTCCCCGAAGGTGTCGGCGTCCAGTCCGCCGTCGGCGAGCCTGATCTGGTAACCCCCGTCATGGGTGACAAGGACCTGCTTTCCGTCCACGCCGGCGCCACTGATGCGCTTGCGCAGGGCGAGCACATAGGTCTGAAGTGCTGTCACCGCGCTTTTGGGCGGGATCTCCTCCCAGATCTCCTCGATGAGCTGGTCGTTGGAGACCATCCCCCCGGACAGTGCGAGCAGAGCCAGAATTCTGCGCTGTTTGAGAGCGGTCGGTTCGACGGACCTCTCGCCTATTCGTGCGCTCAGCGTGCCAAGTATGTTGACGTGCAACATCCTTCTCCCCCGGTCCGGTGCGAACGATCAAATCGCTATTGTCATGCTCCTGATTTTCTTCTGCATGGCGGTTTTGCCGGTTGCATGCCGAAGGAACAGCACCGACGGCACGCAACCGATCGGTCGGCTAGGCCGACTGCTTGTTCCGTCCGATGAAGGCGAGGGACAGCAGCAGACCGAGCAGGAGGGCCGCTGTGGCGATGATCAGCGCGGTGCGGCTGCCGTCCGTGGAGTCGGCGGCCGCGTGCAGTACCGAGCCGAGTACCGAGACCCCGATGACGGCACCGGTCTGGCGCGCGGAGTTCAGCACGCCGGACGCGATGCCGACCTGCTCCTTCGGTGTGGCCGAGACAGTCGCCGTCACCAGGGAGGGAATCGCGAAGGACACACCGAAACCGAAGGCCAGCAGGCCGATCCCGATCAGCAGGGTGTGCGCGGTTCCCGTCCCCGTGACACCGCCGATGAGGACGGCCGCACCGGCCGTCAGGAGCCCGAAGCCCAGAACGGAGGGCTTGCGCGGTCCGGATCGCGCGACCAGGCGGCCCGTGTAGATGGGGTTGAAGGCCGTCGGCAGGGTGAGCGGCAGGAAGGCGCAGCCGGCCAGCAGGGCGGAGAGGTCACGCGCCTGCTGGAAGTACAGGGACATGACGAACAGCAGACCGGAGAGGCCGAAGTTGACGAGCAGCCCGTTGAGCACGCTGGCCGAGAAGGTGGCGTTGCGGAAGAGCATCAGCGGGAGCATCGGGCCACTCGGCCCGGCGGGCCGACGTTCCACGACCAGGAAGACGACCCCGGCCACCACGGCCAGGGCGAGCGCCCCCAGCACGGGCTTCGAGCCCCAGCCGAGGTTCTCGCTCTGGATCACGGCGAAGGTGAGCCCGGCAAGCGCGAGCACCGCGCTGATCTGACCGGGCAGGTCCACCCCACGGCTGGTGTTCCGCTTGGTCTCGGGCGCGTGAGCGCGGGCGACGAGCACGCTGACCAACGCCACGGGCACGTTGATGGCGAAGATGCTGCGCCAGCCGAGGGCGTCGGTGAGGACGCCGCCGAGGACCGGGCCGGCGGCCAGCGCGGCACCGGTGATGGCCGCCCAGGAGCCGAGTGCGCGGGCGCGTTGAGCCGGGTCGGTGAAGGTGGTGGCGATGACGGCCATGGAGGAGGGCAGCAGCGCGGCTCCCGCGACGCCGAGCAGGGCGCGCATGGTGATCAACACGCCGAGATTGGGCGAGAAGACCGTGATCAGCGACGCGAGCAGGAAGGCCCAGGTGCCGACGATGAAGACCCGGCGCCCGCCGAAACGGTCGGACAGCGCCCCCATCGTGAGCAGCAGGGCGGCGAAGGTCAGGGTGTATCCGTTGACCACCCACTGGAGCCCGGACAGTCCGCCGCCGATGTCGCTGCGGATGGCGGGCAGGGCGACGTTCACCACACTGGTGTCGAGGAGAACCATGAAGTAGCCGAGCGAGAGGCCGATGAGCAGCAGCCGTCGGCGTCCGGGATCCTCGGCGAGCGCCTCGCTGGAGACACCGGAGGCCTGCGTAGTTGGCGCAGACATGACACACCTTTCATGGAATGGCAACGGCCGGGGGGAAGAGTGGTGGCCGTCGAAGAAGTCGGAACAACAGCTTGACAAGAGCGGAAGTCGATCGGAAACGGGAGCTTCCGATGGCATCATCGGGAGAGCCGATGCCAACGCCGGGGGGACAGCATCATGCAGTTACGGCAGTTGAGTACGTTCCGCACGGTGGCCGACGCGTTGAACGTGACGCGCGCCGCCGAACGCTTGAATTACGCCCAGTCGAGCGTGACCGAACAGATCAAGGCATTGGAACAGGATCTGGGTGTGCACCTCTTCGAGAGGTCCAACCGCGGTCTGCGACTCACCCCGGCCGGCCGCCGTCTGGTCGACTACGCCGAGAGAATGCTCGCCCTCGCCGAGGAGGCCAGGGCGGCCGTCACCGAAGTCGGCAGTCCCGGAGGGGAGTTGCTGATCGGGGCGCCGGAGACCCTCTGTGTGTACCGGCTCCCCGCCCTGCTCACCCGCTTCCGTGAGGACTGCCCGAAGGTGCATGTGGTGCTGCGCCCCGGGAACCGGGAGGAGTGCCGCAGCGGAGTGCGTGAGGGAACACTGGACCTCTGTTTCACTTTCGGCGCGCCCCCGGACCACCCGGATCTGGAGAGCATGCCGCTCGTGCCGGAACCGGTCGTCGTGGTAGCCCCCAAGGGCCACCCGCTGACCGAACGGGAGTCGGTGACCACCTCCGATCTCGCCGGCGTCGACTTCCTGGTGACGGAGGCCGGTTGCAGCTACCGGCTGATGTTCGAGGAGGCACTCGGATCCGCGCCGGGGCCCCGCCCTCGCGTCGCTGCCGAACTCACCAGCATCGGCGCCCTGCGGACCTGCGTCGCGGCCGGCATGGGCTGTGCGTTGCTGCCCCAGATCGCCGTGGCCGCGGACCTGGCCCGGGGGACCCTCGGCCTGGTCCCGTGGCAGGGGCTCCAGTACGAGGCCCCGATCCACGCGACCTGGCGGCGCGACGGGCAACGGGCCCCGGCGCTGCTGCCCTTCCTCGACACCACCGGCACCTTGCTGGGCCGGCCCACCACCTCCCGCCGGGACCACGGGTGAGGCACGGGCCGCACCCCATGGGTCACTTCTCGACCAGAAGCAGGCGGTCCTCGTCCAGGGTGACCAGGCGTCCCCGGTAGCCCGCGGTCAGGGCCGCGAACCAGACGGCCGGCCTGGCACCCACCTGCGCCCGTCGGATCTCCAGTGGTCCGTCCGCGGTCACCTCGACGTAGTCACCGGCCCGGCGGACGGTCATGTTCTGGCTCCGGGCAGCCTCCACGAAGGCACCGAACTCGGGGATGTCGAGCACGTACAGGGTCGTCATCGGTTCTGCTCCTCGGTGTGGGCTCGGGACAGTTCTCCCTTGCGGCGCCACATCTCCTCCACGGTCGGCTTGCCGCTGCGGGTGACGTCGGACAGGGCGCGCAGGGTGAGTTCGGCGTCCCGGGCGTCGATGGGCGCGAACGGGCGCAGTGGGCGGGTGATCTCCAACTGGATCCCGTTGGGGTCGTCGAAGTAGAGGGACTCCAGCAGCTCGTGGGCCAGGGGCGGCGTGACCCGCACACCGTGCGCCTTGAGCCGGGCCCGCCAGTCGAGCAGTTCCTGCTCGGTGTCGACGTGCAGCGCCAGGTGCCGGGACCGGTGCATCAGGTCGCCGGGCTGCTCCTCCTCGGGAAGCCCGAAGTAGTAGAAGAAGGCCAGGTGGTCGCCGTTGCCGAGGGCGAAGAAGAAGTGGACGAAGTCCGGGAAGGTCTCGCTCACCCAGCCGGTGGCGGTGATCGCGTGCACCAGGGGGAGGCCCAGCACGTCACGGTAGAACCGTACGGTCTCCTCGGGCTTCCAGGTCACCCAGGCGAGATGGTCCACGCCCTTCAGGCGGAGCGCTGCCTGCTCCGGCGACAGCACGACCTCGGGCACTTGGTCGGTCATGGATCGACTCCTTGATCGATGAGCGGCTGGCTCGGTCCGTCAGGCGATACGGCCGAGCGTGGGCGCCGCGGTGGGCTGTGCGACGGCGAAAAGATCCAGCAGTTGCTTGCGGTCGACCTTGCCCACCGCCGTCAGCGGCAGAGTGGGCGCGAGTCGCAGTTCGTCCGGGTGCTTGAAGGACGCGACACCGCATTCCTCGAAGTACGCCCGGATGTGCCCCAGCGTCGGGTGCGAGCCGGGCGCGGGAACCACGCACACCCCGACGCACTCCCCGAGGACGGGGTGGGGCAGGGCGACGGCGGCCGCGTCCGTGACCCCCGGCACCCGGCGGACCAGACCCTCCACCTCGTCGATCGCGATCTTCTCGCCGCCGCGGTTGACCTGATCCTTGATCCGCCCCTCGACCACCAGGTTGCCGCTCGGGTGGCGGCGCACCAGGTCACCGGAGCGGTACCAGCCGTCCGGCGTGTAGGCGCGGGCGTTGTGCTCCGGTGCGCGGAAGTAGCCCCGCGGTGTGTAGGGGCCTCGCGTCAGCAGCTCCCCGGTCTCGCCCTCCTCGACCGGCCGGCCGTCCGGGTCGACGATCAGGAGTTCGTCCGCTTCGGAGATCGGCCGGCCCTGGGTGGTTCTGGCCACGAACGGCGGGTCGGTCAACCGGGTGTAGTTGAGCAGGCCCTCCGCCATCCCGAACACCTGCTGAAGGGTGCAGCCCAGAGCGGGGGCGAGGCCCTGCGCCAGATCGGCCGGCAACACCGACCCTCCGACCTGGAGCACGCGCAGGCTCTCCAGATCCGGGCCGGCGGCATCGGCGGCCTCCAGCCAGGTCCTGGCGACGGCCGGGACCACCGAGGCGACCGTGACCCGTTCGCGGGCCAGTTCCGGGAAGGCGATCTCGGCACGCGGCGACGGGCACATCACGACCCGGCCGCCGACGGACAGGGCGCCGAGCACTCCCGGACAGCCCAGCGCGAAGTTGTGGGCCACCGGTAGCACCGCGAGGTAGACGGTCTCCGGGGAGAAGCCGCAGACCTCGGCACTGCGCCGGACGTTGTACTCGTAGTCGTTGTGGGTCCGCGCGATGATCTTCGGCAGGCCGGTCGTCCCGCCGGAGAGCAGGAAGAACGCGACTTCCTCCGGCTCCGGAGCCAACGCGTCGAGCCGGGCACGGCGTTCGGCGGCGCCGGACTGCGGGCTGAGCATCGCCGACAGATCCAGATGCCCGGGATCCGGGGCGCCACCGAGCACCAGGACCGGGCAGTTCCCCGGGCGTTTTGAGGCGATCCGCGCGGCCAGCGACTCGTGATCGAAGCCACGCAGCGTGTCCGGTACGACGATCGCCGCGACGTCCGCGAGGTCCGCGAGGTAGGCCAGCTCGTGCTCCCGGTGCGCCGGCAGCGCCAGCAGCGGCGCCACCCCGATCCGCTGGCAGGCCAGGAACAGGCCGAGGAACTCCCAGCAGTTGGGCAGCTGCACCAGCAGGTTGTCGCCGTTCCCGAGCCCGAGCCCGAGCAGGCGCTCCGCCAACGCGTCCGTCCGCTCGGCGAGTTCGCGATAGCTGAGCCGGACCGCGCCGTCCACCACGGCGGTGCGGTGCCCGTAGCGGTCCGCCCAGTCCCACACCCAGCCGCCCAGCGGTCGCCGTCGCCACAGTCCCGCGGCGACGTACCGGTCGGCGGCCTCACGGGGCCAACTGACCACGCCGGTACGCATCATCTTCTCCCCTCCCTGGTGGGTGCCGCCCGGCCGGCAGCTCGTGCGAGCCGGGCGGCACCACGGGTCCCGTATCCGGGCGGGCCGGTCGTCCGGCCCGCCGTTGCCGTCACACGTGCTCGCAGCGGGTCAGCCGACGAGCGGCTCGACCAGCTCCGGCTCCTCTCCACGCGTCTCCTCGGAGCCCGCGGTCCCCAGCAGCTCGAACAGGAACTCGCCGATGGCTGCCACCGTGGGGCGGTCCCAGAGCAGCGTGCTCGGCAGTGAGAGCCGGAAGATCTTCTCCAGCCGGCGCCGGATGACCACGGTCATCACCGAGTCCAGGCCCATCTCCATGAGCGGACGGCGGACGTCGAAGGTGTCCGGGTCGAACTTCAGCTCTCCGGCCACCGGGGAGCGGACCTCGTCCACCAGGTAGCCGCGCAGCTCCTCGGGGGCCAGCGCCGCCCACTCGGTTTCCGCCTGGCCGGGCGTGTCGGCGTCGGGGACGGCCAGCTCGGCCAGCAGCCGAGGGCGCTCCGCTCCGGGTTCCGGCGGCAGAATCCGCATGGCCGCCGCGTAGGACAGGTCGTACCGGGAGGTGAACTCCCAGCTGCGGAAGGCCTCGGCGGCTGAGATGTCCCCGGTGCCACGGGCGGCCAGCTCGATGTCGATCAGTTCGGAGGAGGTCGACATCCCCAGCCCGCGCCAGGAGGTCCAGGCAACGCTCAGTGTGCGGTCACCGAGGGCCGCGCGATGCCAGGCCAGTGCGTCCAGGAAGGCGTTGGCCGAGCCGTAACTGGCCTGGCCGGGCAGGCCGAGAAGCTGGCCGCAGGAGGAGAAGAGGACCATGAAGTCGAGAACGCCGGCGGGGAAGAGCTCGTGCAGGGCCAGGGCGCCCGCGGCCTTGGGCCGCAGCACGGCGGCCAACGACGCCTCGTCGACGTCGACGGCCATCCGGTTGTCGAGCACACCGGCCGCGTGCACGACACCGCGGATCGGGGGCAGCCCCAGCGCCTCCGGGTCCAGCGCCGCCGCGAGGGCCTCGCGGTCTGCGACGTCGACGGCGACGGTGCGCACCGTGACGCCCAGGCCCTCCAGCATCTGCACCGCGTCGATCCGCTGACGTGTCGCGGGATCCACGACCGAGTGCCACTGCGAACGCGGCGGCAGAGCCGTCCGGCCCGCCAGCACGAGACGCCGGGCCCCTCGGCCCGCCAGCCAGGTCGCCACCTCCAGACCCAGCACACCGAGACCACCGGTGACCAGGTACGTGCCGTCGGCACGGCACTCCAGGGCGGCCCGCTCCGGCTCACGTTCGACCGCCACCAGCCTCGGCACCTCGCACAGGGCCCCGCGGACAGAGACGACCTCCTCACCCGGCCGTCGTCCGGCGTCCGCGCGGACCAGGTCGACCAGGGCTGCCAGCTCCTCGTCGGCCGGACGGGCGGAGAGGTCGGCCACCCCCGCGAACAGATCCGGGTGCTCACTGGCCAGCACCCTGCCGAGACCCCACAGCACCGAGTCGCCCAGCGCCTCCTGCCGCAGGCTCTCCCGGACGCCACGCGTCACCGCACGGACGACCGGACGCTCGCCGGGCCGCTGCCGGGCCAGCTGCTGAACCGTTCGGGTCAGCAGCCAGGAGGCGGCGACGCCGTCCGGGGCGGGCCCTTGCTCTCGGCCGGGAACCACAAGGACCACGGTCTCGGGGCCGACTGCCCCGAGCTGCTCGGGGCCGGCGGCCGTGCGCCACGGGACGCCCGCCCGCGAGAAGCCCTCGCCGATCGACCGCGCGGCCTCCGGGTCGCCCAGCAGCACCACTTCGGCCAGCGGCCCGGGCTCCGCGGACCGGCCCTGCGGCTGCCAGGACAGCTCGCTCACCAGGCGGCGCGGGCTCGCGGTCGCGCCGGGGTCGCCGTCGAGGACGCCGTAGCGCAGTCCGCCGAACCGGGCGACGACCTCGCCGTGGGAATCGGCGATCAGCACGTCGACGGTGTCCACCGCCGCCGGACCGTCGACGCAGCGCACGTGCAGGACGACCTCCGCGGGGCAGTCCCCGAGCACGGCGACCTCATGCATGTGGGCAGGCATCCGCAGGACAGGGCTGCCGGGAAAGGCCACCGAGGCGATGGACAGGGCGGCATCCAGGACGCTCGCCCAGGAGGACGGCGCGGAGCCGTCCGGCGTGGCACTGACGACGGCGGCCAACTCGCCCTCGCCCCGCCGCATTTCGCGCACCCGCCAGGGGAAGCCCATGGCGGCCACCCCGATGCCGGCGAGCCGGTCGATCACGTACTCCTCGGGCAGCACCTCCGGGCAGCGCGAGCGGATCTCGGCCGGCTCCAGCCGCCGTGTCCCCACCTCGGTGGCCGGTGAGACCACCGCGGTCGTGTGGGTGAGCCAGGCGCCGTCCGAGTCGGCCTCCTCGGCGCCGACGATGCGCGAGGCGATGCGCAGGGCGCCCTCCTGGAGCACCACCTGCACCTCCCGCGGGGTGCTGACGGCCACCGGAACCCGCAGGTTGACCTCGGTGAGACCGGGGAATCCGCCCCCGTCCGCGGCGGCGGTGAAGAACGTGTTCAGCAGGACCGTCGCCGGGATGATCTCGACGCCCTGGACCGGGTGGTCGCCCGGGTAGGGGCGGCAGCTCTCGTCCAGGTAGGTCTGCCAGAGCCGCGACGGGGTGGTGCCGTTCACGGTGACCCCGCGGCCGAGCAGGGTGTGGCTGAGCGGGTCGTGCTGGCCGCCGCCGAGCTGAGCGGCCGGCGCCGAGCCGTACCAGAACGGCCGGTGCTGCCAGGCACGGACCGGCAGGTCGGCCAGTGCGCCGCGGACGGTCGCGGACCAGTCGACCGGGACGCCGTGGCTGAACAGGGCGGCGGCGTTGGCCAGCAGGGTGTCGAGTTCCGGCTTGTTCCGGCGCAGCGTGTGCGCGACGACGACGTCGTCGATGCCCCTCTCGCCCAGGGTCTCCACGATCGAGTGCGCGACCACGGGGTGGGCGGAGACCTCCAGGAAGGCGCGGTGGCCGTCTTCGGCGGCCGCCTGGACGGCGCCGCCGAAACGGACCGGGTTGCGCAGGTTGGCGGCCCAGTAGTCGCCGTCGCGCGGGGCGCTGCTGCGCGGGTCGTCGAGGGCGGTGCTGTAGACGGGGATCACGGGCTCGTTCAGCCGCAGGTCGGCGGCGGCGCGCCGCAGGTCGTCGAGGAGCGGGTCCATGTGGTCGCTGTGGAACGCGACGTCGGAGGCGACCCGGCGGACGGTCAGGCCCTGCGCCTCCCAACCGGTGGCGACCGCGGCAACGGTGTCGACGCCGCCGGCAGCCACGGTGGAGCCGGGCGAGGCGGCGATGGCGGCGCTGATGTCCGCCCGGTCGGCCAGGCGCTCGGCGACCTCGTCGAAGGGCAGGTTCACCATGACCATCGCGCCCTTGCCCGCGACCCGGCGCAGCAGGGCGGAGCGCCGGCAGATCAGCCGGGAGCCGTCGAGCAGGCTCAGGACACCGGCCTCGACCGCGGCGGCGATCTCGCCGACCGAGTGGCCGATCACGGCGGACGGCCGCAGGCCGCGCGCATGCCATACGGCGGAAAGCGCCACCTGCATCGCGAAGATCATCGGCTGGATCCGGTCCACCTCGACGAGATCGCCGTCGATCAGCACCTGGCGGGGTGAGAACCCGATCTCCGCCAGGAAGACCGGCTCGATCTCGTCGAGCACGGCGGCGAACACCGGCTCACGGTCCAGGAGTTCGCGGCCCATGCCGATCCACTGGGCGCCGTGGCCGGAGAAGACCCAGACCGCGTCGTCGGCCGCGGGCAGGACGGCACCGGTCTCCACCCCGTCCTCGGGGCGCTGTTCGGCCAGGGCCGTGAGCCGTCGCACGGCCTGCTCCTGGTCGGCCACCACGACGGCGGCCCGGGACGGGAGGTGGTCGCGATGCACCGACAGCGTGGCCACGACGTCGGTCAGCGGCGTCCCGGCACCGGGTCCGGCCAGCCAGCCGGCCAGACGCCCGGCCTGGGCGCGCACGCCCGCCTCGGTGGCCGCGGACAGCGGGAGGAGCAGCGTGCCCGAGGTCTCGCCGCCTGCCTGCTGACGGGGGGCCGGGGCGGGAGCCTCCTCCAGGACGAGGTGGCTGATGGTTCCGCCGTAGCCGTAGCCGGAGACACCGGCTCGCCGGGGGTGGTCGGTGACCGGCCAGGAGGTGGGTTCGGTGACCACCTTCAGCCCCGCCTCGTCCCATGGGATGGCCGGGTTGGGGGTGGTGAAGTAGTCAGCCTGCGGCGGGATCTCCCCGTGGTGCAGCGCGAGTACCGCCTTGATCAGCCCGGCCACGCCCGCACCGGCCTCCAGATGCCCGATGTTGGGCTTCACGGAACCCACCAGGCAGGGCCGGTCGGCCGGACGCGGGCCGAAGACCTGGGCCATGGCACCGACCTCGATCGGGTCACCGGCCCGGGTGCCGGTCCCGTGCGCCTCGACGTAGTCGACGGTGGCGGGGTCGATGCCGCAGGACCGGTATGCCTGGCGCAGCAGGTGCGCCTGTGCCTCCTCGCTGGGCGCCATGATGCCGTTGGTACGGCCGTCCTGGTTGACCGCGCTGCCGCGGATGACCGCGAGGACCCGGTCGCCGTCGCGCTGCGCGTCGGAAAGGCGCTTGAGTACGACGACGCCGGCGCCCTCACCGCGGCCGTAACCGTCCGCGGAAGCGTCGAAGGACTTGCTGCGCCCGTCCGGCGAGACCGCCCCGGCCGCGTCCAGGACCATGGTCAGCCCGGGGCCGGCCATGATGTTCACGCCGCCCGCCAGCGCCACCGGGCATTCGCCGGAGCGCAGCGCCTGGCACGCGAGGTGGAGGGCGACCAGCGAGGCGGAGCAGGCGGTGTCCACGGCCAGGCTCGATCCGCGCAGGTCGAGTGTGTAGGAGACGCGGTTGGCCACCGCGCAGAAGGCCGCGCCGATCCCCGTCCATGCCTCGATCCGCGGCAGGTCCTCCAGCATCCGGCGCCCGTAGTCGTCGGAACCGACGCCGATGAAGACGCCGGCGTCACCGCCGGCCAGCGAGCGGGGCCGTATCCCGGCGTGCTCGAGCGCCTCCCAGGCGACCTCGAGCACGATGCGCTGCTGGGGATCCATCAGTTCCGCCTCACGGGGCAGGATGCCGAAGAAGTCGGCGTCGAAACCCGCGATGTCGTCCAGGAAGCCGCCGCCGCGGGTGACCTCGCGCAGAGCAGCGGCGTTCTGGGGGCCGGCCTCCTCGTACGACTCCCAGCGCTCCTGCGGGACTTCCCCGATGCCGTCACGGCGCTCCATCAGGAGTCGCCAGTAGTCCTCGGGTGATGCCACGCCGCCGGCGAACCGACAGCCCATGCCGATGACGGCGACGGGCTCCGGGGCTCTGCGGACGAAGGACGTCGACTCGGCCTCTTGCGAGGGGCGCTCCGCCTCGTCGGACTGGTAGGAAGCAGTCATCTCAGCAATCTCCACTCGATTGGGCATGGCGACGGTGATGAGCGGTGGGGGGTGAGGAAAGACCGGTTGCGTCAGCGGGCCGGGAGCGTCAGCGGGAAGGACGCGACGGCGTCCACGCGCCCCGCGACCAGCGCTGTGTGCAGACGGGCGGGCCAGTTGTCGGCTGTGTGCCCCGGGGCGTCGAGGGCCCAGCCTCCGACGGCGTCGACGATCAGGGGGAGTCCGGACTCGGTGCGAAGCCGGTCGGCCAGCTCCATCACCGCCGTCCAGAGGTCCTCTCCGGCCCCGGTGGCCGGCCTCGTCGAGGGGCCCGGAGCCGGCAGGCGCAGGTGGATGCCGACCGCACCCGCCGCCGCGGCTTCCGCCGCGCAGGCCGACAACCGGTCGGCGTGCTCTCGGGTCGGACGGCCGTCGGCGCACGTGAGGCCGACGAGAAGCTGTCGGCCCGCCTCGGGCGGGGGCAGCGCGGCGACCGCGCGGGCGAAGGTGCCCGATGTCGGTGGGTCGAGGAGCAGGACCAGGACCGGCATCTCCAGGAGCCGCTCCGGCGGCTGCGCCCGGACCCCTTCGGCGTCCACCACCGCCCCGATCCACGTGCGGGCGAGCCCCGCTTCGTGCACAGCCCTGCGCCATTCCTCCCCGGCGCCCGGCTCGACCCCGGGGCCGTGCCGTCGGGCGGCACCGCTCCAGTCGGCGAGGACGAGGCTGTCGCCTGTCAGCGCCTGAGCCACACAGATGTCCGGCTGTCCGGGCGACGGAGGAACCACGCTGAGCATCCGATTGCGGAGAACCGTTTCACCGAGCCGTAGGGGGAACGCCAGTGCGTGGGGTGTGCCGACTTCGGCCGCCGACGTGCCGGCCTCCGACACCGTTGTGCCGGACGCGGCTGCCGCGACACCGGCCGACCTGGCCTCGACGACGAAGGCCGACTCCGCCTGCGCGATGCGCTCCGGGTGGCGGCGCCGCAGTCCCGCCAGGCTGATCGCCGGTGTGCGGGTCAGGAAGTGGAATCCGAACCTCTCGGGATCCCGGTCGACCCGCTGCGCGAAGGTCTCCCACCACCGCATGCTGGGAGCCGCCAGGTTCTGGGTGCGGGCCACCTCCGGTCGACGGGCCTCCTCGTACGACTTGAAGGCCGGGGCCAGATCGGCGGGCGTGACGGTTCGCGGACCGCCCGCACGGCCGGAGCCGCTGGGGCTCCACTCGCCCAGAGCATCGGCCAGACCGATGGCATCCTCCATCGCGAGCTTCGTTCCCGAGCCGACGGAGAAGTGGGCGGTGTGCGCCGCGTCGCCCAGGAGCACCAGGTTGTCGTGCCACCAGACCCGGTTGTGGATCACCCGGAAATTGGCCCAGCGACTGTTGTTCACCAGCAGCGGGTGGCCCTTGAGATGGTCGGCGAACACCTCCTCCATCAATTGCTGGGAATACTCGTCACTCCCACCCGTGGAATTCGCCCGATCCGTCGAGACATCCATTCCAGCGGCACGCCACGCCTGTTCGTCGGTTTCCACGATGAAGGTGCTGAGACCGTCGGCGAAAGGATAGGTATGTGCGGCGAAGACTCCGAATGCGGTCGTGACGAACGGGAAAGTGACACGCGCCATCGGCGCGGTGGTGCCGTACCAGACGAACTTGGCAGTGCCCTCCTCCACCTTTGTTCCGAATGCTTCCTCGCGGGCGCTCCTGGTGGCTGAACCGACCCCGTCGGCGGCCACGACGAGCTGATGCTCGGAACCCAGGTCCGCCGCGTCCGCCTCGGTGCTGTGGTCGATCCGCGCACCACTGGCCAGCGCCTGCTCCTCAAGGATGTCCAGCAGGTTACGCCGGGCGATCGCGGTGAAGCCGTACCCGCCGTACCGCAGCTCCCGCCCGCCGACGCGCACCTCCATGTCGCGCCAGGAACGGCTGGCCGCGACGATGCGATCGTGCGTCGCAGGGTCGGCCGCACGCAGAGCCGACATAGTGCGGTCAGAAAAGACGATCCCGAATCCGAACGTCGCCCCCCTGGGATTACGCTCGCGCACGTGAACCCGGGCCGCTATTCCCCGCATCAGCAGGAGACGAGCCAGAAAAAGCCCGCCGGGCCCACCGCCGATCACACCGACATCAAGCATTATCCCCCACCCCAGGACACTCGACGAACAGTCACTCGATTTGTCGCTGGATTGAGTGTTACGCAGTGGGATCAAGCCGCACTCAAGCGGAGATCAAGCCTCTTGCGATGTACATCTCTTTTACGATACACGGGCATATCGATGGGGTGAGTTCACGGCTCCGCACGCGCCTCCCCGCACCTACGGCCATTCGGCCGGCACCGCCGCAGGCCATCGCGGAGAAACCGCCGAAGAACCAGGCGGCCAGGCACGCGGGAAGCGCTCAGAAAGCGCGGTCGCCGTACAGAGGTCGGCCGCGTCAGCCGCCCGCGTTCCGCAACCGCGCAAACGACGTATACAACCCCCGCTTCAACACCCGCGCCACAGGCCGTTCCACCCACCGGTGCACAAGCCGGCTCAGCAGCAGGAACCCGGCGATCACAAGGGCCACCAACAGCCGCGGGTCCATGGTGTCCCGAAGCTGCCCGATCACCGTCGTACCGGCCACATAGTGGACCAAATACAGGGGATACGTCAGGCTCCCCGCCGTGACCAGCCACTTCCACCGCACGCGATCCGTCGCACCGAGCGCGATCGCAACCATGAGCAGCAGGAACACGGTGTAGATCACCACGCTCCCCCGCCACCCGGAGACATGCTCGGTGGTGTCGATCCTCAGACCCAGCTGCCGCTGCCCCATCAGCCACGCCATCCCGAGGATCCCCCACAGCAGCAGGTCCTGGCCGAAGCGGTGCATGAGGTAGAGGGCGAGGCCGGCGATGAAGAACCAGGCGCCCTCCGGGTTGGCGGCCAGCGTCAGGAGGTGGAAGTCCGCCGCCGGGGCGAGCATGGCGGCCGCGCCCCACACACAGCAGAAGATCACGATCTTGCGGTACGTCAGCCCGGTGGCGACGACGACCAGGAAGAGCAGGTAGAACCGCAGCTCCGACCAGAGCGTCCAGTACACGCCGTCGACGCTCGCCACACCCGAACCCGACTGCAGCATCGTGAAGTTGAGCAGGATGTCGCGCAGCTTCAGCCGGTCCCAGACCCCCGGCGCCACCACCAGCACGGCCGTGGTGAAGACGATCCCGAACCAGTACGCGGGGTACAGGCGGATCACCCGGGAGACGAAGAACTCCCGCGGGGTGCGCCCCCAGCAGGACATGCAGATCACGAAGCCGCTGATCACGAAGAAGATCTCGACGCCGATCCAGCCGTAGGCGGCGAAGTGGAAGACCGTCGGCATGGTGTCGGAGACCGGCCGGCCCCAGACGGCGTTGCCCGGCTGGTCGACGCGCCAGCTGCCGACGTAGTGGTGCACGGCCACCATCAGGGCGGCGACGAGACGGATGCCGTCGATGGCGTACAGGCGAGGACGCTCGCGGCCGAGCGGGGCCGCCTGACGGCGTCCCCGCACCGTGCGCAGCTGCTGCGTCGGCCGGTCGACCATCGTGGACATCAACGACCATCCCTGTGTCTTGCCTGTTCCGACCCCTCACGCTAGGGGTTCACAACCGCCCCACAGTGAGCAGACAGGAACATTCGGGGCATCGGGAACGGGGAGTTGGCGCAAGTCTCCACGAGCCGTCCCGCAAGGTTCGCCGAGACTTCACCGTGCGACCGTCCCCCCACCCGCCGGCGGGGCAAGCGAAAGGGCCCGTACGACCGAAGTCGTACGGGCCCCTTCAGGAGCTCGCGCTGGAGCTACCAGGTCAGATCAGCAAGCTCACTTGTTGATCTTGGTGACCTGGCCGGCGCCGACCGTCCGGCCACCCTCACGGATGGCGAACTTCAGGCCCTCTTCCATGGCGATGGGCTGGATGAGCTCGACCTTCATCTCAGTGTTGTCGCCGGGCATGACCATCTCGGTGCCCTCGGGGAGGGTCACAACACCGGTCACGTCAGTCGTACGGAAGTAGAACTGCGGACGGTAGTTGTTGAAGAACGGCGTGTGGCGGCCACCCTCGTCCTTGGACAGGATGTAGGCCTGCGCCTCGAACTCGGTGTGCGGGGTGACCGAGCCCGGCTTGATGATGACCTGGCCGCGCTCGACGTCCTCGCGCTTGATGCCGCGGAGCAGCAGACCGACGTTCTCACCGGCCTGGCCCTCGTCGAGCAGCTTGCGGAACATCTCGATACCGGTGACCGTGGTGGTGGTCTTCTCGGTCTTGATGCCGATGATGTCGACGGTCTCGTTGACCTTCAGGACACCACGCTCGATACGGCCGGTGACGACCGTACCGCGACCGGTGATCGTGAAGACGTCCTCGATCGGCATCAGGAACGGCTTGTCGACGTCGCGCTCCGGCTCCGGGATCGCGGTGTCGACGGCGGCCATCAGGTCCAGGACCGACTGGCCCCACTCCTTGTCGCCCTCGAGCGCCTTGAGCGCGGAAACCTTGACGACCGGAACGTCGTCGCCCGGGAACTCGTACTCGGAGAGCAGCTCACGAACCTCGAGCTCGACGAGCTCCAGGATCTCCTCGTCGTCCACCATGTCGGCCTTGTTCAGGGCGACGACGATGTACGGAACGCCGACCTGGCGGGCCAGGAGCACGTGCTCCTTGGTCTGCGGCATCGGGCCGTCGGTGGCGGCGACCACGAGGATGGCGCCGTCCATCTGGGCAGCACCGGTGATCATGTTCTTGATGTAGTCCGCGTGACCGGGGCAGTCGACGTGGGCGTAGTGACGGGTCTCCGTCTGGTACTCGACGTGCGCGATGGAGATGGTGATACCGCGCTGGCGCTCCTCGGGAGCCTTGTCGATCTGGTCGAACGCCGAGGCCTCGTTCAGGTCCGGGAACGCGTCGTGCAGCACCTTGGTAATGGCGGCCGTGAGGGTCGTCTTACCGTGGTCGATGTGACCGATGGTGCCGATGTTGACGTGCGGCTTAGTCCGCTCGAACTTCGCCTTCGCCACTGGGGTCCTCCTGGGAGTGGTTCTGGTACGCCTTACTTCATCGGCGCCAGGTGATCTTTGCTGTCAAATCCCGGGCCCCGGGTCATTCCGCCACGATTGTGGAGGAACGACCCGTGAGGCTCCGGGGTCAAGCCTACGGCGTGAAAACGCGGTGCGTTAAACGCAGGTGCGTTACTCGCCCTTGGCCTTCGCGATGATCTCCTCGGCGACGTTCCGCGGAACCTCGGCGTAGGAGTCGAACTGCATGGAGTAGCTCGCACGGCCGGACGTCTTGCTGCGCAGGTCGCCGACGTAACCGAACATCTCCGAGAGGGGCACGAGGCCCTTCACGACGCGGGCACCGGCCCGCTCCTCCATGGCCTGGATCTGGCCACGGCGGGAGTTGATGTCGCCGATGACCTCACCCATGTAGTCCTCGGGCGTGGTGACCTCGACGGCCATCATCGGCTCAAGGAGCACGGGGGACGCCTTGCGCGCGGCCTCCTTGAAGGCCTGCGAACCGGCGATCTTGAAGGCGAGCTCGGAGGAGTCGACCTCGTGGTAGCCACCGTCGATGAGCGTGACGCGGACGCCCGTCATCTCGTAGCCCGCGAGGATGCCGAACTGCATGGCCTCCTGCGCACCGGCGTCCACCGAAGGGATGTACTCCTTCGGGATACGGCCACCGGTCACCTTGTTCACGAACTCGTACGAGGCGTCGCCGCCCTCGATGGGCTCGATCGCGATCTGCACCTTGGCGAACTGACCGGTACCACCGGTCTGCTTCTTGTGGGTGTAGTCCACGCGCTCGACGGCCTTGCGGATCGTCTCGCGGTAGGCGACCTGCGGCTTGCCGACGTTGGCCTCGACCTTGAACTCACGGCGCATACGGTCGACCAGCACCTCGAGGTGCAGCTCGCCCATACCACCGATGATGGTCTGGCCGGTCTCCTCGTCCGAGTGGACCTGGAAGGACGGGTCCTCCTCGGCCAGGCGCTGGATCGCGACGCCCAGCTTCTCCTGGTCGCCCTTCGACTTGGGCTCGATGGCGACCTGGATGACCGGCGCCGGGAAGTCCATGGACTCCAGGATCACCGGCTGCTTGTCGTCGCACAGCGTCTCACCGGTCGTGGTCTGCTTCAGACCCATGACGGCGATGATGTCGCCGGCGCCCACCGCGTCGATCTCCTCACGCTTGTTCGCGTGCATGCGGTAGATCTTGCCGATGCGCTCCTTCTTGCCCTTGACGGAGTTCAGCACCGAGGTGCCGGACTCCAGGCGGCCCGAGTAGACCCGGACGAAGGTGAGCTTGCCGAGGTGCGGGTCGCTCATGATCTTGAACGCCAGCGCGGAGAGGGGCTCGTCGTCGGACGGCTTGCGCTTGACGACCTCCTCCGGGTCGCTCACGGCGTGGCCCTCGATGGCCTCGACGTCGAGCGGGGAGGGGAGGTAGCGCACGACCGCGTCGAGCAGGGGCTGGACGCCCTTGTTCTTGAACGCGGTGCCGCAGAACACCGGGGTGACCGTGGTGTCCTTGGACTTGCCGGACGCGATGGTGATGCGACGGATCGCGGCGTACAGCTGCTCCACGGAAGGCTCTTCGCCCTCCAGGTACAGCTCCATGATCTCTTCGTCGTTCTCGGCGACGGTCTCGACCAGCTTGCCGCGGTACTCCTCGGCAGCCTCGGCGTGCGTGGCCGGGATGTCGACGATGTCGTACATCTCGCCCTTGGTGGCCTCGGCGGACCACACGAACGCCTTCATCGTGACCAGGTCGACGACGCCCTTGAAGTCGGCCTCGGCACCGATCGGGAGCTGCATGACGATCGGCTGAGCGCCGAGGCGGTCAGAGATCATGTCGACGCAGCGGTGGAACTCGGCACCGGTCCGGTCGAGCTTGTTGACGAAGCAGATGCGGGGGACGCCGTAGCGGTCCGCCTGACGCCACACCGTCTCGGACTGGGGCTCCACGCCGGCGACGCCGTCGAACACCGTCACGGCACCGTCGAGCACACGCAGCGAACGCTCCACCTCGACGGTGAAGTCGACGTGGCCCGGCGTGTCGATGATGTTGATGGTGTGGTCGACGTCTTCCAGCGGCCAGTGACAGGTGGTGGCAGCAGAGGTGATCGTGATGCCACGCTCCTGCTCCTGCTCCATCCAGTCCATGGTGGCAGCGCCGTCGTGGACCTCACCGATCTTGTAAGACACACCGGTGTAGAACAGGATCCGCTCGGTGGTGGTCGTCTTGCCCGCGTCGATGTGGGCCATGATCCCAATGTTGCGGACCTTGGCCAGGTCAAGTGAAGTGGTAGCCATAAGGCTTCAGTCTTCTCTCGGTCTCGATGTGGGTAGCGACTACCAGCGGTAGTGCGCGAAGGCCTTGTTGGACTCGGCCATCTTGTGCGTGTCCTCGCGCTTCTTCACAGCGGCACCAAGGCCGTTGGAGGCGTCGAGAAGCTCGTTGAGCAGACGCTCGGTCATGGTCTTCTCGCGACGGGCGCGGGAGTAACCGACCAGCCAGCGCAGCGCGAGCGTGTTGGCGCGACCGGGCTTGACCTCGATCGGAACCTGGTACGTCGCACCACCGACACGGCGGGACTTGACCTCGAGGGTCGGCTTGATGTTCTCCAGCGCGCGCTTCAGCGTGATGATCGGGTCGTTGCCCGTCTTCTCACGCAGACCCTCCATGGCACCGTAGACGATGCGCTCGGCGGTGGAGCGCTTGCCGTTCAGCAGCACCTTGTTGATGAGCGACGTGACCAGAGGGGAACCGTAGACCGGGTCGATGATGACCGGGCGCTTCGGGGCGGGGCCCTTACGAGGCATTTCTACTTCTCCTTCTTGGCGCCGTAGCGGGAACGGGCCTGCTTGCGGTTCTTGACACCCTGGGTGTCGAGGGAGCCACGGATGATCTTGTAGCGAACACCCGGCAGGTCCTTCACACGGCCGCCGCGCACGAGCACGATGGAGTGCTCCTGCAGGTTGTGTCCCTCACCCGGAATGTAAGCGGTGACCTCGATCCCGCTGGTCAGACGCACACGCGCGACCTTACGCAGGGCCGAGTTCGGCTTCTTCGGGGTGGTCGTGAACACACGCGTGCAGACGCCACGACGCTGAGGGGAACCCTCGAGTGCGGGCGTCTTGTTCTTCTCGACCTTGTCCTGCCGGCCCTTACGGACCAGCTGCTGGATCGTAGGCACTACTTCTCCGGTTTCTGTGTGCCGATGGGTACAGCTAACCTGGAACGTCGCCGACCCACGCGGTCGGGTGTGTCGAATCCGGCAGACTCTCGCCGTGAAGCGAAAAGGGCGCAGATTACGGTGGCCAGTGACGGCTCGCTATGCGGTTGAAGGCACGCACGAGAGCCAGGGCACACCCCAGGCACAAGGTCTGAGCGTACCTACCTCATACGCTGCGGTCAAAACAAATGGGCCGCGCCCGCATCGCCATGCGAAGCATGTCAAGACCCTACGCCGTACATGATCTTCGAATTCACGTTCCCGACACCTCGGGGAGCTACGTCGCCGCAGCTCACTCCAGGTCATGCGGAGGCCAGGGCTGCCGCGATGAGGATGGTGATGATCAGCGCCCATCCGGCCACCGACAGCCAGCCCAGGACCAGCCCGGTCATGGCAAGGCCCTCGCCCCGCTCACCGGTGCGCTGCATTTCGCTGCGGGCTGAGTGACCGAGGACGACCGCGGGGATGCCGGTGAGCCCGGCGGTGAAGAACGTGAGGATCCCGCAGACCATGGAGCCGACCGCCTTGCCGTTCGTCGGCGGCGGGACCGGCAGAAAGGTCGCGGGCACGGGCGGAGCGGCCTGATTGACCGGCACGGGGCCCTGCGGCAGATCGGCGACCAGAAGGGCCAGCTCCCCCACCGTACGGGCCGCGTACGCCCGCTCCACCCGCCGGTCGAACTCCCCCTTCTCCAGCCGCCCCTCTCCGTACCCCGCCCGCAGCACGTCCACGGCGCGCTCACGGTCGGCGTGGGAGGCGAGCATGGACGGAGCGGTCTGCCCCTGCCAGGCCTGCCCGAAGCCCTG
The DNA here is from genome assembly GCF_053597275.1 of Streptomyces sp. NPDC001492. Lineage (NCBI taxonomy): Bacteria > Bacillati > Actinomycetota > Actinomycetes > Kitasatosporales > Streptomycetaceae > Streptomyces > Streptomyces sp. NPDC001492. The sequence continues at coordinate 86,676 of NZ_JBSFHW010000006.1, read as the reverse complement.
CACCGGCACCGAGCCCCCCTGCCACGCCTGCGGCACGCCACGCTGCCCCTGCTGCCAGGGCCGCAGGGGTACGTCCTGCCCCGACTGCGGGACATCCTGCGCCCGCTGCGAGTCCCCCTGCCCCGACTGCCAGGGCTGCCACGACGGATTGGACACGAGTACCTCCCCGAACCCCCGAGTCACTCCATGATGCGCCGAACGGGGATTTCTGGCACAGGGGGCGTTGCGGACCCTCTCGTTCCAGCGCTCTCCTCGCCTGTTCCGCCCTCTCCGCGCCGGCCGCAGATCATTTCACGTCGTTGGCTGGTTCGCGCCCTTTCCGGTCCGGCCGTCCTGCGCTTTCAGTACCTTGATCCGTCCGCTGCAAGGGAAATCGGGGGATGAGCGTGACGAGAACGGTGGTGCACTCACCGGACGACGGAGGCCTGGACGACCGGGTGCCCTTTCTGGCTCGGCTGGAGAGCGAGGACCGTTCGGTGCTGCTGGCGCTCGGCCGGCAGCTGGACTTCACGGCGCGCATGGTCCTCATCCACCAGCACGAGCCCTCCTCCCACGTTCTGTTCCTGGTGCAGGGCTGGACCAAGGTCACGGCCTCAGCGGCCAACGGCTACGAGGCACTGCTCGCCCTGCGCGGACCCGGCGACATCGTCGGCGAGTCGGCGGCGCTCACGGGCCGGCCGCGGTCGGCGACGGTGACCGCGCTGGAGCCGGTGCGGGCGGTGGCCGTGGAGCACGAGCGGTTCACCGACTTCCTGGGCCGCTCCCCCGCCGTGTCCTTCGCCCTTCTCGGCCTGACCGCGGACCGTACCCGGGCGGCCGACCGGCGGCGGCTGGAGTTCGCGTCGATGAGCGTGCGGGAGCGTTTCGCCGTCCTCCTCCTGGACCTGGCCCGCACCCACGGACGCCGTACCGAGGAGGGCATCGAACTCGCCGTACCCCTGAGCAAACAGGAGCTGGCGGGCTCGGTGGGCGCGTCCCGGGAGATGGTGCAGCGCCTGCTGCGGGAGCTGCGCGACAAGGAAGCGGTCGTGACGGGACGCCGGACGCTGCTGATACGACGGCCGGACGTGCTGCGGCGCATTGCTGCGGCGGGTCCGGCATCCGGGATCCCCTCACCACAGGGGCCGCACGAGGAGTGATCTCACCCTCCTCCGCAGCCCTTCTGTGCACACGGTCACACAACGAGTGCGTCATCCGCCCTCACCGCCCGCCTCTCCCGGGCGCCACTCTGGCGCCTGCACCACACACCCCCCTCGGAGAGGCGACCATGAGCGACCCCGTGAGCCGCACGATCCTGTTGCTGGACATCGAGAGGTTCAGCGACCGGGACGACGTGGAGCAGGCCTATCTGCGGCGCATGCTCTACGACATCACCGACCGCGCACTGGAGAGCGCCGGCATCGACGAGACACTGCGGCTGCGGGCCGACCGCGGGGACTCGGTGATGGAGCTCATCGACGCGAGCGCCTCGGTCACGGCCTTGCTGCGCAGCCTTCTCACGGAGGTTCCGGCGCAGCTGCGGGCGGTCAACAGGATGGCATCCAGCTCCGCGCAGATCCGACTGCGCGGCGTGGTCGCCACCGGCTGGGTCGCCGTGGACGAACTCGACGGCTGGGTCGGCTCCGACCTGAACCACGCCTGCCGGCTGCTGGACGCCGGAATCCTGCGCGCCGCCCTGCGCGAGCGCGCCGACGACTTCGCGCTGTGCGTCTCGGACCCCCTGTACTCCGGGGTGGTACGGCACGACCACACCGGGATCCCGAAGGCGCAGTTCCACGCGGTGACGGTGGACAGCAAGAACGGCCCGCTGAGGGCCTGGCTGCACGGCCCGGTGCCGGACGGCGCGGTACCCGCAGACCACGGTGACACGGGGGCGGGGGAGGCGTCGGGCGGTTCGGGGGACCGCCCGACGCCGCGGGTCCCCCCGCAGGGCGGCCCGGCGCCGGACCGGGGAGCCCCGGCGCCGGGCCCTGTCTTCCACGGCAACGTCACCATCGGCGGCGGCACGGTGAGCGGCGACCAGAACAACGTCACCGGCAACCAGATCACCGGCGACCTCAACTTCGGCGGTGGCCGCAGGCGGGGTGAGGGCGCGTGAGCACGCCCGATCAGCAGCCCCCGGCGGGCGGCGCCGGTCCCGCGCCGGACCAGCCCCAGGCCGAACCGGCCCCGGCGGACGAGGCCCGAAGAGAGGGCACGGACGACGGGTCCGAGGAGCGCGACCAGCCGCAGGACGCCTGGGCGGCCCGCCGGGACCTGGTCGACCACAGCCCGCGGAGCATGAGCTTCGGCGCCCAGGCACGCTTCGGCGGCGGCACGGTGAGCGGCGACCAGAACAACGTCACCGGCAACCAGGTCAGCGGCGACGTGATCATGGGGACCAAGACGGTCTACCAGTTCTCCCTACCCGGGTTCTCGTCATCGGGGTCCGTGTCCGGCGAGGTCCCGCGGGCCACCCTGGAGCGGCTGGCCGGGCACTTCGTCGCCGATGAGGAGGTCGTGGCCGGTCTCCTCGACCGGCTGCGCCGCGACCGCGTCCTCGTCCTGTCCGGTGCCCGCTTCACCGGCCGGCGCACGGCCGCGCTGATGCTTCTGCACCGCCTCGGCGTCTCCTCGGTGCGCACCCTGGACCGCGACACCGGCCCGAGCGCCCTCGCCGAACAGGTCGCCACCACGGAGACCGACGAGGACCCTTCCCGCGGCTACGTCCTGTGCGACCTGGCCACCCGCCGCGACCGACCGCTGCGCGAACCGCATCTGCTCGCCGCCCGCGACCGGCTCGGCGAGCACGGCTACCTGATCATCACGGTCGACCCCACCGCCGTACTGGAGGACGTGCCGTTCGCCGTCGCCTGGCACCCGCCCGCCGCCGCCGACGTCCTAGCCGCCCACCTGAGCACCCGCACCGATGCCGAGACCGCCGCCAAGCTGCTCGAACTCCCCGATGTCACCGAGTTCCTGGGCCGCAGCCACCAGTTGCGCGAGGTCGCCGCCTTCGCGCAGCAGCTCGCCCGGTACGCGGCCGGGGAGGCGGGCGCGGACACGGTCGCGCAGTTCTCGCTCGTGTCGCTGGAGAGCCAGGTCCAGGAGTGGTTCGAGGAGGACGAGGCCTCGATCCATCTGCGGGACAAGGCGTTCCTGGTGGCCCTCGCCGCCTTCGACGGCGGCCCGTACGCCCTCACCGCCGAGGTCAGCGACCTGCTGTACCGCCTCCTCCAGGAGACCTGGAACCACTCCCAGGTCCCGGAGGTTCCCGTCTTCGGCACGCACATCGGCAAGCGCCTCCAGCTGGCCCGCGCCGAGAAGTACGAGGAGGACGAGCACACCGAGTGGGGGCCGGTGCCCCAGCAGAAGGCCAGGTTCCTCGACGAGCGGGTCTCCCTGGTGCTGCTGCGTGAGGTGTGGCTCGGCCATCCGTCCGCCCGGCCCGCGCTGATCGCCTGGCTGCGCCGCCTCGCCGACGACGGCCGCCCCCTGGTCCGCACCCGCGCCGCGTCCACCGTCGCGGTCCTCGCCCGCACCGATCTGCCCTCCGCGATGGCGCTGGTCATCGAACCCTGGGGCACCTCGAAGCGGTTCCGGCACCGGCTGGTCGCCGTCAACGCGCTCACCCTCGCCCATCTCATCGGCACGCCCTATGTCCCGCGCATCCTCGACGGCTGGTGCGAGGGCGACGACCCGCGGCTGCGCTGGGTGGCCGTACGGGCGTACGGGCTCATCGGACCGGAGCGGCCGGAGCAGGCGCTCGCCGCGCTGCGCAAGGCAGTCCGCAGGCTGTACGAGGCTGGTCCCGACGACCTCGACGGCGCGATGGCACGCGAACTCGCCGAAGCCGTCGGGCTGTTGCTGCTTTCTCCCGCCGGCGACCGGGTCCTGGCCGAACTGCGCGAACACCTCGACGACGACCGCGCCGTGCACGACCTGGCGCTCGGCGGCTTCGTGAACGCCTGCCACCGCACGCAGGACGACGAGCGGTACGGCACCCCGCTGGTCCTCGACTGGTACGCCCGCACCGCCCACGAGGACGGCGAGCCAGCCCACGGCATCCCCGCGCTGTGGCGGGCGGCGCTCGCCGACCCCCGGTCCACCCGGCAAGCGCTGGAGGTCCTGTGCGAGTGGGTGCTGATCGCCCACCGGGCCGAGACCACCGAGTGGGCGCTCGCGGCCCTGCTGCCCCGGCTCGTCACCACGAGCGCCGAGCACGACCGGCTGAGCCATCTGCTGCGGACGATGCCGGGCGAGGACGGCAAGCCCCCGCCCGACGTCGCGGCCCGCCTGCTGGCGGTCCTCCCGCCCCGCTGACCTGCACATCCCCGAGGAGACACGCACCATGCCCGCTTTCAACCGCCCGCCCGAGTGGCAGCAGCAGGCGGACCGGCACACCCCACTGGTCGACCCGGTGCTCACCGTGCGCCAGCTGGGCCGCTTTGACTTCAACCTCAAGTCGCTGGTCCGCATCGACCACGCCCTGGTCTTCTCCACCCCGAAGGGCGGCTACGACTCGTATCTGCCGCCCCGGCGGCCCACGCGCAGCGAGATCGCGGCGAAGCGGTACACGGCCGTGTACGAGGTGGACATGGGCGTGCACCCGTTCTCCGCGGAACTCGCCCTGCCCAGCGACAACGACGCGTTCGAGTTCACGGCCGCCGTGGACCTGTCCTGGCAGGTCCTCGACCCGGCCCGGTTCGTGGCGAGCGGCCACCGGGACGTGCCGGCCCTGGTGCTGGGCGAACTGCAGCAGGCGGCCCGACCGGTGACCCGGCGCTTCGCCATCCCCGACAGTGCGTACGCCGAGCGTGAACTGCTCCAGGCGGTCACCGTGCTGGGGCCGCTCGGGGCACCCGCGGGACTCCAGGTGACCTGGACGCTGCGGCTGCGGCGCGACCAGGAGAACATCGACCACCAGCGCCGGCTCCAGGCCATCGACCACTCCGCCGCCGAGCAGATCCGCGCGGCCGAGCGGGGCATGGAGATCGACGTCGAGGTGGACCGCCGGAACCGGGAGCAGGACCGGTTGCAGATCGAACGGGCCATGGCGTACGGCACCCAGCAGCAGGAGCTCGCGCTCCAGCAGCAACGGTGGCAGCACCAACAGGCCCTGGAGCAGGGGCAGCAGATGATCGAGCTGCAGGCCATCGAGGCCAAGAAGATCGAGTTCTACCAGTGGCATCTACAGCAGGGCGGCGTCCACGCCTGGGCCCTCCACCTCGCCCAGCACCCCGAGGACTCCCACCTGGTCATGCAGAGCATGCGCGAGGACCAACTCCGCATGATCCAGGCCCAGATGGACCTGGTGAGCCAGCTCCTCAACGGCGACACGGCCGAGAGCTACGAGCTGGAGGGCCCGAAGCAGCTGGCCCTGCGCACGGTCAGCGACATTCTGAACCAGCGCCTGCCGGGGGTCCCGCAGACGCCGCCGCTCATCGCACCTCAGGGGGATGGGCCGGCTTATCCGGCCGCGCCGAACGACCAGCCGCCGGGCAACCAGGCTCCGCCCCAGGTGGTGCCGGGTAGGCAGGCGCCTCTTCCGCAGGCCCCGCAGACACCTGCGACTCCGAGCCCTCAGCCACCCACCGCTGCCGCCCCCGGCACCCCGTCCTGGCAGCCGCCCGCACCGTACGCCCCGCCACCCCCGCTGTCCGGACCGTACCCCGGCGCCCCCGCCCCGCCGGCCACCCCGCCCCAGACCCCGGCCTGGCAGCCCCCGCCCGGCTACGGCAGCAACCCGACCCTGCCCACGCAGGCGCCGCCGCCCGACCAGGCCGCCCAGGAGACCCCGGTCGACTCGGACAACTCCCCAGAGGCAAGCAGCACATGACGACCACCGACCCGGCACCTACACCCGCCCCCGCCCCCGCCGCCTCCGCCGAACGCATACGGCTGTGCGAGCGTCTCCTCACCGATCTGCGCACCGAGATCGCCCGCGCCGACAGCAAGGCCTCCGTACTGGTCGCCGCGCTCGGCATGACGGCCGGCGTGTTCAGCGGACTGCTCGCCGGGCGGGGCTGGAACCCCTCGGTGCTGTCCGCCGCGGGCACGGCACTGTGGTGGTCCGGGACGCTGTCCCTCACCGTCTCTCTCTTCGCGATGCTGCTGGCCGTGCTGCCGCGCTTCCGCTCCGCGCCGTGGACCCCGGGACAGCCCCTGACCTACTTCGGCGACATCCAACAGGCCGTGCAGCAGGGCCACTTGGAGTCCGCGCTCGCCGAGACGGAACAGAGCCCCCTCGCCGGTCTGACCGTGGCACTCACCGAGGCCAGCGGCCTCGCCGCCCGCAAGCACCAGTGGATCCGTACCGGCCTGGTCGCCTTCTGCGTCGGCACGGTCCTGCTGCCCGCGTCACTGCTGCTCGGCTGAACCGCCGCACGGTCGTCCCCAACTGAAGCAACCACTAGGAACCGCCATGACCCAGCAACCGCCGGAGTATCCCCAGTACCCGACGCAGCCGCCGTCGGCACCGCCGCAGTACCCGCAGGCGGCCGAGTCTCCTTCGTACCCGCAGGCACCGCAGTACCCCGCTCAGGCACCTCCCGCGCCTGCCCCACCTCCCCGGTACCCACAGGCCGGCCCGCCCCCGCAGTACCCGAAGGCCCCGCCCCCCGCGCCCTCCGCACCGCCCACGCCCCCGGATCCCGCCGCCCACCCGCACCACATCAGCACCGACCACGGCCGCGTCCACATCCGCCGGGACCAGCGCCGTACCGACGCCACCGCCGTCAGCAGCCTGCTGCTCCACCTGCCGAACTTCCTGTGCAGCCTGTTCGTCGTCGGCCTGGTCTCGCTCCTCTTCGGCGGATTCGGCACGGTCGTGGTGCTGGCGTGGCTCGCCAGCGGCGCACTCGTGTTCCACCGCCCCACCGAAAGCGCCATCGCGCGCCATCTGCTCCGTCTGCGCCACCCCACGCCACAAGAACGAGCCAAACTCGAACCGGTCTGGCGCGAGGTCACGGCCCGCGCCGGCATAGAAGCCCGCAACTACGAGCTGTGGGTGGAGGACAGCGACAGCCTGAACGCGGTCGCCGCGGCCGGCCACATCGTCGGCGTCACCCGCTTCGCCATGAACGAGCTGCCCAACGGCGAACTCGCCGCGGTCATGGCGCACGAGCTGGGCCACCACGTCGGCGGCCACGCCTGGGCCGGGCTCCTCGGGCACTGGTACGCACTCCCCGGCCGGATCGCCTGGCGCTTCCTGAAGGCGTTCTCCGGCTTCGTGTTCCATGTGTCGCGCGCCTTCGGCTGCATCGGCACCGCCGTCGTCGTGATGGTCATCGGCAGCATCGCCCTGGCCACCATCAGCACGCTGTACGGCCTGCCGCTGCTCGTCCTGGCCGTGCCGTACGCGCTCGCCGCCGTCGGCCGCCGTTCCGAGCTGCGGGCCGACGAGCACGCGGCCGCGCTGGGCTTCGCCCCGATGCTGGCCGCCGTACTCGACAAGCTGCACCAGCAGGAGCAGCAGGCCCAGGTCGCGCTCACCGCGGCGAACGGCGGTGTGCAGCTGGAGGAGAGCACGCTCAGCAAGCTGCTCTCCTCACACCCGGACCACTACACACGGCTGCACCACCTGCAGCCGTATCTCCAACAACCGCCGTACTGACGGACGACACCCGCACATGCCGAAGGGCGGCCACCCCGGAGGGTGACCGCCCTTCAACTCAAGCTGCTCGCTTACTGGTTGTACGGACCGTAGTCGTAGTCCTCCAGCGGAACGGCCTGGCCGGAGCCCGTGCCGAACGGCGAGTAGTCGATGTCGTCGTAGCCGACGGCCGAGTACATCGCGGCCTTGGCCTCCTCGGTCGGCTCGACCCGGATGTTGCGGTAGCGGGACAGGCCCGTACCGGCCGGGATGAGCTTACCGATGATGACGTTCTCCTTGAGGCCGATCAGGGAGTCGGACTTGGCGTTGATCGCCGCGTCCGTGAGGACCCTGGTCGTCTCCTGGAAGGACGCCGCCGACAGCCACGACTCGGTCGCCAGCGAGGCCTTGGTGATACCCATCAGCTGCGGACGGCCGGAGGCCGGGTGGCCGCCTTCCTGGACCACACGACGGTTCTCGACCTCGAACTTCGAGCGCTCGACCAGCTCGCCGGGCAGCAGCTCGGCGTCGCCGGACTCGATGATCGTCACACGGCGCAGCATCTGCCGGATGATGATCTCGATGTGCTTGTCGTGGATCGACACACCCTGCGAGTTGTAGACCTTCTGGACCTCGCCGACCAGGTGGACCTGGACGGCACGCTGGCCCAGGATGCGCAGCACGTCGTGCGGGTTGGTGGCACCCACGGTGAGCTTCTGGCCCACCTCGACGTGCTCGCCCTCGCTGACCAGGAGCCGGGCACGCTTCGAGATCGGGTACGCCGTCTCGTCGCTGCCGTCGTCCGGGGTGACGACGATCTTCTTGGTCTTCTCGGTCTCCTCGATCCGGACGCGGCCGGAGGCCTCGGAGATCGGGGCGACACCCTTCGGGGTACGGGCCTCGAAGAGCTCGACGACACGCGGCAGACCCTGGGTGATGTCGTCACCGGCCACACCACCGGTGTGGAAGGTACGCATCGTCAGCTGGGTACCGGGCTCACCGATGGACTGGGCGGCGATGATGCCGACCGCCTCACCGATGTCGACCAGCTTGCCGGTGGCCAGCGAGCGGCCGTAGCACATGGCGCAGGTGCCGACCTGGGACTCGCAGGTCAGGATCGAGCGGGTCTTGACCTCCTCGACACCGTGGTGCACCAGCTGGTCGATGAGCACGTCGCCCAGGTCCACGTTGGCCGGCGCGATCACCTTGCCGTCGATGACGACGTCCTCGGCGAGCATGCGGGCGTAGACGCTGGTCTCGACGTCGTCCGCCTTGCGCAGCACACCGTCGGCGCCGCGGTTGGCGATCCGCAGCTTCAGACCGCGCTCGGTGCCGCAGTCCTCCTCGCGGATGATGACGTCCTGGGAGACGTCCACCAGACGACGGGTCAGGTAACCCGAGTCGGCGGTACGCAGAGCGGTGTCCGCCAGACCCTTACGGGCACCGTGCGTGGAGATGAAGTACTCCAGCACGGACAGACCCTCACGGAAGGACGCCTTGATCGGACGCGGGATGGTCTCGTTCTTCGCGTTCGACACCAGACCACGCATACCGGCGATCTGCCGCATCTGCATCATGTTTCCTCGGGCACCCGAGTCAACCATCATGAAGATGGGGTTCGTCTTGGGGAAGTTCTCGTTCATCGCCTCGGCGACCTCGTTGGTCGCCTTGGTCCAGATCGCGATGAGCTCCTGCGTGCGCTCTTCCTTGGTGATCAGACCGCGCTCGTACTGCTTCTGGACCTTCTCGTCCTGGGCCTCGTAGCCCTTGACGATCTCCTTCTTCGCCTCGGGAACGACGACGTCGGAGATGGCCACGGTGACACCGGAACGGGTCGCCCAGTAGAAGCCGGCCGCCTTCAGGTTGTCGAGCGTCGCCGCCACGATGACCTTGGGGTAGCGCTCGGCCAGGTCGTTGACGATCTCGGAGAGCTGCTTCTTGCCCACCGAGTAGTCGACGAACGGGTAGTCCTCGGGCAGCAGCTCGTTGAAGAGCGCGCGGCCCAGGGTGGTGCGCAGCCGGAAGGTGTCACCGGTCTGGTACTCCGGCTCGCCCTCCTCGACGGCCGGCGGGGTCCAGCCGCGCGGCGGGATGGTGCCCACCGGGAAGCGGATGTCGACCGCGGACTGCAGCGCCAGCTCGCCGGCGTCGAACGCCATGATCGCCTCGGCCGTGGAGCCGAAGGACCGGCCCTCGCCCTTGGTGTCACGCAGCTCGCCGTCGGTGGTGAGGAAGAACAGACCGAGGACCATGTCCTGGGTCGGCATCGTCACCGGACGGCCGTCGGCGGGCTTGAGGATGTTGTTCGAGGACAGCATCAGGATGCGGGCCTCGGCCTGCGCCTCCGCGGACAGCGGCAGGTGCACGGCCATCTGGTCACCGTCGAAGTCCGCGTTGAACGCGGTGCAGACGAGCGGGTGGATCTGGATGGCCTTGCCCTCGACCAGCTGCGGCTCGAAGGCCTGGATGCCGAGGCGGTGCAGGGTGGGAGCACGGTTCAGCAGAACCGGGTGCTCGGCGATGACCTCTTCGAGGACGTCGTACACGACCGTCCGGCCGCGCTCCACCATGCGCTTGGCGCTCTTGATGTTCTGCGCGTGGTTCAGGTCCACCAGGCGCTTCATCACGAACGGCTTGAAGAGCTCCAGCGCCATGGCCTTCGGCAGACCGCACTGGTGCAGCTTCAGCTGCGGACCGACGACGATCACGGAACGCGCGGAGTAGTCCACACGCTTGCCGAGCAGGTTCTGACGGAAACGGCCCTGCTTACCCTTCAGCATGTCGCTGAGGGACTTCAGCGGGCGGTTGCCGGGACCGGTGACCGGGCGACCACGACGACCGTTGTCGAAGAGGGCGTCAACAGCCTCCTGAAGCATGCGCTTCTCGTTGTTGACGATGATCTCGGGCGCGCCGAGGTCGAGGAGCCTCTTCAGACGGTTGTTGCGGTTGATCACACGGCGGTACAGGTCGTTCAGGTCGGAGGTCGCGAAGCGGCCACCGTCCAGCTGCACCATCGGGCGAAGGTCCGGCGGGATGACCGGGACGCAGTCGAGGACCATGCCCTTGGGGCTGTTGGAGGTCTGCAGGAAGGCAGACACGACCTTCAACCGCTTCAGCGCACGGGTCTTCTTCTGGCCCTTGCCGGTACGGATGATCTCGCGGAGGCGCTCGGCCTCCTCGTCGAGGTCGAAGGACTCCAGGCGCTTCTGCAGCGCCGCGGCACCCATCGAACCGTCGAAGTACGTGCCGAAGCGGTCCCGCAGCTCGCGGTAGAGCAGCTCGTCGCCCTCGAGGTCCTGGACCTTGAGGTTCTTGAAGCGGGTCCACACCTCGTCGAGACGGTCGATCTCGCGCTGCGCACGGTCGCGCAGCTGCTTCATCTCACGCTCGGCACCCTCGCGCACCTTGCGGCGCACGTCGGCCTTGGCGCCCTCGGCCTCCAGCTCGGCCAGGTCGCTTTCCAGCTTCTTGGCGCGGGCCTCGAGGTCGGCGTCGCGACGGTTCTCGATCTGCTGGCGCTCCACGGAGACGTGCGCCTCCAGGGAGGGCAGGTCACGCGTGCGGCGCTCCTCGTCGACGTACGTGATCATGTACGCCGCGAAGTAGATGACCTTCTCGAGGTCCTTGGGAGCCAGGTCGAGCAGGTAGCCCAGACGCGACGGGACGCCCTTGAAGTACCAGATGTGCGTGACGGGGGCGGCCAGTTCGATGTGGCCCATCCGCTCACGGCGCACCTTGGCGCGAGTCACCTCGACGCCGCAGCGCTCACAGATGATGCCCTTGAACCGGACACGCTTGTACTTGCCGCAGTAGCACTCCCAGTCCCGGGTCGGACCGAAGATCTTCTCGCAGAAGAGTCCGTCCTTTTCGGGCTTGAGGGTGCGGTAGTTGATGGTCTCGGGCTTCTTGACCTCGCCGTGGCTCCACTGACGGATGTCGTCAGCGGTGGCCAGGCCGATCCGGAGCTCGTCGAAGAAGTTGACGTCGAGCACTATGCGTCAATCCCTCTCAGGGTTGTAAGTCTTTGGTCTGATACGGGGGTCCAGGGGCCGGCCGGAGGTTCCTCACCAGGGCCTCCGGCCGGACTCCCGTCAGACCTCTTCGACGCTGCTCGGCTCGCGCCGGGACAGGTCGATGCCGAGCTCCTCCGCAGCGCGGAAGACATCCTCGTCGGTGTCACGCATCTCGATGGACATACCGTCGCTGGACAGCACCTCCACGTTCAGGCAGAGCGACTGCATCTCCTTGATGAGCACCTTGAAGGACTCGGGGATGCCGGGCTCGGGGATGTTCTCGCCCTTGACGATGGCCTCGTAGACCTTCACGCGGCCGGTGACGTCGTCGGACTTGATGGTCAGCAGCTCCTGGAGGGCGTATGCGGCGCCGTATGCCTCCAGCGCCCACACCTCCATCTCGCCGAACCGCTGGCCACCGAACTGGGCCTTACCACCCAGCGGCTGCTGGGTGATCATCGAGTACGGGCCGGTCGAACGCGCGTGCAGCTTGTCGTCGACCAGGTGGTGCAGCTTCAGGATGTACATGTAGCCGACCGAGATCGGCTCCGGGAACGGCTCACCGCTACGGCCGTCGAACAGCCGCGCCTTGCCGGACGGGAGCACCATGCGCTCGCCGTCACGGTTCGGGATGGTGTGCTGGAGCAGACCCGCGAGCTCGTCCTCGCGCGCACCGTCGAAGACGGGGGTCGCGACGTTCGTGCCCGGGTCGACCTGGTCGGCGCCGATGGCCTGCAGGCGCTGCGCCCACTCGTCGGCGAGACCGGAGACGTCCCAGCCACGGCTGGCGAGCCAGCCGAGGTGGATCTCGAGCACCTGTCCCGGGTTCATTCGGGACGGCACACCCAGCGGGTTGAGGATGATGTCGACCGGAGTTCCGTCCTCGAGGAACGGCATGTCCTCGATGGGCAGGATCTTCGAGATGACACCCTTGTTGCCGTGCCGGCCGGCGAGCTTGTCACCGTCGGTGATCTTGCGCTTCTGCGCCACGTACACGCGCACCAGCTGGTTCACACCGGGGGGAAGCTCGTCGCCCTCCTCGCGGTCGAAGACGCGGACGCCGATGACCTTGCCGGTCTCGCCGTGCGGCACCTTCAGCGAGGTGTCACGGACCTCACGGGCCTTCTCACCGAAGATCGCGCGCAGCAGGCGCTCCTCCGGGGTCAGCTCGGTCTCACCCTTGGGCGTGACCTTGCCGACGAGGATGTCACCGGCGATGACCTCGGCACCGATACGGATGATGCCGCGCTCGTCGAGGTCGGCGAGGACCTCCTCGGAGACGTTCGGGATGTCCCGGGTGATCTCCTCGGGGCCCAGCTTGGTGTCACGGGCGTCGACCTCGTGCTCCTCGATGTGGATCGAGGAGAGGACGTCGTCCTGCACGAGGCGCTGCGACAGGATGATCGCGTCCTCGTAGTTGTGACCCTCCCACGGCATGAACGCCACGAGCAGGTTCTTGCCCAGCGCCATCTCGCCGTTCTGGGTGGCCGGACCGTCGGCCAGGACCTGGCCCTCGATGATCCGGTCGCCCTCGTTGACGATGACCTTCTGGTTGACCGAGGTGCCCTGGTTGGAGCGGGCGAACTTGGCCAGGCGGTACGTGATGTACGTGCCGTCGTCGTTGGCGGTGGTGATGTAGTCCGCGGAGACCTCCTGGACCACACCCGCCTTCTCGGCCTTGACCACGTCGCCGGCGTCGACGGCGGAGCGGTACTCCATGCCGGTGCCGACGAGCGGGGACTCGCTCTTGATCAGGGGCACGGCCTGACGCATCATGTTCGCGCCCATGAGGGCACGGTTGGCGTCGTCGTGCTCGAGGAACGGGATCATGGCGGTCGCGACCGACACCATCTGGCGCGGCGAGACGTCCATGTAGTCCACGTCGTCACCGGCGACGTAGTCGACCTCACCGCCACGGCGGCGGACCAGGACCCGGTTCTCGGCGAACCGCAGGTCGTCCGAGAGCGTGGCGTTGGCCTGCGCGATGACGAAGCGGTCCTCCTCGTCGGCCGTCAGGTAGTCCACCTCGTCGGTGACCTGACCGTCGACGACCTTGCGGTACGGCGTCTCGACGAAGCCGAACGCGTTGACCCGGCCGTAGGAGGCGAGCGAGCCGATCAGACCGATGTTCGGGCCTTCAGGGGTCTCGATCGGGCACATGCGGCCGTAGTGGGACGGGTGCACGTCACGGACCTCGAAGCCGGCCCGCTCACGGGAGAGACCACCCGGGCCAAGAGCCGACAGACGGCGCTTGTGGGTGAGACCCGACAGCGGGTTGTTCTGGTCCATGAACTGCGACAGCTGGCTGGTGCCGAAGAACTCCTTGATGGAGGCGACGACCGGCCGGATGTTGATCAGGGTCTGCGGCGTGATCGCCTCGACGTCCTGAGTCGTCATCCGCTCGCGGACGACACGCTCCATACGCGCCAGACCCGTACGGACCTGGTTCTGGATGAGCTCGCCGACGCTGCGCAGACGACGGTTGCCGAAGTGGTCGATGTCGTCGGTCTCGACGACGATCGACTGGCCGCTGTCACCAACGGTCTCGGTCTCGCCGGCGTGCAGCTTCACCAGGTACTTGATCGTCGAGATGATGTCCTCGACGGTCAGGATGCCCGCGTCGAGCGGAGCGTCCGCACCCAGCTTCTTGTTGACCTTGTAGCGGCCGACCTTGGCGAGGTCGTAGCGCTTCGGGTTGAAGTACAGGTTCTCAAGCAGCGTCTGCGCGGCCTCACGCGTGGGGGGCTCGCCCGGGCGCAGCTTGCGGTAGATGTCGAGCAGAGCGTCGTCCTGGCCCTGGGTGTGGTCCTTCTCCAGGGTGGCGCGCATGGACTCGTACTCGCCGAACTCCTCCAGGATCTGCTCGGTCGTCCAACCGAGAGCCTTGAGCAGAACGGTCACGGACTGCTTGCGCTTGCGGTCGATGCGCACACCGACCATGTCGCGCTTGTCGATCTCCATCTCCAGCCAGGCACCCCGGGACGGGATGATCTTGGCGGAGAAGATGTCCTTGTCGGACGTCTTGTCGATGCTGGAGTCGAAGTAGACACCGGGCGAACGGACCAGCTGCGACACCACGACACGCTCGGTGCCGTTGATGACGAAGGTGCCCTTGTTCGTCATGAGCGGGAAGTCGCCCATGAAGACCGTCTGGGACTTGATCTCGCCGGTCTCGTTGTTGGTGAACTCAGCCGTCACGAAGAGCGGAGCGGCGTACGTGAAGTCGCGCTCCTTGCACTCGTCGATGCTGTTCTTCGGCGGCTCGAAACGGTGGTCGCGGAACGTCAGCGACATCGACCCGGAGAAGTCCTCGATCGGGGAGATCTCCTCGAAGATCTCCTCCAGACCGGACTTGGTGGGGACGTCCTGACCGGACTCCAGAGCCGCCTCGACCCGACTCTGCCAGGCGGTGTTCCCGAGCAGCCAGTCAAAGCTCTCGGTCTGCAGCGCGAGCAGGTTGGGAACCTCGAGGGGCTCCTTGATCTTTGCAAAGGAGATGCGCAGCGGGGCGGTGCTGGCACCGTTGTTCGTATTCGCGGTCGAGGCAGTGCGCGAGGCGGCCAAGAGGGGGTCCTTCCGAGGGCTCGGACTCACTACGCGCGTACCGGTCCCTCTCCCGCACACAGAGACAGGACTCCCCGATTTGGCCGAAAGGCCAGGTCAGGGACGTTCCGATCGTCGGTGTTCAAGCGAGGGCATGCCCCTGGTGACGGGCAGGGGACAGCTAACAGGCAGCGCAAAGGGTCAGTGTAGCCACTCGGCACACTGATGTCCAGCCCCGATTTTCGGAGACCCTCGTCGCCCTCAACACCTGCGGCAAGCCCACGCCCTCAATGCACGTTGATACTGCCCTCTTCGTCGCCGATCCATGCCTCGGATTCGGATCCTTGTGACGACGCGTCCTGAGAATTGCGCGCTGCGTGCGGTTCGTCAAGGCCCCCATGGCCCAAACCACATACCACCTGGGGTGCTTGGAGCCACGACGAAGATCACCATACTCCGCACACCCGAGGGTGCAAGGCAGCCACCACCCGGCACTCAGGAACGCCGAAGAGCGACCACCCGGATGGATGATCGCTCTTCTGTGCTCAGGCGTTACAGCCCCTGGGGAGCTGAGAGGTCTTACTTGACCTCGACCGAGGCGCCGGCGCCCTTGAGGGACTCGGCGGCCTTCTCGGCGGCGTCCTTGGCGACCTTCTCGAGAACGGGCTTCGGGGCGCCGTCCACGAGGTCCTTGGCCTCCTTCAGACCCAGCGAGGTCAGCTCACGCACGACCTTGATGACCTGGATCTTCTTGTCGCCGGCACCCGTGAGGATGACGTCGAACTCGTCCTTCTCCTCCTCGGCGGGGGCGGCCGGGCCACCCTGCGCCGGGCCGGCGGCGACGACGGCCGCGGCAGCGGCGGTGACGTCGAACTTCTCCTCGAACGCCTTCACGAACTCGGAGAGCTGGATGAGGGTCATGCCCTCGAACTCGGCGAGCAGTTCGTCCTGGGTGAGAGCCACGATGGCTTTCCTTCCACTAATTTCGGCTGGTGCCGGGATGTACATGTCTGGCGGGCGTACGTTCGGCCCGCTACGACCGCTGCCTCAGGCGGACTGCCTCAGGCGGCGATCATGATGCGAGCCGAGTTACTCGGCACCGCCCTGCTCGTCCTGCTTGGCGCGAAGGGCGTCCACGGTGCGGACGAGCTTCGTCGGAAGCGCCTGGAAGAGCTGTGCAGCCTGCGTCTGCTTGCCCTTCAGGGCGCCCGCCAGCTTGGCGAGCAGAACCTCACGGGACTCGAGGTCCGCGAGCTTCTTGATCTCGTCGGCGGACAGCGCCTTGCCGTCAAGGACACCGCCCTTGATGACGAGGTTCGGGTTGTCCTTGGCGAAGTCACGAAGACCCTTCGCCGACTCCACCGGGTCACCGGTGACGAAGGCGACCGCCGTCGGACCGTTGAACAGGTCGTCGAGCGTCGAGATCCCGGCCTCGTTGGCCGCAATCTTGGTCAGCGTGTTCTTCACCACGGCGTACTGGGCGTTCTCACCGAGCGAACGACGCAGCGTCTTGAGCTGCGCCACGGTGAGACCCCGGTACTCGGTCAGCACGGCAGCGTTCGAGCTACGGAACTGCTCCGCGAGCTCGGCCACCGCGGCAGCCTTGTCGGGCCTTGCCATGAGCGTCGGCCTCCTTCCGGGTGATGACGACCGCTCGGAAGGGGCTGGAGCAAACGAAACGCCCCGGCGCAGGCGCACGGGGCGTAGCTCGACCAGAATCCCCCTGGACAGGGGCTTTCCGGGAGCACTTCCACAGTCACCTGCGCGGGTCGTCCGCGGTTCAGCGGATCCTTCGGCCACCGCACCCTCCAGGAGCGCACGGCAACGACCAGCGGTCTTTGGCTTCTCCGGAAGGGTACGTGACCGGATCGCTGTCAAGCAAATCCGGCTCTACGGCTCAGCTCTGGGCGCCCTTCATCATCGCGGCGAGGTCGGCGGTGTCCTTGGCCGGCGGGGCCGTGACCGTCACCGGCTTGTTGATGTCGAGGAAGGTGATCGTCAGGTCGAGCGGACCCTTGTCGGCCTCGCCACGCATCCGGAACTGCTTGGTGTGGTCGTCGCCGTCGATCCACATGTCCATGGTGAACGCGTCGACGCCCATCTTCTCGAACTGGTCGAGGCTCTTCTCGCGCTGTTCCCGTACGGTCTTGTTCCTGCCCTTGAGCGAGGCCTTGAGGTCGGCGACGGTGACCTTGCCCTCGTAGTGGGTGGTCCGCACGCCCTCGACGGTCTCGGTGCCGATCTTCTTCACGTTCTTGGAGCCGGTGAGGAAGGTGGAGTTGGTCGCCGGGTTCTGGTTGGCCTGGCCGGCGCCCAGCTGATTCGCGTTCAGCCCCTTGCCGCCGCCGAGCGCGGACATGTCGAACTTGATCCAGCTCTTGCCGTCCATCTCCTTGGCCAGGGAGGGGTTCCCGCCCACGTACATGGCCTTGTCGACGAGGCGGATCTCGACCGGGCCGTCGGCGGCCTGGTCCTGAGCCGTCATCTTCATGCTCATGGCCGGCGGCTTCATGCTCATCGCCGCCTCGGCGGTGACCCGGCCCTCGCCCGGCACCTTGCCCTTCATCCGGTAGTGGACGGACTTGATGTCCTCGCTGTTCTTCGCCGCCTTGGCGACGGCCGCCGCCGGAGTCATCGCGGGCGACTCGGCGGAGTCGCTCTTCTGACAGCCGACCGCTCCCCCGGCGAGCAGCAGGGCGGCCAGCCCGGCCCCGGTCGCTTTGCGGCGCGCTGAAACCCGTACGGAAGTCCCCATCGATTCCCCCCATGGAATGCATGGCTGATACACAGTAAGGAGGCGAGCCTAACCTCAGGAAGCTGCGGGAGTCTTCCGTATTCCCCCGGACATCAGCAGTCCCGCCGGCCTCAGGAGCTGCTGCCGGATCCGCTCGCGGTGTCGCTGCTGCCCGGGGTCCAGCCCTGCTTCTTCAGCAGCTGCTTGAAGTCCTCGGTGTCGCCGGCCGGGGGCCTGGTGGCGGAGACCTTCACGCCGTAGTCGCTGTAGTACGCGGTCTGGGTGTACTCGCCGGCCGACATGCGGCCCTTCTCGACCTTCTTGACCAGGAGGTTCCGGCCGTCGACCCAGATGTCGACGGACTCCGTGCTGACGCCGGCCTGGGTGAGCTGTTTCTTCAGGCCGGCGAGCTGGCCGGGGGTGAGGTTGGAGTTCTTGCGGGCGAGGTCGGCGATGTCCACCGTGCCCGAGTAGTGCGTGGTGTCGACTCCGCGCACCTTCTCGGTGCCGACCTTCTTGACGTCGCCGGAGGCCAGCAGCAGCTTCACCGACTGGTTGGGGGTCGTGTTCTGCATCTGGTCCTTGAGGTACACGCCGGAGCTGCCGCCGAGGTGGGCGAGGTCCGCGTAGCCGTACCGGATCCAGTGCTTGCCGCCCGCCTGCCCGGCGAACTTGTCGCCCATCTTCGCGTAGAAGGCGTCGGGCAGATAGCGGGCCTCCATCGACGTGGTGCCGAGCCGGCGCATGGTGTTCGCGATGGTGCCGCCGGTGTACCTGATCGTCATGTTGCCGGTGAGGCCGTCCGCCCAGCCCAGGGCGCCGTCGCCGGTCATGGACATCAGGGAGCCCATGGTGGTCGTGGACTCGACCTTCGCGGAGTCGGCGCCGTCGGTGGACTTCTCGGCGGTGCGCAGGGCCGCTATGGGGCTGACGTGCGTCACGCCCTTGCCGGAGGCCCCCGCGCCCTTGCCGGAGGAGTCCGCGGAGCTGCACGCGGCCACGGCCGACAGCGCGGTCACCGCTGCGATCGAAAGGCTCACCCGGCGCACGGTCGTGCTCTTCATCGGTCCCCCACCCTTGTGCGACTGCTGTGCCCGCACGCTAACGCAGGGCACTGACATCCGTCCGGGAAAAGGGACGAGCCCCACAACCCTGAGGTTGCGGGGCTCGTGCGAAAAACGCGTACGCGCGGCTGTCGTCAGGATCAGACGGCGGCCGGGTCCTCCTCGACGAGGAGGTTGCGGGTGCGGTTCGGGTCGACCGGAATGCCGGGGCCGATCGTGGTGCTGATCGCGGCCTTCTTGATGTAGCGACCCTTGGCGGCGGACGGCTTCAGACGGAGGATCTCCTCCAGCGCGGCGCCGTAGTTCTCCACCAGCTTATCGTCGTCGAAGGACGTCTTGCCGATGATGAAGTGCAGGTTCGAGTGCTTGTCGACGCGGAACTCGATCTTGCCGCCCTTGATGTCGTTGACGGCCTTCGCCACGTCCGGGGTCACGGTGCCGGTCTTGGGGTTCGGCATGAGACCACGGGGACCGAGCACACGGCCGAGGCGGCCGACCTTGCCCATGAGGTCCGGGGTGGCGACGACGGCGTCGAAGTCCAGGCGGCCCTTCGAGACCTCGTCGATCAGTTCGTCGGAGCCGACGATGTCGGCGCCGGCGGCCTCCGCGGCCGCAGCACGGTCACCGGTCGCGAAGACCAGGACCCGGGCGGTCTTACCGGTGCCGTGCGGAAGGTTCACGGTGCCACGGACCATCTGGTCGGCCTTGCGCGGGTCGACACCCAGACGGAAGGCGACCTCGACGGTGCCGTCGAACTTGGTCGTGGAGGTCTCCTTGGCGAGACGGACGGCCTCGAGCGGGGCGTAGAGCTTTTCCCGGTCGACCTTGGCGTCCGCAGCGCGGAGAGACTTGCTGCGCTTGCTCACTGCTTCTCCTGGTGATTCTTAGGAGTCGTGGTCCGGGCCGAGCAGGCCCTGCCACTTCTGCTTGATGTACGGGGGGAGGTGGGGCTCAGCCCTCGACCGTGATGCCCATGGAACGGGCGGTGCCGGCGATGATCTTCGACGCGGCGTCCAGGTCGTTGGCGTTGAGGTCGGGGAGCTTGGTCTGGGCGATCTCGCGGACCTGCGCCTCGGTGATCTTGGCGACCTTGGTCTTGTGCGGCTCGCCGGAGCCCTTCTCCACACCCGCGGCCTTGAGGATCATCTTCGCGGCCGGCGGCGTCTTGGTGACGAAGGTGAAGGAGCGGTCCTCGTAGACCGTGATCTCCACCGGGATCACCCAGCCACGCTGCGACTCGGTCGCGGCGTTGTACGCCTTGCAGAACTCCATGATGTTGACGCCGTGCTGACCCAGCGCGGGGCCGACCGGCGGAGCCGGGTTCGCCGCACCGGCGTTGATCTGGAGCTTGATGAGCCCCGTGACCTTCTTCTTCTTGGGAGGCATTGCTCTCCGGGTCCTTTCGATTGAGGCGTGCCTCCGTCCGGGTCGCGTCCCGGATGAAGGCATACCGCACAACGATAACGGGTATGGATGCGCGGCCAAAAACCGAGCAGGTCAGGCAGGCTGCGAACAGCCCACCTGACCTGGCCGGAAGCTCTTTCCGGAAGAAGCTAGTTCTTCTGGATCTGGTCGAACGACAGCTCGACCGGAGTCTCACGACCGAAGATCTCCACCAGACCCTTGACCTTCTTGGAGTCGGGGTTGATCTCGTTGATGGTCGCCTGGAGCGTGGCGAACGGGCCGTCCGTGACGGTGACCGAGTCGCCGACCTCGAAGTCCAGCACCTGGACCTCGACCTTGCGCTGCGGAGCGGGCTTGCCCTCGGCCTCGGCGGCCTCGCGAGCGGCCTTCTCCTCGGCCTCCGGGGCGAGCATCTTGACGATCTCGTCCAGGGTCAGCGGGTACGGGTCGTAGGCGTTGCCCACGAAGCCGGTGACGCCGGGGGTGTTGCGGACGACGCCCCAGGACTCGTTCGTCAGGTCCATGCGGACGAGGACGTAGCCCGGGAGCTTGTTCTGCTTGATCGTCTTGCGGTCGCCGTTCTTGATCTGGACGACCTCTTCCTGCGGCACCTCGGCCTGGAAGATGTAGTCCTCGACGTTCAGCGAGACGGCGCGCTGCTCCAGGTTGGTCTTCACGCGGTTCTCGTAACCGGCGTAGGTGTGGATGACGTACCACTCGCCGGGCAGGGAGCGCAGCTCCTCGCGGAGGGCCTGGACCGGGTCGACCGGCTCGGACTCCTCCTCCGCGATCTCTTCCTCGGCGGTCTCGTCCTCGGCGGTCTCGTCCTCGTCCACGACCTGCAGGGCGGCCTCCTCGGCCGGCTCCCCCGCCTCGGCCTCGGCAGCCTCGAACTCGTCCTGCTCGTCCGCGCCCTCGACGATGTCGAGCTCGTCGTCCACGGACTCGTCCGGCTCGATGGCGTCGTCGTTCAGGTTCGTGTCAGACACGGTGGCTGCTTCTTCCTGGATACATAGGGGTGGAACATGCGAAAGGGGCGCCGGGTACCTCGGCGCCCTTCGCTCTCGGCTCAGCCGAAGACGTACTTGGCCGCGTGGTTGAGCCCATAGTCAATCACGGTCACCAGGGCGATCATGACGGCGACGAAGAAGATCACCACGGTGGTGTACGACGTCAGCTGGTTACGCGTAGGCCAGACGACCTTGCGGAGTTCGGCGATGACCTGGCGGTAGAAGAGGGCAAGCCTCTTGAACGGGCCCTTCTTGGCCCGCTTGCCGCCCTTGCGGGCCTTCTTCTTCGACTCCTGCGCCTCGTCCTGGGCATCAGGCGTGTCGATGGAGCCCACGGCGTCCGCCATTCGTCCTCACCTGTTCCCGGGTCGTGGCCGTGCCGCGCCCGGTCTGAGCCGCACGGCGTTGCATTGCTGTACGTACATGCGCACACATCCTGGCGAAGGTGTGTGTAGCAGGGCCGGAGGGACTTGAACCCCCAACCGCCGGTTTTGGAGACCGGTGCTCTACCAATTGAGCTACGACCCTTTGTGTGTCCCCCAACGTACCGCATCCGACCGGGTGCTCGGTGTGCACCGCCTGCGGCGCGGCAGCTGATGGCCAACGAGGTGAGAGTGTACGTGCTCCGGAGCGCGTCGTCGAACAGAAAGCGCCCGTAGGCGCCTTGGCGGAGGAAGATCGCCGGAAAACCGGTGGAAGATCACCCAGGCCACCGGCTGATTCCGGACAGGTGTTCAGTGGTCGACCCACACATGTTCAGTCTGTGAAACCCGCGTGCCGGGGCCGTTTCCGGTCTGAAACGATGGGCCCCATGAGCGCTGCAACCCCTCCCACCGAGCGCCGGGTCTCCGCCCGAGTCGGCGCGATCTCCGAGTCCGCCACCCTCGCCGTGGACGCCAAGGCCAAGGCCCTCAAGGCCGCCGGACGTCCGGTGATCGGCTTCGGCGCCGGTGAGCCGGACTTCCCGACCCCGGACTACATCGTCCAGGCGGCCGTCGAGGCCTGCTCGAACCCGAAGTACCACCGCTACACGCCGGCCGGTGGTCTGCCCGAGCTGAAGGCCGCGATCGCCGCGAAGACGCTGCGCGACTCCGGCTGGGAGCCCGACGTCTCGCAGATCCTGGTCACCAACGGCGGCAAGCAGGCCATCTACGAGGCCTTCGCCGCGATCCTCGACCCGGGCGACGAGGTCATCGTCCCGGCGCCGTACTGGACGACGTACCCGGAGTCGATCCGGCTCGCGGGCGGCGTGCCCGTGGAGGTCGTCGCGGACGAGACCACCGGCTACCGCGTCTCGGTCGAGCAGCTCGAGGCCGCCCGCACGGAGAAGACCAAGGTCGTCCTGTTCGTGTCGCCGTCCAACCCGACCGGTGCGGTGTACTCCGAGGCCGAGACCGAGGCGATCGGCCGCTGGGCCGTAGAGCACGGCCTGTGGGTGCTGACCGACGAGATCTACGAGCACCTGGTGTACGCCGACGCGGTGTCCGTGTCGCTGCCCGCGCTGCTGCCCGAGCTGCGCGACAAGTGCATCGTGGTCAACGGTGTCGCGAAGACGTATGCCATGACGGGCTGGCGCGTGGGCTGGGTCATCGGCCCGAAGGACGTGGTCAAGGCCGCGACCAACCTGCAGTCGCACGCCACCTCGAATGTGTCGAACGTCGCTCAGGTCGCGGCGCTGGCCGCCGTGTCGGGGGACCTGGAGGCCGTCGCCAAGATGCGCGAGGCCTTCGACCGCCGCCGCAAGACCATCGTGCGGATGCTCAACGAGATCGACGGCGTGCTCTGCCCCGAGCCCGAGGGCGCCTTCTACGCGTACCCGTCGGTCAAGGGCCTGCTCGGCAAGGAGATCCGCGGCAAGCGGCCGCAGGACACCGTGGAACTGGCCGCACTGATCCTGGAGGAGGCCGAGGTCGCGGTCGTCCCGGGCGAGGCTTTCGGTACGCCCGGTTATCTGCGGCTGTCGTACGCCCTGGGTGACGAGGATCTCGTCGAGGGTGTCAGCCGGATCCAGAAGCTGCTGGCGGAAGCTCAGGACTGACGTCCGCCCTGTACAGGGGGCGGCTCCGGTTTTTCGGAGCCGCCCCCTGTTTCTTTGTGCGAGCAAGACCACGTACGGGGAATCCGCTACCGGGACGGCAGTGACGTACGGCAGGATCCTGGAATGGAGCGTGTACGTGATGTCTCTGAGCTGCCGAAGGCCCATCTCCATCTGCACTTCACCGGGTCGATGCGGCCCACCACCGTGCTGGAGCTGGCCGACAAGTACGGGGTACGACTGCCCGAAGCGCTCACCGAGGCGTTGACCAGTGGTGAGCCGCCGAGGCTGCGGGCGACGGACGAGCGGGGCTGGTTCCGCTTCCAGCGGCTCTACGACGCCGCGCGCTCGTGCCTGAGGGAGCCCGAGGACATCCAGCGGCTGGTGCGGGAGGCCGCCGAGGAGGATGTGAAGGACGGCTCGGGGTGGCTGGAGATCCAGGTCGACCCGACCTCGTACGCGCCCCGGCTGGGGGGTCTGATCCCGGCGCTGGAGATCATCCTGGACGCGGTGGAGACGACCTCGCGGGAGACCGGGCTCGGGATGCGGGTGCTGGTCGCCGCGAACCGTATGAAGCATCCCCTGGACGCGCGGACGCTGGCCCGGCTGGCGGTGCGCTACGCGGACCGGGGCGTGGTCGGTTTCGGGCTGTCGAACGACGAACGCCGGGGCATGGCGAGGGACTTCGACCGGGCGTTCGCGATCGCCCGCGAGGGCGGGCTGCTGTCGGCGCCGCACGGCGGTGAGCTGACGGGTCCTTCGTCGGTGCGGGACTGTCTGGACGATCTGGACGCGAACCGGATCGGGCACGGGGTGCGGGCCGCGGAGGATCCCCGGCTGCTGAAGCGGCTCGCGGAGCGGGGGGTGACGTGTGAGGTCTGCCCCGCTTCGAACGTGGCCCTGGGCGTGTACGAGAAGCCCGAGGACGTCCCGCTGCGGACGCTGTACGACGCCGGTGTCGCGATGGCACTGGGCGCCGACGACCCGCTCCTGTTCGGTTCCCGGCTGGCCGCGCAGTACGAGATCGCCCGGCAGGCCCACGGTTTCTCGGACGCCGAACTCGCCGAGCTGGCCCGCCAGTCGGTGCGGGGCTCGGCCGCCCCGGAAGACGTCAGGGCGCGGCTGCTGGCCGGTGTGGACGAGTGGCTGGCCCGCCCGGCAGCCTGAAGTGGGCGTAGGGCGGATATGCCTTGAAGCAGATCATCACCTCGACCGGATGCCCGCCGCCGGGCGGGTCGACCAGGGGGCAGATCGATCCCATGTACGCCATGCGCCCCCCGCCGACACCTTTCTGAAGTGGCCCGTGGCCCGCCGCATGGGCGAGCCGGACCGCGGTGTCGGCGAACAGGGCGCGGTCGCCGAAGAAGAAGAGCGTACGCGCGTGCGTGGCGTGCCTCAGGGCGTCCCGGGAACCCGTCCGCTCCTGGCGTGTGCGCCACGCGGCGGCGTCCCGCGCGGTGCGCGCCTCGTCGGTGCGGACGGTGAGCGGGGTGTCCTGCCGTAGCCTGCGCCGCAGTTCGGGCCACTGGCCGGGGCGCAGGCCGAGGCTGTGGTGGACGAGGACGAGGTCGACCAGCTCGCCGACGCCCTCGTCGGGCGGCACGCCGTCGCGCAGCGGCACATGGACGATGGTGCGCCGGGAGCAGGCGGCGAAGGAGAACAGACCCGCCAGCCTGCTCAGTCCGTCGTGGTCGCCGAGCAGCAGGCCGACGGGGTCCGGAGCGCGCAAGGAGGTGTGCCGCAAGGGGTGCCGGGGCTGCACGACCCGGTAGGTGTGCGGTCCGGTGCGGGGCCGGAACCGGCGCAGCCTCAGTCGCATACGGCGCTGCCCGAGGCGCCCGTCCGGGTGCTTGTCATGTACCCAGCGTGAGGGTCACGCGCGCGTGGGCGCAACGGAGATTCCGCCCAGCAGTGTCCTCGCGAGCCGTGCGGCGAACGCGTCGACCGGGGGCCGCTCACCCGTGCCGGTCATGTCGTAGGCGAACGCGCGCTGGGCGCAGGCGCCCAGCAGCAGGGAGGCCGCGGCGAAGGTGTCGGCGTCGGCGCGGACGCGGCCGAGGGCCTGTTCGGCGCGCAGGTAGGCGTCCAGGTCCTGGATGGGCCGGTGCGGGCCGGCGCCGAGCGCGCGCATGGCGTCGTCGTGGCGCCGTTTGAGCTGGGGCTCGGCGTACAAGGAGGCGGCGATCGGGAAGCTCTGCTCGTAGAAGAGGGCGGCCTGGCGGGCGATCCCGGTGAGGTTTCCCTCCAGGGTGCCCTGTCCCGGTTCGGCGGCGAGGCCGGCCAGGAGGGGCGTGAGCCGCGGCAGCCGCTCGGCGAGCACCCGGACGAACAACTCCTCCTTGCTGTCGAAGTACTTGTAGAGGGCCGCTTCGGAGCAGCCGGCCGCGCGGGCGATCTCCTTGGTGGTGGCGCGGGCGAGTCCGACGGTGAGCATGAGCTCGTGGGCGGCGTCGAGGATGCGGACACGCGCCGGCTTCGGCTCCATGGGGCGTCCAATCGGCTTGACGGGTGAGTGAGTGATTACCCACTCTAGAAGGACGCAGGGTGAGTGAATACTCACCCACCCATCCCGCCTACGGGAGCACTCATGAACCTCACCGTTTTCGGCGCCACCGGCGGCATCGGCCGGGAGATCGTGCGCCAGGCCCTCGGGGCCGGCCACCGGGTGACCGCGGTGGTCCGCGATCCGGCCCGGCTCGACGTCACGGGGGACGCGCTGGAGGTCTTCCGTGCCGACCTCACCGACCCCGAGGAGTTGCGCGCCGCCGTCAGCGGCCGGGACGCCGTCCTCTCCGGTCTGGGCGCGCGCAGCCGCAAGGACGCCGGGGTCGCCACCCGGCTGACCGGCACGGTCCTGCGTGCCATGGACGCCGAGCGCGTACGACGGCTGCTCGTGGTCAGCGCCAGTCCCGTCGGCCCCGCCGCCGACCGCGACGGCGCGTTCGACCGTGCGTTGCGCGGTCTGGTGTCGGCTGTCCTCAAAGACGTCTACGCCGACCTGCGCGCCATGGAGGCCGAGCTGGCCCGCAGCGGCACGGACTGGACGTCCGTACGGCCACCGCGCCTGCAGAACAAGCCGCTCACCGGACGCTATCGCACCGTCGTCGGCGGCTTCCCGCGCCAGGGCCGCTTCATCTCACGCGCCGATGTCGCGCACGCCATGCTGGCGATGATCGACGACGGGGGGACGGTGAAACAGGGGGTGGGACTGGCGTACTAGGCGTACGCCCTGTGCCCCTGTCCGTCCGCCCGGGCCGGCCTGGCGCTACAGGCTGACGCCGACCGTCACCGGCTCGTTGACGAGCGTGATCCCGAAGGCCTCCCGGACGCCTGCGACCACGTCGCGGGCCAGGGCGAGCAGGTCCTCGGTGGTGGCGGTGCCACGGTTGGTGAGGGCGAGGGTGTGCTTGGTGGAGATGCGGGCCGGTCCGGTGCCGTAACCCTTGGTGAATCCCGCCTTGTCGATGAGCCAGGCCGCGGAGGTCTTCGTACGGCCCTCCCCCGCCGGGTAGGCGGGCGGCTCCACGCCGTCGCCCAGCCGTTCGCGCACGCGTGCGTGGAAGGCGGCGAACTGCTCGTCGGTGAGGATCGGGTTGGTGAAGAAGGAGCCTGCGGACCAGGTGTCGTGGTCCTCGGGGTCGAGGACCATGCCCTTCCCGGCGCGCAGCTTCAGCACGGTCTCGCGGGCGGTGGCGAGCGGCACCCGCTCCCCCTGCTCGACGCCGAGCGCACGCGCGACCTCGGCGTACTTCACGGGCGCGGACAGTCCGCCCGCGTCCTCCAGCTCGAAGCGGACGCGCAGCACGACGTAGCGGTCGGGGGCGGCCTTGAAGCGGCTGTGGCGGTACGAGAAGGCGCAGTCGGCGTTCGGGACGGTGACCGTTTCGCGGGTGTGGCGGTCGTAGGCGATCACCTCGGTGATGGTCGAGGAGACCTCCTGGCCGTACGCGCCCACGTTCTGGATGGGGGTCGCGCCGGCCGAGCCCGGGATGCCGGCCAGGCACTCGATGCCGGCGAGTCCGGCCTCGACGGTGCGGGCGACCGCGTCGGTCCACACCTCGCCGGCGGCCAGCTCCAGGCGCGTACCGTCGAGGTCGAAGCCCTTGGTGGCGATGACCAGTGCGGTGCCGGCGAAGCCCTTGTCACCGATGACCAGGTTCGAGCCGCCGCCGATCAGCAGGAGCGGGGTGCCGGTGTCGTCGGCCTCGCGGACCGCTGCGATCACCTCGGCGTCGGTGGTGGCGGTGATCAGCCGGGTCGCGGGGCCGCCCAGCCGGAAGGTGGTCAGTGGGGCGAGGGGGGCATCGTGTCGTTCCTGCACGGGCTCAAGGGTACGAGACGGGGTACGGGCGGCTGCGGCGCGGATGCCTGCGGCGCTTGTGCGGCTTGGGTGGGGGTGCGGATGCCTGGGGCGCATGAGCGGTTCGGCGGGGGTGCGGATGCCTGCGGCGCATGAGCGGTTCGGCGGGGGTGCGGATGCCTGCGGCGCATGAGCGGTTCGGCGGGGGTGCGGATGGCTGCGGCGCATGTGCGGCTTCGGTGGGGGTGCGGGTGGCGCCTGCGGTCGGTGGGTGGGGCGGGGCCGCGCCGGGGGGTGTCCGTCCTCGGTCCGGCGGTTGCTGGTGGTTGCTGCTGTGCTCGGGGTGGACGCCGGCCGCTGCGGGCGGGCACCCCCCGACACGTCCCCTTCCCGCCCGTACGCGACTGCGGCTGCCACTCGCCGCCATAGCTGCGGGCAGTCGTGCCGCTGGGGCGGCACGGGTGGGCGCAGCGGCACCCCGCCGGCGCGGGCGAGCGAACCCGCCCCCGACCCCGTTCCGGCCGTCGGGGTACCCCTCGCCGCCGTAGCCGCGGGCAGTCGTGCCGCTGGGGCGGCACGGGTGGGCGCAGCGGCACCCCGCCGGCGCGGGTGCGTGAACCCCGCCCCGGTTCCGGTCGCCGGACGTACGCGGCGGCCCCGCCCTTTCGGACGGGGCCGCCGCGGTGGGGGTCAGCCTGCGACCGGCTCCAGTGCCGGCGCCGGTTCGTCCGTCGGCGTCGGCGCGGTGGCTTCGGTGGCGCGCCGCCTCGGGATCAGCAACGCCGCCACACCGGCAAGCGCAACGACCGCGGACCCGGTCACCAGCGCCGGCTGCAGACCGTCGACGAAGCTCTGGGCGGACTCGTAGCCACCTTGCGCCGAGAAGATCGACGACATGATCGCGATGCCGAGCGCCCCGCCCACCTCGCGCAGCGCGTTGTTGGCCCCGGAGGCGATGCCCTGCTCCTTGGCACGGACACTGGACATCACCAGGTTGGCGGCCGGCGCGAAGTACAGCCCCATGCCGATGCCGCTGATGATCAGGGCGGGCAGCTGGGCAGCGTAGGAGACGCCGGGCGCCACCACGGAAGCCATCCAGCCGAGGCCGACGGCCTGCAGGAAGAGGCCGGTGGCGACGACGGGTCGGCCTCCGATGCGGTCGGACAGGATGCCGGCGATCGGCGCGGCGATCATCGGCATGCCGGTCCAGGGCAGCATGCGCAGGCCCGCCTCCGTGGGCGAGTAGCCGAGGACGCCCTGCATGAACTGGCTCAGAAGGAAGATCGAGCCGAACATGCCGAGGAACATCAGCAGGCTCGCGGCGTTGATGCCGGAGAAGGCACGGGAGCGGAACAGCCGCATCGGGAGCATGGGGTTCTTGGCTCGCAGGCTGTAGCCGACGAACGCTGCCAGCAGCGCGGTTCCGGCGAACAGGCCGGTCAGGACCAGAGGGGCGGTCCAGCCGTCGGAGGGGCCGCGCACCAGGCCGTAGACGATGCCGAAGAGGCCGCCGCTGGTGAGCAGGGTGCCCGGCACGTCGAGCGGGGCGCCGGTGCCGTACGACTCGGCGAGGCGCAGGCGGGCCAGGGGCAGCAGGGCGAGGCCCAGCGGGACGTTCAGCCAGAAGATCCAGTGCCAGGAGACGTGCTCGGTGAGGCTGCCGCCGATGAGGGGGCCCGAGGCTACTGCGAGGCCGTTGACTGCGCCCCAGATTCCGTACGCCATTCCGCGCTTGGCAGCGGGCACGGCGGCCGTGAGGAGGG
This sequence comes from Streptomyces sp. NPDC001492, assembly GCF_053597275.1. Taxonomy (NCBI): domain Bacteria; kingdom Bacillati; phylum Actinomycetota; class Actinomycetes; order Kitasatosporales; family Streptomycetaceae; genus Streptomyces; species Streptomyces sp. NPDC001492. The sequence goes on along the minus strand of NZ_JBSFHW010000006.1, from coordinate 57,237 downwards.
TGAGCGTCAGGGGCATCATGATCGCGGCGCCCACGCCCTGCACCGCACGGGCGGCGATCAGGGAGTTGATGCCGGTCGCCATGGCCGCGGCCGCGGAGGCACCGGTGAAGACAGTGAGGCCGGCGAGGAAGAGCCGGCGGCGGCCGAACCGGTCGCCGAGCGCCGCGCCGAACATCAGGAGGACGGCGAAGGTGAGGGTGTAGGCGCTGACGGTCCATTCCAGGTCGCCCAGCGCTCCGCCGAGGTCCTTTCGGATGGAGGGCAGGGCGGTGGTGACGACGAGGTTGTCAAGGGCCGCCATGAATCCGGCGACGCTGGTGATGACGAGGGCCCAGACGGTTCCCCCGCGACGTGCGGTCTGCTGTGACATCGCTCCCCCAGAGGGTGATCAGTCGCTCGGTAGATCTGTTTGGTTAGTTATTGATGACTAACTTTCACGGGCAAGAAAAGGCGGTTGCGGCGCCTTTCCCGCGGAGTGCGTGGACTACTTCTCCAGACGGCCTTCCAGCCGCGCCTCTGGATACAGCCCCTCCCAGACCCGATGCTCGGGAGGAAAACCCATGGCCACCAGGCAGTTGATGAGCATCCCGTACGCCATGAACGTCGTCGTTCCGTCGACGTCGGCACCCAGCGGCAGATGGACCGTGTCCCACAGCCGCATCCATCCGTTGCGCACCGCTTCGCCGAGTTCGCGGTCGCCCGCCTGCTCGGCGGCGCCCACGGTGACGTACATCTGCATCTGCATCAGCAGCCGCTCGGGCTGCTCCGCGATGACCTTGGTGTACGCGTTCGCCATGGCGCGCAGGGCCTCCTCGCCCTCCAGCCCCTTGGCGGCCTCCTCGAAGGTGCGGACGGTGTCCTCCATGCACCGCTGCGCCACCGCGAGGAAGAGTGCCTTCTTGCCGGGGAAGAGCCGGAAGAGATACGGCTGCGAGACACCGACCCGCTTGGCGATCGCCTCGGTCGACGTGCCGTAGTAGCCGCCGCGGGCGAACTCCGTGGTCGCCGCGCGGATGACGCTCTCACGCCGCTCTTCTGCGCTCATCCTGGCCATGCAAGTAAGTTAGTACTCAATCACTAACTAGGTCAAGCCCGCACTGGAACCTTCCCTGCCCGCGAGACGTTGTCGCAGGCAGGGGGCCACATACGGGTAAGGGGCGCCCTCAATGGAGAACACCCCTTACACCCCGGCCGTTGGCGGGCCCCTCAAGCCAGTCGTACGACCGCCCGCGACACCCCGAGCACCTTCTGCCCGGCGCTGGTCGCCGTGAGGTCCACGCGGACGGTGTTGTCGTCCAGCTTGGCCGCCACCTTGGCGCTGACCTCGATGAGGGCGCCCTGGTCGTCGTTCGGGACGACGACGGGCCTGGTGAAGCGGACGCCGTACTCGACCACCGCACCCGGGTCGCCGGTCCAGTCGGTCACCACCCGGATCGCCTCGGCCATGGTGAACATGCCGTGCGCGATGACGTCCGGGAGGCCCACCTCCTTGGCGAACTTCTCGTTCCAGTGGATGGGGTTGAAGTCCCCGGAGGCGCCGGCGTACTGGACGAGGGTGGCGCGGGTCACGGGGAAGGTCTGGGCGGGCAGCTCGGTGCCGACCTCGATGTCGTCGTATGCGATCTTCGCCGTCATGTTCTCGCTCACGCCTCCTCTGCCGCGCGCGCGACCAGCTTCGTCCAGGCGGTCACGACGTGCTCGCCCGCCTCGTCGTGGACCTCGCCGCGGATGTCCAGGATGTCGTTGCCCGCCATGGACTTGATCGCCTCGATGGTGGAGGTGACGGTGAGGCGGTCGCCGGCGCGGACGGGGCGGACGTAGGAGAACTTCTGGTCGCCGTGGACGACCCGGCTGTAGTCCAGGCCCAGCTGAGGGTCCTGGACGACCTGTCCGGCCGCCTTGAAGGTGATGGCGAAGACGAAGGTCGGCGGGGCGATGACGTCGGGGTGGCCGAGTGCCTTGGCTGCCTCCGGGTCCGTGTAGGCGGGGTTGGGGTCCCCGACCGCCTCGGCGAACTCGCGGATCTTCTCCCGGCCCACCTCGTAGGGCTCGGTGGGCGGGTAGCTCCGCCCCACGAAGGACTGGTCGAGCGCCATGGCTCGGCACCTCCTGTGTCTGCCTGCTGATTGCTGTGAGCCGACTGCTGAGAGCTGACTCTGAGTGGTGAGTCTGGATGCTGACCGCTGACCGCTGGTGTCTGCGGATGCCTGCGGGAGATCTTTTCCGGCCGCCCCGTGATCGGTCGGAACCGGTCGGTAACCGGGGCTGAAACGACGCGAGGCCGCCCCCGGTTGGTGGGGGCGGCCTCGCGTACGAGCCTGTTTTATCGCGTTTCGCGGTGCGCGGTGTGCGCGTTGCAACGCGGGCAGTGCTTCTTCATCTCAAGACGGTCCGGGTTGTTACGCCGGTTCTTCTTGGTGATGTAGTTCCGCTCCTTGCACTCCACGCAGGCCAGCGTGATCTTCGGGCGGACGTCGGTGGCAGCCACGTGAGTGCTCCTTGACGAACGGATGGGATGGTTTAACGCATAGAAGAGTAGCCGATCGAAGGACCGACCCCGCAATCGGCTACTGTCAGTAGCGGTGACCGGACTTGAACCGGTGACACAGCGATTATGAGCCGCTTGCTCTACCGACTGAGCTACACCGCTGTGATGCGATCCGTTCCCGCCTTGCGACGGGAACCTCACACACCAGAGCCCCAATACGGAATCGAACCGTAGACCTTCTCCTTACCATGGAGACGCTCTGCCGACTGAGCTATTGGGGCGAGCGATGAAGACATTACACGCTCCGCCGCCGTTCACCCAAATCCGTTTCGCGGCCCCCGTCCCGGCCTGTTCCGCAGGCGGGCGAGGCCTCTGCCCCGGCCCTTTTCCCGGCTGTCCCGGGAGCCACTGACGGCGCTTCCATACGGCGGACCACACCGGTACGACTATTGCGCTCCTCCCCGACACGGGCGGATCGCCACCCTAGGCTCGACTCACTCTGCGTGATCTTGCGTTCCCCTGCGCAGCCCCCGAGCCCCTGGAGTGCGATGCCCGACAGCCAGCCGCAGCCACCCCCCTCGTCGTCCTCCTCTTCGGGTTCGTCCTCCTCGTCGGGGTCCTCGGGTTCTCCGGGATCCTCGGGGCGGGTGGGCGATCCGGCCGCCCTGCTGCTGTGCGGGGCCCGGCTGACCGACGGCCGGACCGTGGACGTGCGGCTGAGCGGCGGGCGTATCGAGGCGGTCGGCACGGCCGGAAGCCTGGCCTCCGGCGGAGCGCGGGACTGCGGCATGCGCGTGGATCTCAGCGGCTATCTGCTGCTGCCGGCCCCGGCCGAACCGCACGCGCACGGGGACACCGCGCTGTCCGCCGAGGACGACGGTCCGGCCTCGTACGAGCCCCAGGACGTCCAGCGCCGGGCCACCGAGGCGGCGCTGCTGCAGCTGGGCCACGGGGCGACCGCGCTGCGGGCCCATGTGCGCGTGGGGGACGTCCAGGGCCTGGGCGCGCTGGGCGCCGTACTGCAGGCGCGGCGTTCGCTGCGGGGGCTGACGGAACTGACGACGGTGGCCATGCCGCGCATGCTGACCGGCGTGGCCGGGGCGGACGGGCTGGCGATGCTGCGGGACGCCCTGAAGATGGGTGCCTCCGTCGTGGGCGGCTGCCCTGACCTGGACCCGGATCCGACCGGTTACGTGGAGGCGGTCCTCGAGGTCGCCTCCGAACACGGCTGCCCCGTCGACCTGCACACCGACGCCGCCGATCCGGCCCGCCTCGCCCGCATCGTCGCGATGGCCGGCGGACTGCGTCCCGGGGTGACGCTCGGACCGTGCGGCGGTCTCGGCCGGCTGCCCGCCGAGACGGCGCGGCGCACCGCCGACCAGCTCGCGGCGGCCGGGGTGACAGTGGTGTGTCTGCCTCAGGGCGGCTGCGGGGGCACCGACCGGCGCGACACGGCTCCGGTACGGCTGCTGCGGGCGGCCGGCGTACGGGTGGCCGCGGGCAGCGGCGCCCTGCGCGACGTGTCGAACCCGGTGGGACGCGGCGACCCCTTGGAGGCGGCCTATCTGCTGGCCTCCCGGTACGGGTTGCGGCCCGAGGACTCGTACGACGCGGTGAGTTCCTCGGCGCGGTCGGCCATGGGGCTGCCCGAGGTGCGGGTGGAGGCGGGTTTCCCGGCCGAGTTGCTGGCCCTGCGCGGCGACCGGCTGGCGGGCGCGTTGTCGCTGGCGTACAGCCGCATCGTGGTGCATCGGGGGCGGGTGGTGGCGCGGACGAGCGCGGTACGGGAGTACTGCAACTCGGCCGCGGCGGCGGAGCTGGGGTTGCCTCGGCAGGGGCGGGGGGAGTTGTCGTGACGGGTGGGGCGCGAGTGGGGACGCGCGGTGCGCGTTATGGGGTTGCGCGTTGTCGGGGTGCTGCGGCCGTGGTGAGGAATCCCGGCGGGGTGTTGAGGGGCGTGCAGGGGCGCGTGTAGGCGTGGGGGGCGGTCGGCGTGGGGCTTGTGCGCGGGGCGCGTACGCCGGGAGTGTGCACCCGCGCGGCTTGCGCGCCGTGCTCCGGACCCCGCGCGGACCGATGCGAAGCCAACCCGTCGGTTCCGGCGGCGGGAACGCGTGCCATCAGAGCCATTCCGGTTCTGGCGCGAGGAGCGAGCGGGCAGTGCGTGCATCAGCGATGTGCGCCGGGAGCGCATGGTCGGGGCTCGTACGCCCAGCGCGCACCTTCCGGCTGTGCGCTCCGCGTGCGCACGGTGAGGCGTGGCTCAAGTCGTGCGGCGGACGCGGTCGTCCGGGCGTACGGTCGGAAACATGCGCATTGTCATCGCTGGTGGTCATGGTCAGATCGCGCTGCGGCTGGAGCGGCTGCTCGCTGCGCGCGGAGACGAGGTCGCGGGGATCATCCGTCGCGCCGAGCAGGGCGACGACCTGAGGGAGGCCGGTGCCGAACCGGTTCTGCTCGATCTGGAGTCGGCCTCGGTCGAGGAGGTCGCGGCACATTTGCAGGGCGCCGACGCGGCGGTGTTCGCGGCGGGCGCGGGTCCCGGCAGCGGGGCGGCCCGCAAGGAGACGGTGGACAAGGGAGCGGCGGTCCTGTTTGCGGACGCGGCGGTCCGGGCGGGCGTACGACGGCACGTGGTCGTCTCGTCGATGGGAGCCGATCCCGCGCACCAGGGGGACGACATCTTCGACGTGTATCTGCGCGCGAAGGGCGAGGCCGACGCCTACGTACTGCGACAGGACGCGCTGGACGCGACGATTCTGCGCCCCGGGACGCTGACGAACGACCCCGGCACCGGCCTCGTACGGCTGGAGGCGCACACGGGCCGTGGCTCGGTCCCCCGCGACGACGTGGCCGCCGTACTGGCGGAGTTGGTGGAGACCCCGGCGACGGCCGGACTGACCCTGGAACTCGTCAGCGGATCGGCGCCGGTGTCGGTCGCGGTGAAGTCGGTGGCCGGGAACTGAGGGCGTCCGGCGAGGGAGTTCCGGCCGCGAGGAGGAACGGGCCTACTGGGCACGGCAGTTCACGGCCGGGCATCCCCTCGTAAGTCCGTAGTCCGTACGCCCTCTGGTGCGCTCCCTCAACTCCCCTTAGAACAGCGGAAGCTGGCCGGGCATCTCCGGGACGACGTATCCGTCCAGTGACGGCTGGGCCGCGTCGAGTTGCGCCTGGTGGCGTGAGCCGGGGCAGGAGACGAGTACGCCGTTCTCGCGCGCGCCGGGCGGGTCGTGACGAGCGAACCGTCCGGCGACGACGGCGATCTCGCGACGGCATTCGGGGCAGCGTCTGCGGCGAGTGGACATGGGGCAAGTGTGCCTCGGGCGGGTTGCGTTGTGCGCGGGGCGCACGCTCCGGCCTCCGCATGGACCTCGCACGCTGTTGTGTCACCGAGGGAGCCCTCACGCGTCCCCGTCACCAAGCCTTCACCGGGGACCTGCAACATCCGACTACACTTGCTTAAGTCAATCAATTGACTTAATTTGAGGGTGTCGCGCACACCAGACGACCCTTGCCCAGGGAGGCCCGACCCATGTCCCACGCTCTTCCCCGACCCGCCGACGACGGGGTGGTGTCCGCAGCGCCGCGGGCCAATGCCGTCGTGGCGGCCCTGGCCTTCGGCGGGATCGTGGTCTCGCTGATGCAGACCCTGGTGATCCCGATCGTCCCGGAGCTGCCGAAGCTGCTGAACGCCCCCGCGTCCGACACCGCCTGGGCCGTCACCGCCACACTGCTCGCCGCCGCCGTGGCCGTCCCGATGATGGGGCGGCTGGGAGACATGTACGGCAAGCGCCGCATGCTCCTGGTCAGCCTGGTCCTGCTGGTCGCCGGATCGGTCACGGCCGCGCTCAGCGACTCGCTGGCGCCGATGATCGTCGGGCGGGTGCTGCAGGGCATGGCGGGTGGCGTGATCCCGCTCGGCATCAGCATCATGCGGGACGAGCTGCCCACCGAACGGCTCGGTTCGGCCACCGCGCTGATGAGCGCCTCGCTCGGCGTGGGTGGCGCACTGGGCCTGCCGGCGGCCGCGTTGATCGCCGACAACTTCGACTGGCATGTGCTGTTCTGGAGCTCGGCCGCGATGGGCGTCGTAGCACTCCTGCTGGTGCTGTTCGTCGTCCCCGAGTCAAAGGTCCGCACGGGCGGCCGCTTCGATGTCGTCGGCGGCCTCGGCATGGCGGTCGGCCTGGTCTGCCTGCTGCTCGGCATCTCCAAGGGCGGCGACTGGGGCTGGGACAGCGGCACGACGCTCGGCCTGTTCGGGGCGGCCGTGGCGGTCCTGCTGCTGTGGGGCTGGTACGAGCTGCGCACCGAGCAGCCACTGGTCGACCTGCGCACCACCGCCCGTCGGCAGGTGCTGGTCACCAACCTCGCCTCGGTCGCGCTCGGCTTCGGCATGTTCGCGATGTCCCTGGTGCTTCCGCAGCTCCTGCAGTTGCCTGAGGCGACCGGCTACGGTCTCGGCAAGTCGCTGCTGACCGCCGGTCTGGTCATGGCCCCCTCCGGTCTGGTGATGATGGCGACCGCCCCCGTCTCGGCCGCCCTCTCCCAGGCCAAGGGCCCGAAGGCCAGCCTGATGCTGGGCTCGCTGATCGTGGCGGCCGGCTACGGCCTGCAGATCCTCCTGATGTCGGAGGTCTGGCAGTTCGTCCTGGTGTCCTGCGTCATCGGTTCCGGTATCGGCTTCACATACGGCGCCCTGCCGGCCCTCATCATGGGCGCCGTGCCCCCGTCGCAGTCGGGCGCCGCCAACAGTCTCAACACCCTGATGCGGTCCATCGGTACGTCGACCGCCAGCGCCGTCGCCGGCGTCGTCCTGTCGCAGATGACCATCGGCCTCGGTGGGACCCTCCTCCCCTCGGAGAACGGCTTCAAGACCGTTCTGGCCATCGGCGGCGGCGCCGCGCTGCTCGCCTTCGCCGTCGCGTCCTTCATTCCGCGTCACCGGGCGGCTGCGGCCGGGAGCAGCCAAGCGTCCGAGGAGGGGGCTGCCGCCGGAGCAACATCAGCTACGGCCTCCTCCGCGGCGGAGAGCGGGACTGGTGCCCCCGGGTCGGCTGAGGAGGGAGCGCCGGGCCGGGCCGCCACGTCCGGGATCGGGGAGGGTGCGCCAGGGCTGTCGGCTGCGCCTTCCGACGGGTCGTCGCCGGGGCGTGCGCCCTCCTCGGCTGCCGTCGCGACCGCCGGGCCCGACGCGGCGAGCGCCTCCGGCGGCGGCGGGATCCCGGTGAGCGGTCATGTCCTGGGAGCGGAACACATCCCCGTGGCGGGGGCCGCGGTCACGCTGATCTCGCTCGGCGGAAAGCAACTGAGCCGGTCGGTCTCGGGGGCCGACGGCTCGTACGGTGTCGACGCGCCCGCCGCCGGTTCGTACGTCCTGATCGCCTCCGCCGACGGCCTCCAGCCGCAGGCCTCGACGCTCGTCGTCGCCGACGGGCCGCTCTCGTACGACGTCCTGCTGAGCGGCACGAGTGGCCTGTCCGGGCTGGTGCGGTCCGCCGACAGCGGGGCACCGGTCGCCGACGCCGTGGTGATCGTGACCGATGTGCGCGGGGAGGTACTGGCCACCGGACGGACCGACGTGCTGGGCGAGTTCACGGTCACCGACCTGGTGCCGGGGACGGTGACGCTCGCCGTCGACTCCGCCAAGCACCGCCCGCTGGCCCTGCCCGTCGAGATCGGCGGCGCGGGCACCACACGCATCGAGGTCGAGCTCCGGCCCGGCGCCCACGTCCGGGGCACGGTACGCGGAGCGGGCGCGCCACTGAGCGACGCCCGGGTGACCCTGGTGGACGCCGCGGGCAACGTGGTCGCCACCACCCGGACCGGGCACGACGGCGCGTACGCCTTCTCCGACCTGGACAGCGGCGCGTACACGGTCATCGCGACGGGCTATCCGCCGCAGGCGGCGACCGTGACGGTATCGGGCGGCGGCACGGACGACCACGACATCGAACTTGCGTACAGCGGAGAGTAGTTGCCCCTGCGATGCGGAGTAGTGCCGTCCGCCCGCGCGCACTACGGGTACGCCGGGGATGGGGCCGGACGCCGAGGCCGGCCCGCCGGGGTCAGGAACGGATGAACGCGAGGATGTCCGGGTTGAGGACCTCCGGGTGCGTCGACAGCATCCCGTGCGGATAGCCCTCGTAGGACTTGAGGGTCCCGTTCTTCAGAAGCTTGACCGTCAGGGGTGCCGAGTCGTCGTACGGGACGACCTGGTCGTCGGTTCCGTGCGCGACGAGGACGGGCACCTCGATCTGCTGCAAGTCCTCGGTGAAGTCGGTCTCGGAGAACGCCGCGACGCACTCGTAGTGCGCGTTCGCCGCGCCCATCATGCCCTGGCGCCACCAGTTGTCGATCAAACCCTGCGACACTTGCGCTCCGGGACGGTTGAAGCCGTAGAACGGCCCCGACGGAATGTCGATGAAGAACTGAGCCCGGTTGCCGGCGACGCCCTCACGGAAGCCGTCGAAGACTTCCATCGGCAAGCCGCCCGGGTTGGCCTCCGTCTTCAGCATCAGCGGTGGCACCGCGCCCACCAGGACCGCCTTCGAGACACGGCCGGGCTTGGCGCGGGCGACGTAGCGGGTGACTTCGCCACCGCCGGTGGAGTGGCCGATGTGCACGGCGCCCCGCAGGTCGAGTGCGTCGGTCAGGGCGGTCACGTCCGCGGCGTAGGTGTCCATGTCGTGGCCGGTCGCGGTCTGGGTGGAGCGTCCGTGGCCACGGCGGTCGTGGGCGATGACTCGGTAACCCTGCGCCAGGAAGAACAACATCTGGTTGTCCCAGTCGTCGGCGCTCAGCGGCCACCCGTGGTGGAAGACGATCGGCTCCCCGTCCCGGGGACCCCAGTCCTTGTAGAAGATCGTGGTGCCGTCGTCGGTCGTGACTGTACCCATCGCAGATCCTCCGCTTGTCCAGGCGCACCCCAGCCACGGAGCAATGGGTGGGGGGTACGCGGGACTTCACGCCCAGCGGGCGCGGTCCGGATGTACGGCCCACATTACGCCCTGTCCCTGCGGGCCACATCCGCAGCTTGTCGACGTCCGCAGACACGCAGTCGCCGCCCACGTGGGCCCGGGCACCGGGCGCGTGGTCCGGCGCCGAGAGCCCTGCGAGCTGCTTGCCGAGGATGATGGGGTTGTTGCACCCCGCGGTTGAGCACCGACGCCGGTGCACAACCGCACGGTCTGGGCTCCGCGCGTCGCCTCACTTCACCGGAGTCGTCATGAGCTTGGCCTTCCCGTCCCTTCGGACTCGTCTCGAAGGCGGCGTTCTGTTCGCCACCCTCGACGCCGGCCCCCTCAACCTCCTCGGTGTCGATCTGGTCCGTGACTTGGTCTCCCTCGTGGACACGCTGCACACCGACCCCGGCGAGGTGCGCGTCGTCGTCATCGACAGCGCTGCGCCGGACTACTTCTCAGCGCATGTGGATCTCTCGGCCGTTTCGCTGTACACCGCGGAGGCAGCGAAGGCCGGAGGCCCCGGTGACGCCTCACCCGGGATGCTCTTGCACAGGTTGGCGGACGTCCCTGTGATCACGATCGCCAAGGTGCGCGGTCGCGCTCGCGGCGGCGGCAACGAACTCGCCCTGGCCTGCGACATGATCTTCGCTTCGCGCGAGAACGCGGTCTTCGGTCAGTTCGAGTCCGGTACCGGCGCCATGCCCGGCGCCGGCGGGATCCAGCACCTCACGCGGCGACTCGGCCGGGCCCGCGCCGTCGAAGCCATCGCCGGAGCCGACGATTTCGACGCCGACCTCGCCGAACGCTAGGGCTGGATCAACCGCGCCCTGCCCGACACCGAACTGGACGACTTCGTGGACCGCTTGGCCAAGCGCATCGCCGACTTCCCGCCCGCGGGCGTCAGGGCAGCCAAGCGCGCCATCAACGAGCTGACGCTGACGGACCCCGCACACGTGCGCTCCGACGCCGCCGCGTTCCAAGGCCTGATCGCGCTGTCCGAAACGCGCGAGCGCCTGGACTACCTGGCCGACCGCGGCCTCCAAAAGCCTGGCGAGCTCGAACACGACCTCGGAAAAGCCGTGGCGGAGTTTCGGTATCGCCGCCCCTGACAACAGCCTGCTGCGGGACCGCACTTGGGGAGGCGAGGAGTGGCGCCCGTACGTCTCACACGTAGCCGCGCCGCCGTACGAAGCCCAGGGCGAGCCCGCCCAGCGGGACGTTCAGCCAGAAGGTGAGCAGCCGGTAGACCAGGACCGCGGAGGTCGCCGGGCCGGCGGGGACGCCGAAGGCGGTGAGGGCGGCGATCAAGCCGGCTTCGAGGGCGCCCAGGCCGCCGGGCACGGGGGCCGCGTTGGCCAGCAGGCGGGCCGCCATGTAGGCGGCTCCCACCTGCACGAAGGGCAGGTCGCCGTCGAGCGCGTGCAGGCTCAGCGCGAGGCCGACGACCTGGACGAGCGGCAGGCCGAGCGCACCCACGACACCGATCGCGATCTTGGCGGGGTCGGAGGCGATGCCGGTCAGCGTTGTCCCGGCCGCGCGCAGGAACGGCCAGACCTTCTCGCGCAGGAAGCGGCGGCCCGGTGGGGTGAGGCCGAGCAGCCCTCCGGCGGCCAGCACGAGCGCGATCACGGGCAGGGCGTACTTGCCTGCGGGCAGGTCCAGGTGCACCCCGCCGTGGTGCTGTCCGGCCGCGGCGAAGAACACTGCGGCGACGACCGCGTTGGAGACCGCCCCGGCCAGGCTCTGCACCCCGATGGAGGCCGTGGCCGCCCCCGTCTCGATGCCCGTCTTCTGCAGATAGCGCAGGTTCAGCGCCATGCCGCCGACGTTGCCCGGGGTGATCCGGTTCAGGAACGAACTCCCGAACTGCACCTGGTACGTGGGCCAGAACGGCAATCGCCCGGGGACGCTGCCCAGTTGGAGACAGGTCGAGAACGCCTGCGAGACGAACGTGACGGGCACGACCGCGAGCAGCCACCACCAGTCGGCCTCACGCAGTGCGTCAAGCGCGGCCGGGGCGTTGGCCAGCTGCGGCAACACCAGGTGCAGCACGAGAAACGCGCCGAGCAGGCCCAGGACGCTCTTCCAGGTGAACCGCGCGAGCTGGGCCGGTTTGGCCGCCGGGGCACCGCACGCCGTGCGCACCTCCTCGGCGAGGTCGTGCATCAGGTTCGGCCGGCCGCCCGGGCGCAGGGTGCGCCGCCGGGCCCCCTGCGCGGCCTCGCGGGCGCGGGCCTGGTCGTAGCGGGCCACCTCGCGTCGCGCGGGGCCGACCAGGGCCAGCGGCTGCAGATACGGCAGGGCGGTCGCCAACGTTGTAGGGCCGAGCCCGGCCAGCGCGCAGGCCGTGGCCCGGCGCGGGCCGACCCGTACCGCGGTCGTGGCAAGGAGTTCGGCCAGGTCGGCGCCGAGGACCTCGGGCAGGGCGTTGAGCTGCGCCCGTGCGAAGGCGGTCAGCCGCGGCCTGCCGTCCGGGGCGAGCACGATGTGCTCGGGGCGCAACGCCCGGTGCGCCAGCCGGTGTTCCTGCAGGCGGGCCACCGACGTCCACACCGCGCCGAGCAGCGCATCGGTCCATTCCTCGTCCGGCAGGGGGGCATCCTGCCCGACGGTCACCAGCAGCGCACTCGATCCGGTCACGGGGTAGGCGATGACGGGCTCGGCGACCCGGGCGCCGGTGCGGCCGGCGAAGACCAGCATGAGCAGTTCGTGCTCGGCCGCGCCGAGCGCCGTCTGCTCGCCGGGGTCGGCGGGATGGCGCAGCAGCAGGCGCCGGGCCAGCCGGAAGAACAGGTCGCGGTTGCGGTCCTCGGCGGCCAGGACGCGGACGGTCAGCCGCGCACCCTCGGTGGTCTCGGCGCCGTAGAGCATCCCCTCGCCCCTGAGCTGCCGGTGGTCGGGCGCCTGGCGCAGGGCGGCGAGCGGAATTCCGCAGGCGACGAGCGCATCCGCGACGGCCCGGGGCGGCGGGCGGTCGGCCGGACCGCCCGCCATGAGCAGGACCGCCGAACCCGCGGTGCCGCCCACGGCGAGGGCACCCACCGCGTCCAGCGGGACGAGCGAGGCGGCCAGCACGCCGAGTGCGGCGCAGCCGACGGCCAGGGCCCACAGGGCCCGCCGCCACGGCCGTGGTAGCCACGGTCCTGCGGCGACGACCGCCGAGGCGCAGGCCGCCAGGTACACCGCCGACGGCCAGCCCGCGTGCACCAGCCCGCCGCGGCCCACCAGGACATCCGGCCACAGCTCGGGACGGCTGTCGGACAGCGCGAGCCGGGTGAGCGTCCAGGCGATCGCCGCGCCCAGGGCTGCGGCGGGCAGCACGCGCAACACCGCGTCCACGCGGCGCTGTACGACGAGAACGACCAGGGCGGCGACCGGCGCCAGAATGGCGATCACCTGGACCGTGCCGACGAGGCCGTCGCGCAACCCCGGTGACAGCGCGGTGGCCGCGGAGAGCAGGCCCTGCTGGGCCTTGCGGGCGAAGTCGCGGGTGGCGACCGCCAGCAGCACCGTCACTCCGAGCGCGGCGAGGGACACCAGCAGGCGCAGCAGGTCGGCCGCCCGGCGCGTATCGTGCGGCGCGGCGACGTCGATGTCGGGCTCGGCCCCGCCCTCCGACGTGCCCACGAGGTCGGAGGAGAGCACCGGGCCGTGGTGGTCGGTCATGGCCGGCCGCCGGCTGAGGTGCGAGAACGACGCATGCGCTCACTCCCTCGGGCACAGGTCCAGCTCGGCCGGACATGCCTCCCATGCTTCCACGCGGCCGTGGTCCGTGTACGGGGACGATGTAGGGGGACGACGTAGGAGGACGATGTCGTCGGATCCAGGGCGGGCCTTCAGCTTCCCGTGGAAGACCGGCCGGTGCCTTCCAGGCGGGCGCGGTTCTCGGCGAGCATCTCCTGGACGCGGCGCTCGACCTCCACGGGGTCGACGCCGAGGGCGCGGCCCATGTGGATGGACCACACCTCCGAGCGCACGTTGGTCTCGAAGTCCAGGTCGGCGCGGACGTTCTCGCGGGCGGCCTGGCGGTTCTGGCTCACCATGACGAAGGTGGACAGGAAGATCGCCTCCAGGCTGACGATCATGGTGAGCAGTCCGAAGGGAAACGGGTCCCAGATCACTCCGTCCCCGAAGACCCCCTCGTTGCACACGATCCACACCGTGAACCACGCGGCATGCAGATACACGAACGTCATGGTCCCGGAGAAGGCGGTGATCCCGTCCGCGATCTTGTCCTGGGTCCCACGCATCCGCGCGAGAACGTCCTGTTCGTTGACGATCCGTAGGCCCGGCCGCTTCGGCGCAGTACCCATCGCTTCTCCCTGCCCGGTGTCCGACGAGGAACCGCCGTCAGCGTACGGCGGGCCATGACGGAGTCGACCCGATCGAAGTCGCCCGTCGGGCCGGACCACTCCGTTGCCGTGCTGCTGCGTGTCTACGCGAAGGTTCTGGCACATGCCCAGGAGCGGGCGAACCGCCAGATTCAGGCTGGCCTGCGGGAATGGGCTGAGACCGGTCCGTCCCCTGGGGGCGCCTGGGGGGCGCCCTGGGGGCACGCCCTGATCAGGGGTGGGACCCACCTGAGATCAGGTAGGACAAGTCGCCCTTTTCGCTTTTCGGTTCGCGTTCGGATGAGATTGTACGAACACGAAAGGACCCCCTCCATCCTGCTCTTACACAGGTCAGAGGGGGTCTCTTTCAGCGTGGCGGCGCCAGGATTCGAACCTGGGAAGGCTGAGCCGGCAGATTTACAGTCTGCTCCCTTTGGCCGCTCGGGCACACCGCCGGGTTTGCTGCCGTTCGAACCGCTTTTCGGCGGTGCTCTCTGGCAACGACGTAAACAATACCCGATGCCGAGGGGTGCTTCGCCACCCGATTGATCTGCGCCCGGAGGACGACGGGTGGCTAGGCTTGTCCGGATGCGGCCCGGGACCACGCCGGGCTCGGCGCCCGCCCCCACGTACGCCGATACGCCTCCGTACGCACCCCCATCACGCACCGATACAAGGAGCCACAGGACATGGCCGACTCCAGTTTCGACATCGTCTCGAAGGTCGAGCGGCAGGAGGTCGACAACGCCCTCAACCAGGCCGCCAAGGAGATCTCGCAGCGCTACGACTTCAAGGGCGTGGGCGCCTCGATCTCGTGGTCCGGTGACAAGATCCTCATGGAGGCGAACTCCGAGGACCGGGTCAAGGCCGTCCTCGACGTCTTCCAGTCCAAGCTGATCAAGCGCGGGATCTCACTGAAGGCGCTGGACGCGGGCGAGCCCCAGCTCTCGGGCAAGGAGTACAAGATCTTCGCGTCGATCGAGGAGGGCATCTCCCAGGAGAACGCGAAGAAGGTGGCGAAGATCATTCGCGACGAGGGCCCCAAGGGAATCAAGGCGCAGGTGCAGGGCGACGAACTGCGCGTCAGCTCGAAGAGCCGCGACGACCTGCAGGCCGTGATCGCGCTCCTGAAGGGCAAGGACTTCGACTTCGCGCTGCAGTTCGTGAACTACCGGTGAACCACTGCTTCACCGGCACCGTCTGACAGCCACCGGCCGGCCGGCCTCGGCCGCCGGTCCACGAGGAAGGGTGGGCACCTGGCCGGTGCCCACCCTTCTCGCCTGCTGGCTGCGGTCCGGGGCGTGCTCGTCGTGCTCAGTTGCGCGAGTTGCCGAACAGGATGCGGTAGACGATCAGGAGCACGAGTGAGCCGCCTATCGCCGCGGCCCATGTCGCGCCGTCGTAGAAGTTCTTGGTGATCGGATGGTCCAGCCAGCGGGCCGAGACCCAGCCGCCGATGAACGCACCCGCGATGCCGATGAGCGTCGTGCCGATGAAGCCGCCCGGGTCGCGGCCCGGCAACAGGAACTTGGCGATGGCTCCGGCCAACAACCCCAGGATGATCCAGCTGATGATGGTCATGCCGTGAACCTGCCCTTCCGCACTGTGCCTGCACTTTCCGGACAGTGAGATTTCGGTCAAGATCCGCTGTGCGCCACGTGCTTGTTGCTGCTCTTGCTTGTTGCTGCTCTTGCTTTGCCTTGCTCTGTTGTCTTGCTCTGTTGCCTTGCCTGTTCCTGCTCTGTTGATGAGCAGGACGTCCCGGCGGCACTCATCGGTTGCAGTGATCAGTAGGGTGCCAGGCATGGCATCGACCGGTTCTGCTTCCGAACTGCGGCGCACGCTGGGCGTGGGCGACGCCGTCGTCATCGGGCTGGGCTCGATGGTGGGTGCCGGGATCTTCGCCGCCCTGGGGCCCGCGGCACGTGCGGCAGGGTCAGGGCTGCTGCTCGGCCTCGCCGTCGCCGCCGTCGTCGCCTACTGCAATGCCATGGCGTCGGCGCGGCTGGCCGCCCTGTATCCGGCCTCAGGCGGCACGTATGTGTACGGGCGTGAGCGGCTCGGCCCGTTCTGGGGTTATCTCGCGGGCTGGTCGTTCGTGGTCGGGAAGACCGCCTCCTGCGCGGCGATGGCGCTCACCGTGGGGGCGTACGTCTGGCCGGGGCAGGCGCACGCCGTGGCGGTCGCGGCCGTGGTGGCGTTGACCGCGGTGAACTACGGCGGTGTCCAGAAGTCCGCATGGGTCACCCGGGTGATCGTGGCGGTGGTGCTGGCTGTCCTCGCTTCTGTCGTGGTGGTGTGCCTGGGGTCCGGGACGTCCGACGCGGGGCGCCTGGGCGTGGGCACCTCGGGCGGGGTGGGCGGGGTACTGCAGGCGGCGGGGCTGCTGTTCTTCGCGTTCGCCGGGTACGCACGCATTGCGACCCTGGGCGAGGAGGTACGGGATCCGGCGCGCACCATCCCGCGCGCGATCCCCTTGGCACTGGGCATCGCGCTGGCGGTGTACGTGTGTGTGGCGGTGGCTGTCCTTTCCGTGCTGGGGGCCGGGGGCCTCGGGCGTGCGGGTGCTCCGCTGGCCGACGCGGTACGGGCGGCCGGCGTGCCCGGGCTGGTTCCGGTGGTGCGGGTGGGGGCCGCCGTGGCGGCGCTTGGTTCGCTGCTCGCCCTGATCCTGGGCGTCTCGCGGACGACCCTGGCCATGGCCCGCGACCGGTACCTTCCCGGCGTGCTGTCGGCCGTACATCAGCGCTACCAGGTGCCGCACCGGGCCGAACTGGCCGTGGGTGCCGTGGTCGCCGCCCTGGCCGCCACGGTGGACGTACGGGGTGCGATCGGCTTCTCCTCCTTCGGTGTGCTGGCGTACTACGCCGTGGCCAACGCCTCTGCCTGGACGCTGAGTTCGGCCCTGACGGCTCGGCTGTTGCCTGCGGTGGGTCTTCTCGGGTGCGTGGTGCTGGCGTTCTCGCTGCCGGCGGTTTCGGTGATCGTGGGCGCGGGAGTGTTGGCGGTGGGTGTGGGCGCGTATGGCGTACGGCGATGGGTGGCTGCGCGGTAGCGGCGTGGGCCGAACACCGTTCGGGGCGGCACCTGATCAAGGCTTCCAACCCAGGATGGGCATGCTCCGCCGTCAGGGCCGGGGCAGAGCACGTTCTTCCGGCTGCCGGCTCGCGGGATCTGCGCAGGCGCCGCGCTAGAAGGTTCGCTGCGATGTCGTCCGCATGGTGTCGCGGCTGCTAGGACGCTCGTGCCGCCGTAGTGCGTATGCGGAAGTCGGTCCAAGGGGCCATCTCGAGCTCCTCGTTCGTCTCCTCGTACCAGCCCCTGCCGTCCACCCAGGACCTCAGCCAGGCCGTGAGGCTGGTGGCGTCGACGTACCAGGCGTGGTCGGCGCGGTCGGCGTTCGGCTCGAAGAGGAGGACTGGTGCTTCCGGGGTGCGGCAGTCCACGCACGCGTACATCGCGCAGCCCCAGTGGGATATCGGCAGGACGCCTTCGGGCCAGGGCCAGTCGGGGTCTCTGCGGGCGCTCTCGCGGTTGGCCAGGTACTGGACCACGGCGGCGGGCTCGCCGGCGGGCGGGCTGTCGAGGAGGGGCAACAGGCCGTACTCCGGGCCGAATCCGCCGTCTGCTATGCGCAGGTAGAGGTCGGCGAGCAGAGGAGGCAGGGGGAAGCCCAGGGCGGTTTCCGCGCGGGCCAGCGTGGCCGTGTCGGCGGTATCCGGGAGTGAAGGCCAGCCCCATGGGCGGGTGTTGTGTGCCTTGGCTGACACCCGTGCCAGCAACTGCTCGTTCTCGGTCATGGGTTCATGATGCAAGGCACCACTGACAATCGGGCCGGGCTGTGGACAACCCTCGGACTGTGGAAAACCCGGTCACTCGGACGGGGGCGAGCGGCCCGTACCCGCCCTGGGTCCCAGTCGGTCAGCGAGGTGCGAACGGCTGGTCCGTCGGCACGATTTCGCGGCCGAGCGGCAGGAGCGAGACCGGGATCAGCTTGAAGTTGGCGATGCCGAACGGGATGCCGATGATCGTGATGCACAGGGCGATGCCTGTGACGATGTGCGTGAGCGCGAGCCACCAGCCGGCGAGGACCAGCCACAGGACGTTGCCGACGCAGGAGGGCGCACCTGCGTCACGGCGCTCGACCGTCGTGTACCCGAAGGGCCACAGGGCGTAGACACCGATGCGGAACGCCGCGATGCCGAACGGAATGCCGATGATCGTGATGCAGAGGAGAATGCCCGCGGCCAGGTAGCCGAGGAACAGCCAGAAACCGCTCAGGACGAGCCAGATGACGTTCAGGATGGTTTTCACTGGGGGCGACCTGCCATCTTCTCGAGCCGGGCGATGCGCTCCGCCATCGGCGGGTGTGTCGAGAACATCTTGGAGAGTCCCTGGCCCGGGCGGAAGGGGTTCGCGATCATCATATGGCTCGCGGTCTCGATGCGCGGCTCGGGCGGCAACGGCAGCTGCTGGGTACCTGCTTCCAGCTTGCGCAGCGCGCCGGCGAGCGCGAGGGGATCGCCGGTCAACTGGGCACCGGAGGCGTCGGCTTCGTATTCCCTGGAGCGGCTGATGGCCAGCTGGATGAGGGTGGCCGCGAGCGGGCCCAAAATCATGATCATCAGCACGCCGAGGATGCCCGGGCCGTCGTCGTCGTCGGACCTGCCGACCGGGATCAGCCAGGCGAAATTGACCAGGAACATGATCACGGAGGCCAGGGCGCCTGCGACCGACGAGATGAGGATGTCGCGGTTGTAGACGTGACTGAGCTCGTGGCCGATGACGCCGCGCAGTTCGCGCTCGTCCAGGATGCGCAGGATGCCTTCCGTGCAGCACACGGCGGCGTTGCGCGGGTTGCGGCCCGTCGCGAAGGCGTTCGGCGCCTCCGTCGGGGAGATGTACAGGCGCGGCATGGGCTGGCGGGCCTGGGTGGAGAGGTCGCGGACCATGCGGTACAGGGCGGGAGCCTCGAACTCGCTGACGGGACGCGCGCGCATCGCGCGTAGCGCCAGCTTGTCGCTGTTCCAGTACGCGTACGCGTTCGTGCCCAGTGCGATCACAACCGCGACGACGAGCCCCGTACGGCCGAAGAAGCTGCCGATGACGATGATGAGGGCGGACAGTCCTCCGAGGAGAACTGCGGTCCTTAGCCCGTTGTGCCGGCGGTGCACGGTACGCCCTCCAAGTCGTGCAGCAGGGGAACCCTTTGCTTGCTGATCTCGGTGCCACTGGTGCCGTGGTGTCACGTCCAGTGGACCCTCCCGTACTGGTCAACGCCAGGCGAGGGCCACTAGTTCCCTTGTGCGTACGGCGGCCTGCGTGGGCCGTCCGGGTGATGGCGCCCCTGGGTGGCCGACGTCGCCTCAGAAGAGGGCTGTGCCGGCGAAGCGCAGGACCAGCTGGGGTGCTCCGGAGAGGGCGATGCCGAGGACGCCGGTGAGGGCGATCGCCGCGGTGAGGGGCGCGGGGAGGCGGTGTTTGACGGGCTCGCCCTCGGGGGCGCGGAACAGCAGTGCCGTCCACTGGAGGTAGTAGAACAGGGCGATGACGACGTTGATGGCCATGACCACGGCCAGCCAGCCGAGTCCGGCCTCGACCGCCGCCGAGAACACGGTCACCTTGGCGAACAGGCCGATGATGCCCGGGGGCAGTCCGGCCAGGCAGAGCAGGAAGAAGGCCAGCAGCAGGGCCGCGATCGGATTGCTCGCATAGAGGCCGCGGTAGTCCGTGATGCGGTTCGCGGACCTGGTACGGCCCACCAGTGCGGCCATCGCGAAGGCCCCGAGGTTCACGGCGGCGTACATGAGGGCGTAGGCAACCGTGGAGCCGATCGAGTGTTCGGCGTTGTCGGAGTAGGCGGCCGCGGCGATCGGTACGAGGAGGTAGCCGGCCTGGCCGACGGACGACCAGGCGAGCAGCCGTACCGCGCTGTACGCGCGCGTGGCTTGCTGGCGCAGGGCGCCGACGTTGCCGACCGTCATGGTGAGCGCGGCCAGCGCCGCGAGCGCGGGACCCCAGACGTCGGCGTACGAGGGGAACGCGACGACGGTGACGAGGATCAGGCCGGAGAAGCCGACCGCCTTGCCGACGACCGACAAATAGGCGGCGATGGGCAGAGGCGCGCCCACGTAGGTGTCGGGGACCCAGAAGTGGAAGGGCACGGCGGCCGTCTTGAAGGCGAAGCCTACGAGGGTGAGGACGACTCCGGTCTGGGCGAGCGTGTGGAGCTGTCCGTCGACGTGCTGGATCCGGTCGGCGACCTGGGTGAGGTAGAGGGTGCCGGTGGTGGCGTACACGAAGCTGATGCCCATGAGGCTGACGGCGGTCGCGGTGACCGACGACAGGAAGAACTTCAGGGCAGCTTCGGAGGACTTCTTGTCGCCGTGCCGGATGCCGACGAGGGCGAAGGCGGGCAGGGAGGCTACCTCCAGGGCGACGATCAGGGTGGCGAGGTCGCGGGAGGCGGGCAGGAGGGCGGCGCCGGCCGCGGAGGAGAGCAGCAAGAACCAGTACTCCCCCTCGGGGAGTTGCCTGTCGGCGTCCTTCAGGGCTGTGACCGACAGGAGGGCGGCGAGGAGGGCGCCACCGAGGACCAGGAACTGGATGACGAGCGTGAAGCGGTCCGCGGTGTAACTGCACGCGTGCGTGCCGTTCACGCAGAAGGTGCTGCGGTCGCCGTCCAGGAGGGGAAGCAACAGGAGCGCGGAGGCGGCGAGGCCGGCGACCGACACCCAGCCGAGGAGTGCCTTCCTGGCGTCGGCGACGAACAGGTCGGCGACAAGGACGACGAGTCCGACGACCGCCGTGAGGGTGGGTGGCGCGATGGCGAGCCAGTCGACGGACTGGACCAGGCTCGCGGCCAGCGGCTGGGCCAGGGAGCTCATCGGGTGCCTCCTGAGAGGAGCTGCTGCACGGCCGGGTCGGTCAGGCCGAGAAGGGCCTTGGGCCACAGGCCGGCGGCGACGGTGAGGACGACGAGCGGGGTCCAGGCCGCGAACTCGTACGTGTGGACGTCGGCGAGCTGCGGCGCTTCCTGCGGTACGGCCCCCATGCAGACGCGGCGGACCACGACCAGCATGTACGCGGCCGTGAGGAGGGTTCCGAAGGCCGCGATCGCCATGAAGGTGAGGAAGGCCGGCCGGCTGAGGTCGTGGGCGGGCTTGAACGCGCCGAACAGGGCCAGCATCTCGCCCCAGAATCCGGCCAGGCCCGGCAGTCCGAGCGAGGCGACAGCGCCGAAGGCGAGCAGGCCGCCGAGCCGGGGGGCCTTGCCGTAGAGCGCGGCACCGGTCTCCTCGGCGAGGGTGTCGAGGTCGGTGGTGCCCGTGCGGTCCTTGAGCGCGCCGACCAGGAAGAACAGCAGGCCGGTGATGAGGCCGTGGGCGATGTTGGCGAACAGGGCGCCGTTCACACCGGTCGGGGTCATCGTCGAGATGCCGAGCAGGACGAAGCCCATGTGCCCGACGGAGGAGTAGGCGATCAGGCGCTTGAGATCGCCCTTCGCGCCCTGCTTGGCGAGCGCCAGGCAGGCCAGCGAACCGTAGATGATCCCGACGACGGCGAAGGCGGCGAGATAGGGCGCGAAGGTGTGGAAACCGTCCGGCGCGATCGGCAGGAGGATCCGGACGAAACCGTATGTACCCATCTTCAGCAGGACACCGGCCAGCAGGACCGAGCCGACGGTCGGGGCGGCGGTGTGGGCGTCGGGCAGCCAGCTGTGCAGCGGCCACATCGGCGTCTTGACCGCGAGCCCGATCCCGATCGCCAGAACGGCGATGACCTGCACGGATGTGGTCAGCGACCGGCCGTTGTCAGTGGCGAGTGCCACCATGTCGAATGTGCCGGCCTTGATCCCGATCAGGAGCAGGCCGAGCAGCATGACGACCGAACCGAGCAGTGTGTAGAGGATGAACCGCCAGGCGGCCTGGGTCCTGCCCTCGCCGCCCCAGCGGGCGATGAGGAAGTACATCGGGATGAGGACCATCTCGAAGGCGAGGAAGAACAGCAGCAGATCGAGGACGGCGAAGCTGGCAAGGGTGCCGGACTCGAGGACGAGCAACAGTGCGACGAAGGCCTTCGGGGTCGGGCCCGCAGGCATCTTGAAGTAGGTGTACAGCGCGCACAGGAAGGTCAGCAGCGCGGTCAGGACCAGAAGGGGGAGGGAAATGCCGTCGATGCCGAGGTGGATCCGCACATCGAGCGCGGGGATCCAGCTGATGTCCGTCGTGGCCTGCATCTTCGACGGGTGGTCGTGGTCGAAGCCGAGCGCGAGGACGATCGCGGCGATGAGCACCACGCCGGTCACGGTCACGCCGTGGCGGAGCACGGCCTGCTCGGGAGACTTCCCCTTCAGTCCGGGCGGCGCGGGCAGGAGAGCGGCGACGGCCCCGAGGAGCGGGCCGACGACGACGAACGCCAGAAGGAACTGCATCACGGACTCGTTGATATCGATCACGCCTGCTCACGCTCCCGTGGCGACGAGGAGGACGGCGACCGCCAGGACGACGGTGCCGGCGAGCAGCGCGCTCACATAGGTCTGCACATTGCCGGTCTGGGCGCGCCGTACGGCGGCACCGAGCACACGCGGCAGGGCGCCCGCGCCGCGTACGTAGGTCTCGACGACCTCGCGGTCCAGGAAGCGGACGAGACTCGCTCCGGCCTGGACGGGGCGGACGAAGAGGGCTGCGTACACGGCGTCGAGGTGGAAGCCGACGGCTGCATGCCGGTGGAGCGGGCCGAGCAGCAGCCGTCCCGGGTCCGCCGGGTCGGGCGCGTAGGCCACTCCCCCGTATGCGGGCGCGTGGCTGGCGATGGCCTCGGCCTCGACGAGTCCGGCGTCGCCCTCGGGGTGGGCCGCGACCGCGCCGAGCGGAACCCGGGACACGAGGGCCGTGGTGTGCCGCCAGGCCGCATAGGTGACGATGCCGCCGACCAGGGCCACGCCCGTGCCGAGCACGGAGGTGGTGAGTGTCGGGGTGAGGTCACGGCCGTCGAACCAGTCGGGCAGCGTGCGGTAGGCGAGTCCGCCGAGCGCCAGGGAGGGTACGGCGAGCACCCACAGCACCACGGTCATGGTCAGTGGCTGGCGGCCGTGGTCGGGGGCCTCGGCACCCCGGCCGTGGAAGGCCAGCAGCCACAGGCGCGTCGCGTACGCCGCGGTGAGTACGGCGGTGAGCAGGCCGGCGACGAGGGTGATCCAGCCTGCGGCGACGGGGGCGTGCCCTGTGTGGCCGGTGGCCACGTGTTCGGCGGCACCGAGGACGGACTCCTTGGAGAAGAAGCCGCTGAAGGGCGGGATCGCGGCGAGCGCGAGAAGCGCCACGGTCATCGTCCAGTAGGCGTCCGGGATGCGTTCGCGCAGGTTCTGCATGCGGGACATGGTGGCCAGCGAGTTGGTGCCGGCGGCGTGGATGATCACGCCGGCCGCGAGGAACAGCAGCGCCTTGAAGGCGCCGTGGGACAGGAGGTGGAAGACGGCCGCTCCGCGGTCGCCGACGGCGAGGGCACCGGTCATATAGCCCAGCTGCCCGATCGTCGAGTAGGCGAGGACGCGCTTGATGTCGTCCTGGGCGAGTGCGGCGAGGCCCGAGCCGACCATCGTGACGGCCGCCATGACGGCGAGGACGACCATCGCGACCCGTGAGGCCTCGAAGACCGGGAGGAGGCGGGCGATGAAGTAGACGCCGGCGGCCACCATCGTCGCGGCGTGGATCAGTGCGGAGACGGGCGTCGGGCCCGCCATCGCGTCGGGGAGCCAGGTGTGCAGCGGGAACTGCGCCGACTTGCCCGCCACACCCGCAAGGAGCAGCAGGGCGATCAGTGTCGGGTGGTGCAGTCCGCCGCTCGTGACGGTGCCGAGGACCTTGGTGATGCGGAAGGAGCCGGCATCGGTGGCGAGGGCGAACAGACCGATGAGGAAGGGGACGTCGCCGAGCTTGGTCACCAGGAAGGCCTTGATGGAGGCGGCGCGGGCCTCCGGGGTCTCCCAGTAGTGGCCGACCAGGAAGTACGAGCAGATGCCCATGATCTCCCAGCCGACCAGCAGCACGATCAGGTCGCCGGAGTAGACGACGAGCAGCATCGCGGAGGTGAAGAGGGAGACCAGGGCGGCGTACGAGGGGTAGCGGGGGTCCTCGCGCAGGTAGCCCGTCGAGTAGATCTGCACGCAGGTTGCTACGACGCCGACCAGGATGGCGACGAGGGCGGCGAAGCCGTCGATGTGCAGCGCGAGTTCGATGGGGACCGAGCCGGTGGGCGTCAGCTCGGTGGCGGAGTCGATCGCCTGGCCGCCGCCCTGGCGCACGGCGACCAGCACGGCAAGCACGAGGGAGGCGAGGGTCGGCAGGACGGCGAGCGGGCGGACGAAGCCGGGTGCCGTGCGGCCCAGGAGCAGTCCGCAGGCGGCGCCCAGGAACGGCAGCAGCGGGACGAGGACGGCGAGGGTGGTCGTGGTCACGCGGCGGCCTCAGCCTTCCCGGTCTCTTCCGCCGTGAGGGCGCCCCCGTCGGGGCCGTCGCTCTCGTGGCCCTCGGCGCTGTCGCGGAGCTTGTCGATGTCGGAGGTGCCGCGGTTGCGGTAGACGGCGAGGACGATCGCCAGGCCGATGCCGATCTCGGCGGCGGCGATGGCGATGGTGAACAGGGTCAGTGCCTGGCCGGAGTGCAGCTTGTCCTGGGCGGCCTTGCTGAGCCAGACGTCGAAGGCGACGAGGTTGAGATTGACGGCGTTGAGCATCAGCTCGACGGACATCAGGACGAGGATCGCGTTGCGGCGGGCGAGGACGCCGTACAGGCCGGTGCAGAAGAGGAGGGCGGACAGTACGGCGGGATAGGCGAGGTGCATCAGCGGGCGCCTTCCTGCTCGGCCGGGCTGGTTCCCTCGACCCGGCCCTTCCGCTCGATCGGGTGATTACGGGAATCCGGGACGGATGGGGAACTACCGGTTGCTGCCCGGGAGTTCACAGGAGGAGAGCTCATCTCCGCCTTCGCCTTGCGGGACAGGACGATCGCGCCGACCAGGGCGGCGAGGAGGAGGACGGAGAGTGCCTCGAAGGGGAGGACCCAGTTCTGGAAGAGGCTCGCTCCGGTGACGGCGGTGGAGCCGGCCGCCGGGCCGCCCAGGTCGATCCAGGTCGTGCGGAAGGCGTCGACGACGACCCACACCAGGGCGGCGGCCGCGGCGACGGCCACGGTGAGCGCGGCCCACCGGTTGCCGGAGTCGGCGTCCGGCGAGCGGCCGATCGGGGCCTTGGTGAGCATCAGACCGAACAGAAGGAGGACGACGACGGAACCCACGTAGATGAGGACCTGCACCCAGGCGATGAACTCGGCGGTGAGCAGGAGGTATTCGACAGCAAGGCCCCCAAGGGTGACCACCAGCCACAGGGCGGCGTGCACCAGCTGCCGGGTCGTGACGGTGACCAGGGCCGCCCCGAAGGTGGCCAGGCCGACGAGGAGGAAGGCGATCTCGACACCGGTCGGCGAGAGGAAGCCGTGGGTGCCGGCGGCCGTGGTGGCGTGGGCGTGAGCTGCCCTCGCGTGGGTTGCCGTGGCCTGCGCCACCGTTGCGGTGGCTGCGATGAAGGTCACGACGCGCCTCCCTCGGGTTCGGTCGGCGGGGCAGGGTCGGCAGTTTGCGAGGGCTCGGCCTGCGCGGCCGCGAGCTTCTCCGCGGTCTTGCGGGCGGCGGCGATCTCCTTCGGCTCCTCCGCTCCGGGGTCGAGGGCGGGCGGGGCCGGGACCGTCCACATCCACTCACGGAGCTTGTCGCGTTCGTGGGTGAGTTCGTGGATGTCGGTCTCGGCGTATTCGAACTCCGGGGACCAGAACAGGGCGTCGAAAGGACAGACCTCGATGCAGATACCGCAGTACATGCACAGGGAGAAGTCGATGGCGAAGCGATCGAGGACGTTGCGGCTGCGTTCGCGGCCGCCTGGGGTGGCTGCCGGCACCGTCTCCTTGTGGGAGTCGATGTAGATGCACCAGTCCGGGCACTCCCGGGCGCAGAGCATGCAGACGGTGCAGTTCTCCTCGAACAGGCCGATGACGCCGCGGGTGCGGGGTGGCAGGTCGGGCTGGACGTCCGGGTACTGCTCGGTGACGGTCTTCCGCGTCATCGTGCGGAGGGTGACCGCCAGGCCCTTGGCCAGGCCGGAGCCGGGGATGCGGGAGCGGGTGGGCGGGAGTGGCTCAGCCATCAGGAGATCACCACCTTGACGATGCCGGTGAGGGCGATCTGAGCGAGGGAGAGGGGAACGAGGAGGGTCCAGGAGAGTTTCTGGAGCTGGTCCTCGCGTAGCCGGGGGTAGGTGACGCGGAGCCAGATCACGAGGAAGGCGAGGACGGCCGTCTTCAGCAGGGTCCAGACCCAGCCGAGGCCGTCGGCGCCCCAGGGGCCGTGCCAGCCGCCCAGGAAGAGGACGGTGGTCAGGCCGCACAGGACGATGATTCCGGCGTACTCGGCGAGGAGGAACAGGGCGAATCGCAGACCGGTGTACTCGGTGTACGCGCCGAAGATGATCTCCGAGTCGGCGACGGGCATGTCGAAGGGCGGGCGCTGGAGTTCGGCGAGACCGGCGACGAAGAAGACGATCGCGCCGACGATCTGCCAGGGCAGCCACCACCAGTGGAAGGCGTCCAGGATGCCGGGGAGGGAGACCGTGCCGGCCGCCATCGCGACGGAGGCGGCGGCGAGGAGCATCGGGAGTTCGTAGGCGAGAAGCTGCGCGGCGGTGCGGAGGCCGCCGAGGAGGGAGAACTTGTTGGCGGAGGCCCAGCCGGCCATGAGGGAGCCCAGGACGCCTACGCCCATCACCGCCAGGACGAAGAAGATCCCCGCGTCCAGGACCTGACCGACGGCGCCCTCGCCGGGGCCGATGGGGATGGCGAGGAGAACCAGGAGGTACGGGAGGAGCGCCACGGCGGGGGCGAGCTGGAAGATGCGGCGGTCCGCGCCCGCCGGGACGACGTCTTCCTTCTGCGCGAACTTCACGCCGTCTGCGACGAGTTGGGCCCAGCCGTGGAAGCCGCCGGCGTACATCGGGCCGAGGCGGCCCTGCATGTGGGCCATGACCTTGTGCTCGGTCTGGCCGACGATCAGGGGGAAGGTGAGGAAGACGACGAACACGATGAGGAGTCGCAGGGTGACGTCCAGAGCGTCGGTCACTGCGGGCCTCCTGCGGGGTCTTCGGGATTCGCTGACGGGTCTTGGGTGGACGGGTCTTCGGAGGTGGCGCCGGGGTTCGATTTCGTCCCGGGCCTCGGCTCTGTCTCCGCGTCCGGCTCGGTCTCCGCGTCCGGCTCGGTCTCTGGGGCGGGCTCGGTCTCCGGCTTCGGCTCGGTCCCCGAGCCCAGTTCGGTCTCCGGGCTCGGTCCGGTCTCCGGCTCGTCGAAAGCCGGGCGGGCGTGGTGCCACGGGGCGTCCGAACTGCGGGGGGCGGGTGCGGGTCGGGTGGTCGGGGCCTCCGGCGACTGGGTCCGAGGGGTCTGCGAGGCGGAGCCTTCGCTCGCGCTCCGTGTGCGCCGCGGCGTTGCCACACCGGAGGCACCCGGCTCCTGATCGGCCGAGGCGCCCGCCGCCGGAGTCGACTCCTTCCGGTCAGCCGAGGCACCCTCAGCCGGGGTCGGAGCCGCCTGACTCGCCGATCCTTCCCCCGCCGACCGCGTCCGCCGCGGAGCAGCCGGAGCCGCCTCGGCGCCCTCAGCCGGAGCCGGGGTTGCCTGACTCGCCGATCCTTCCCCCGCCGACCGCGTCCGCCGCGGAGCAGCCGGAGCCGCCTCGGCGCCCTCAGCCGGAGCCGGGGTTGCCTGACTCGC